>CALHXW010000190.1 GCA_938040325.1 uncultured bacterium | reverse complement strand
CGATGCCCGCGCCAACCACCCGCGGCTCGTTGTAGTCAGGGACTTGTGTGGCAGCCATCGCGCGCTTGCGCCGGCCACCCTTGAGCCTGTCCTCGCGGGGCAACCCGCTCGCGTCAGGTGTCGGCAAGTCATCCGTTTCGTCGACCGCAACCAACGTCACGGCGCCGTCGCCCTTGCTCGTCGCCTCTCCGTCAGGTCGGGTCTTGACCTCTCCGGTGACCTCGACGCCTTTGCCCAACAGGCGGGCTGGCGTCGTTGGCGGCATGGTGTGGCTCTGTGACACATAGTCGAAGCCGAACCCTGGCGCCCCGTCGTCAAAGACGTCGCCTGACTCTTTTGAGAGCTCCAGCGGCTCCTCATCGACCACCGCTGCGGCCGATGGCAACGGTGGGGGCTTTGCCGGCCGCGTGCGCTTGCCTGAGCGTGGCCGCGGTGGCGCGCTCTTGCGCTCCAGCTTTCCGCGCTGCGCCGCGGCCTCGACGATCTCGCGCGCGTCGATCGCGGGCATCGTCACGGCCAAGGCAGGGTTGGCACCTGTCGGACCGGGGCGCTCCTCAAGCGCGCGGGTGGGCGGCACACTCGGCGAGTCACCGACAGCGCCTTCCACCTCGGCAAGCGCTTTACGGGCGTCGGCGCCGATCGCCACGGCCACCCGCGGAATGTCGAGTGCGATGCCATCAAGCCACTCGGCGACCTGCGCCCCCTCGTCGCCCTCCGGCAGGACGATGCAATCGGGCGTGACCACCTTGACGAAGGTGCGCGCGCCATGCCGCCCGACAGCCCCGAGCACTTGGTGCCCGCGCGTCCGAAAGCCTGTGCTCAAACGGCGTGTCTCGGGTTGATCGAAGCCGGCGACAAGAATCTTCACGTCCCCAACGCTATCACAACCGTCAGGAGCGGCCGACCTTTGTTGCGACCCAGACGGCAGGCGTCAGCGACCGTCGCTGCGTGCCTCTCGTCGCGGACGTCAGCGCTTGAAACCCGCCGCACCGTGGCGAACCTGCTACCGTGTGGACCGACGCACCCGCGGAGCCAACATCACCGACCCCAAAACCCAGACCCCAGCCGTGGATCGCGGCATCGACCTGTCGCGCGGACTCGATCTCCAGCGGGTCGAGTCGGCCATCACCTGGGCACAGCAAGCGTACGCTCGATGTGACGTCTGCGCAGAGCGGTGCCATGTGAACCGGCTGGCCGGCGAGCTGGGCCGCTGCGGCCTCGGTGAGCAAGCGCGCGTCTACAAAGAATACGTTCACTTCGGTGAGGAGTCAGTGTTTACGCCTAGCCACACCGTTTACCTCGCTGGCTGCAGCATGCGCTGCGCGTTCTGCAGCGACCACGGCCCGGTCTGGTCGCCGAGCGCTCATGGCGTGGAGCTTCCACCTGCCGCGCTGGCAAAGCGCATCGCTCAGCGCCGCGGTGAGGGCGCCACCAACGTCAACTTCGTTGGGGGCGTGCCAGACACGAGCATCCTCTTCATTCTTCGCACCCTCGCGCTGTGCCCTGCTGATACTCACGTGGTCTTCAACACCAACCTATGGTCCACCCCCGCCGCGATCGACGCGCTGACGGGGATCGTTGGCACCTGGCTCATCGATCTGAAGTTCGGCCCGGGGCGATGCGGCAAAAAGCTCGCCCAGGTCGACCGGTACTGGGAGACGATCACGCCGCTCCTGGCGGGCATCGCCGACACGGAGCAGATCGTGGTCCGCCACCTTGTGATGCCTGGCCACCTCGACTGTTGCACGATCCCTGCGATCGACTGGCTTGAGCGCTACCGGCCCCAAGCGGCGTTCAACCTCATGACCGGCTACCACCCCTACAAGATGGCGGGCCACCGTTCAGGCATGGGCCGCTCACTGTCAAAGGAGGAGCGACTGCGGTCCCATCAAGTGCTCTCCCGGTCCTCCCTGCCGCACCGAATGCTCGACGGCCGTTGGCTCGACACGGCGGAATAGGGCACGCTGGGGCGAGGTTCGTCATCACGAGCGCTCCGTCGACCGCTCCGCCCCTCCTGGGCGTCTGCGCACCACAACCCCGCGACTTCGAGGCATGGGCCAATGCTGAACACGCTTGCAACTGCGACCTGCCGCCGGCTCTTGGTCCCCTTCGTCACCCTCGGCCTGCTGGTGTTTGCAACATCGACAGCTCACGCCGAGTGGCCCGTCATCAACGGTGTGGACGCCAAAGCCGACGCGAGCGTATCCCCCGTGCGCGTGTTCAAGCTCTCGGGTCCTGTCCACGAAGCCAACAACCAGTGGGACGTCTTCGACTTCGATCGCGGCATCAACTTTACGAACTTGCTGCAGACCATCGATCGCGAGGCACGAAACCCCGCCGTCAAGACGCTCGTATTTCGGATTGGCGGCGCTGGCTTTGGCACGGCGCAGCTGGAGTCTCTGGCACGTGCGCTCGTGGACGCGCGAACACGCGGCAAGAAGGTCATCGCTCACATGGAGTCGGCATCCAGTGGCCAGATGCTGGTCGCGAGCGCCGCCGATGAGGTTCACGTCGTGCCCGAGGGCACGCTCTTTCTCACCGGCCTCCGGGCCGAGATCGCGTACTACCGCGACATGATGGAGACGCTCGGTCTCGAGATGGACATGGAAGCTGTTGGCAAGTTCAAGTCGGCTGCGGAGCCGATGACGCTGCGGACCATGTCGGAGCCCAGTCGCAAGGCGTTCGACGCGATGCTCGACAGCCTCTACAGCTCGCTTCTCGGCGGGATTCAACGTCACCGAAAGCTCAGCCCAGGCGCGATCAACGCGATCTTCGACGACGGTCTCCTGAGCGCCGAGGACGCGAAGAAGCGTGGACTCGTCGACGCCCTGTCCTACTGGCCAGAGCTCATCGCAAAGCTGAAGAAATCGACCGGCGCCGCCACGCGTGCGTTCCCCGCGCCCCGCGAGGCGCCGGATCTGGGCTCGATCTTCGGTGTGCTCGAGCTGCTGACGAAGACCGACAAGGTCACCGATAGCGACCGGCCGCGCATCGCGCTGCTCACCCTCGAGGGACCGATCGTGAGCGGTCGCCGTGCGCCAGACATGTTCGGCGACAGCGCAGTCATTGCCTCCGATGACGTCGTGAGCGCTATCGCCGACATCGATCGCGACCCGCAGGTGGTCGGCATGGTCGTTCGCGTCGACAGCCCCGGTGGCTCCGCGCTTGCCAGCGACGTCATCTGGCGAGCGCTCAAGCAGTTCGGCAAGAAGCGCCCCGTCGTTGTCTCAATGGGCAACACGGCGGCGTCCGGTGGCTACTACATCGCAAGCGCCGGTAAGGAAATCCTCGCCGAAGAGATGACGCTCACCGGCTCGATCGGCGTGTTCGGCGGCAAGCTCATCTACAAAGGGCTCATGGACAAGATCGGCGTCAACACCGTCATCTTGTCGCGGGGCAAAAACGCCGGGCTCTTCTCGCCCATGGGACGCTTCTCCGACAGCGAGCGCGCGGTCTTTCGCAAGAACATGGAGGAGACGTATCAGACGTTCGTCAACAAGGTCGCCCGCGGTCGCAACATGTCCTACGACGCTGTCCACAAGGTCGCCCAGGGCCGCGTCTGGACCGGTAAGGAAGCCGTCGAGGTCGGCCTCGTCGACCGCATTGGTGGCGTCGAGGAAGCGATCGCGTCGGTCGCAAAGCGCGCCAAAAAGAAGGTCAGCGCCGTCGAGCTCGTCAGCTACCCAAAGCAGCGCTCGTTCATGGACATGTTCGACAGCGATCCAACCCGGCTCGTCGCGCCGACGCTCAAGCTTGAGCAGCTTGCGCGACAGCTCCCCGGGGCAGTGGGAGAGCGCGCGCTTGGGCTTGTGCGTCTGCTCACCCAGCTAATGGCCAAGGAGCTGACGCTCACGATGATGCCCTACACCATCATCGTGCGCTAACCCGTCCTGCATGCCGACAATCCCTGTGCGGGCTTGGCAACAGGTGAGGACGGAGGCACTAGCAGCGTGCGGGGAAATGCGGGCGCAGACGCACGGCCCTGTCGCTGGGCTAGTCGCCGGCGCCCGGCATGTAGGACCAGAGCTCGGACACGTCCCGTTGGAGGAGCTCGGAGAGCTGGGCGTTTTCCCGACGAAAGTGCTGCTCGAGCAGGCGCCGTGTCTCGGGTTTGATCGGTGGGTAGCGCCGCCGCGTGCGCCCTTCATTGACCCGGTCGTAGGCCGCAGCGAGCCAGCTCTCGCGGGCTTGTTGGCGCTGGCTCGGCGGAACGAAGCCCGGCGTGCCCGGCAGGTGCCGCGTGTAGCGGCCTGAGGAGAAGGGCTGCTTGAGCTGGTTCCAGGCGCGCTTGAGCGTCGGCGATAGCGGTGCGCTCGCCGCGTTCCGGTGGGTCTGGATGTCGTCGAGCGACACGGACGACGCCAGACCTAGCCAGGCGCAGATCGCGTCAACAGCAGCCTGGGTGTCGCGGACGAACTCCTCGAAGAAGAGCACCTTAAGCCGCTCGGCAGGAAACCACTGTTGGTAGCGCCGGATCTGCTCGGCATAGCGTCCACGCCGCAGAAGGTTTCCCGGCTGTTGGGTCAGCGTTTGTTCGAACGTGCGTGTGCCACGGCCCATGCGGACGCCGTGCCAGTAGTGGCTGTAGGCCCTCGCGACCGGGTCGCGCAGCATGATGATGATCTTGGCGTCGGGAAGCGTCTCGGCGATCCGCTGCGGTGCCACCCTCGAGGCGAGGTACGTGGTGGAGTCTTCACCCAGCATCGCCCCCGATGGCGCTCGGCTGAAGAAGTCCGCGTACCAAGCCAGGTAGCGCTCGAAGTCGCCCTCCCAGTCGTGGCTCACCCACTCATCGCCCACGTGGACGTTGAAGTCTGGGTGTTGATCGACGTCATCGACGTCGAAGAAGAAGACCTCGCCGGTCGGAATGAAGACCTGCGGGTGCTGAGCCAGGATGTGGTGAAGCGATGACGTCCCACACTTCTGCGCGCCAACGATCACAAAGTCGGGAAGGCGGTGCTCGGCAGCAAGCGCTCGACGAGCTGCCGCCGTGAGGGCTGACGAGTCCCCGGCGGTGCGCGGATCCTCGGCGCTGAGCCGACGCGCAGGCGGCGCGCTAGGGGCGGTGCTTGGGTCGTCGGTCGTCACACCGTGGCTCTTACCGTGGCGAGGGTGTAGAAGCGAGTCCGATGATCCCCAGCACCGCCCACTTCATCTGGTTTGGCACTGAGCTCCCGTGGGTGCATGCGCTTGCCATTCGCACGGCCGCACTCCGCGGCGGCTTCGACCGCGTGGTGCTGCACCATGCCGACCCCCTCGACAGCACACGCTGGTGGCCATGGCTCAACGAGACACGTGGATTCGAAGCACGGACCCTCGACCCGGCGGCAGTGCTCGGCGCCTGTCCTGACGGCGACCGACTGCAAGCACTCTTTGCAAAGCTCAGCCAGCCTGCAGCTCGCGCCAACATGGTCCGTGCCGGCATCCTCTACAGCGAAGGCGGGGTCTACCTCGACCTCGACACCGTCACGCTCAAGAGCCTCGATGCCCTCCGAGCGTCGAGCGGCGTCTTCTGCGGCGAAGAGCACATCGTCTTTCCGAGCTGGGTCAAGCAGTCGCGGTCGCCAGCGATCAAAGGGCGTGCCTACCTCCAGACGGCGCTGCGTGACCTGCTCAGGCGCGCGCCCCGCGGCTACCTGGGCTTCGATCGTATCGCCGACTGGTACCCGCGTGCGGTCAACAACGCCGTGTTTGGGGCCGCCCCAGGCCACCCGTTCGTCGCCACGCTGCTCACCAACATGCTCGCGCTGCCGCCATCGCAGCAGCTCGTGAGGTTCGCCTTGGGCACGCACCTGCTGCAACAGACCGTGGCTGACTGGGACAACCACGTTGAGCCAGCTCACGGCCCGCTCGTGGTGCACCGCCCAGCCGTGTTCTATCCGCTGGGACCCGAGATCTCAGAGCACTGGTTTCGGGCGACGCGCTCGCCGGACCTGAGCCGGGTCGCCGGCGCCGAGACCCGGATCGTCCACTGGTACGCGTCCGTCCGCACCAAGGCCCTCGTGCCGCGTATCACGCCCGACTACGTGCGGGCGCATCGCTCGAGTCAGCTCTTCAGCGCCATGGTTGCCCCGCTGCTCGACGAGACGTAGCCAGACGCGAGGCGCCGACACCTCTCAGGTGTCGTAGAAGTCTCGGTACCACGCGACGAAGCGTGCGACGCCCTCGGCGAGCGACGTGTTTGGCTCGTAGCCATAGTCGCGCTCAAGCCCAGAGGTGTCAGCCCACGTCACAGGCACATCGCCAGGCTGCATCGGCATCATGTTCTTGGTGGCTTTGATGCCCAGCGCGTCTTCGATGGCTTTGATGAAGTCGAGCAGTCGAATCGGCGTGCGGTTGCCGATGTTGTAGACCCGGTGCTGCGCTTCGGTTGGCGCGTCAGCGGGGGCAGGCTGAGGCTTGTCGAGCACGCGGATCACGCCCTCGACGATGTCGTCGACGTAGGTAAAGTCCCGCTGCATGTCCCCGTGGTTGAACACGTCGATCGGCTGACCTTCGAGGATGGCGCGAACGAACTTGAACGACGCCATGTCGGGCCGTCCCCAAGGGCCATAGACCGTGAAGAAGCGTAAGCCCGTTGCAGGGAACTTGTAGAGGTGGCTGTACGAGTGCGCCATCAGCTCGTTGCTGCGCTTGGTAGCGGCGTAGAGGCTGACGGGATGGTCGACACGGTGGTCGGTCGAGAAGGGAACCTCGCGGTTTTGCCCGTAGACGGATGAGCTCGATGCGTACACGAGATGCTCGACGCCGACCTGGCGACAGAGCTGCAGGATCGACGCGAACCCGACCAGGTTCGACTGGATGTAAGCGTCTGGGTTGTCGATCGAGTAGCGGACGCCGACTTGGGCGGCGAGGTGGCACACGTGCGAGACCGGACCGCTGGAGGAGTCGCTGGCCCGACGACCAGCCGCAAGGCCGAGCAGCGCGCGCGAATCGGTGATGTCGGCGCAGCGGAACGTCAGGCCCGGGAAGGTCTCGCTCTTGAGGGCATTGCCGGACTGAAGCTGCCGAACATCGATGCCAAGGGCCGACAGGCGCGCCCGCTTGAGCGACGGATCGTAGTAGTCATTGAGGTTATCGACGGCGACGACCTCGTCGCCGCGCTCGAGCAGCCTGCGCGTGACGGACGAGCCTATGAAGCCGGCGGCGCCGGTGACGAGTACTTTCACCTTCTACTACCTCGCTCAGTGGAGCCGTTCGCTCCTACCGCGTCGACGCGACACTGGCCAGCACTGACCAGCACGGAGCCATCTCCTGCTTGACGGTCTGTGTGGCAGGTGCGCGAGATGCCGCCATGAGCGAACCGAGCGCTGAAGAGATCCGTGCCGCCCTTGCCGACACCCTCTGGGTCGTCTGGGGCTTTCCCGAACCCACCCAGACCTTCATCCATCGCGAGATGGAGCACATGGAGGAGATTGGCGGCGAAGTGCATACCCTCGCTGGGTTTCGCATCGAGCGCGACGACCTGTCGGGCTACCTCGCAGCGATCGAAGCGCGGACCCGCTACCTCGGCGCGCCTGCCCTCTGGGTCGCCAAGGGCCTGGCGTGGGCGGCGCGACACCCGATTCGCTTCGCCCGCGCTGAGCGGTGGATCCTCGGCCTGCCGCACCGGACACAGCGCCAGCGCGCGCGGATGAGCGCGATGCTCCTCGCGGCGGCCTCCGTCGCTGATGACGTCCAGGCGCGGTACCGCTACTTACACGCTCACTTCGGCAGCTACCACACCGAGCTGACGATGTGCCTGTCGAAGCTCACGGGCCTGCCGTATGGCGTGACGTTTCACGCGGTGGGTCTCTGGAAGGACGACAACATCATCGCCGACAAGGTCCAGGGCGCGGAGGTTGTGCTGTCGTGCACCGGCCACAACGTCAAGCACCTGAAAGAGCGCGCCGGCACGGCCGCGGACCGCGTACACCTTGTCTATCACGGCCTCCACCTCGACAAGCTGCCGGCTCCCCTCCCCTACCCCGCCGCCGCCGATGACGGCCCGCGCTGGCTATCGATTGGCCGTCTGGTGCCAAAGAAAGGCTTCGACGTGCTGATCAAGGCGCTTGCCGGCGGCGCGCCCGGGCGGCTCACCATCGTGGGCGACGGCCCGGAGCGCTCCGCCCTCGAGGCGCTGGCGACCGCACAGGGCGTTGCGGACCGGGTGACCTTCGCCGGCAGCGTCCCCAACGCCCGTGTCTTTGAGCTGCTCGGACAAGCGCACGCGCTGGTCGCGCCGTCGCTGCGAGACAAGACGGGCAACATCGACGGCATTCCGAATGTCACGCTCGAAGCGTTCGCCGTTGCGCGACCGGTCGTCGGGACACGGCTCAGCGGCATCCCCGAGGTGGTCGTCACAGGCGAGACCGGTGCCCTGGCCGATCCGAACGACGTGCCAACGCTCATCGAGGCGCTCCAGTTCGTGGCGGCCGACCACGCACGGGCGGAAGCCATGGGCGAGCGAGGTCGTGACCTCATCCATGAGCGCTTTGACGTGACGAAGAACATGAAGCGTCAGCTCGCGCTCATCGTCGCTGCGGGAAGCGGCCAGCGACCGACCTGAGCCGCGGCAACGCGGGTCCAGGGGCGCAGCTCCTGTCGATCTCGAGATCACCCACGAGCTGCGCCCCTGGACCCGCGTGGAGCGAACCACGCACGTCATCGCCAATTGCATTCGAAACGCTAACCGGGAAGACGACGCAGGCTCCAGACATCCGCCCGCTCGCCCTCCATCGCCACCACCATCGGAACCGCGCGGCTACAGTGGCTCGACCAAAGGCCAAGGGTGTTCGCGCCGGTGCCCACGATCACCAGCCAGTCGCCTTCTTCGAGCACTGGCAACGTCAGATCGCGCGCTAGGACGTCGCCAGCGAAACAAAGTGGACCGACCACATCGTAGGTCTGCGTCTCCACGGCCGGCGCGCCTGCGATGAGCACCCGCCCGTCGTGCTTGACCACCCCGAAGCCGTACTTCACGCCAGCCGGCACTCCCGAATCGCGATACACGTCGCGCATGAAGAAGTCGGCGCCGAGATGAACGAACGCCATCGGCACGGCACGATCCTCGACGGTCTCCACCCTCGTGGCGACCCAGCCCGCATCGGTGTGAATCCACTGACCGAACTCGGTCCGAACCTCATAGCCAAAGAGCGCCTCCCGTTCAGACGCTAGGCGCTCGCCGTAGCTCGCCATGAGGTCGAACACGCCCGGAGCCTCAGCCCGCACGCCGCCGCCGATGTCGATGGTGGTGATGCGCCGTGGGTCGCCGGTGGCCGCGCGTGCCCGGTCGATGACCGAAGCGAGCGACAGAAGACGTCCGACGCCATCGATATGCGCGTCGCAGGTGGGAACTTGGCTACCGATGTGCATGTGGAGTGCGGTGACGCCAGCGGCGACGCTAGCCGAAACGAGCTCGGACTGGGGATGGCTGGCAGGAACACCGAACTTGCTGCGGCCGGTGCTGACGTCGTAGGCAGCAGGCGCCCCGGTCACGACCTCTGGATTGATGCGCAGCCCGACCTGGAAGCTCGGCGCTTCCGGGTATCGCCGAAGCTCCGTCAGCGAGTTGGCGTTGAGCAGCATCCCGGGGCAGTGAGCATCGCACCAGGCGATCTCAGCCCGCGTCTTTGCGGGCGAATCGAAGATCAGGTCGCTCGGTCTGGCACCCGCGTCGAGCGCCAGCATCACTTCCTCTAGCGAGGCAGCTTCGAGACCGAACCCTTGTGCCAAGAGGTGAGCCAGCATCTTTGGATGTGGCATCGTCTTGATGGCAACCGCGTGCCGAACGGACTCTGGAAACGCAGCGCGTAGCGCCGCCAACCGGCAGCGGAGAGCGTCGAGGTCAACGCCGATGACGGATGTGTCCCGCTCGCCCAACGTGCTGCGAATGCGTCGGAACGAGTCGGCTGCGGCGCGACGCGGATCGCTCACAAGCTCAGCGGCGATCCCAGGCTCACTGGGCCCCGTCACGCCAGCCGCTCAGCGAAGCTGGCGATGATGTCGACGAGTCGGACATCGTCATCGATGAAGAGCGACCCACGCTCAAGCATCCAACGCACGGTAGGAGAGCCGATAGCGAGCCGAATGAACGAGCGGTCACCGTACCGAACGGGTTGGCCAAAGAAGACCCGGCGCGCGCCGCCACTGAGCCCGTCGTGCTCGGTCGTCAAGACGTCGTGGTAGAGCCGTCGGAGCTCGTCGTGCGAGAGTTCGCGGCCGCCAGCAAGGACCTGCGTGGAGATGATCGAAGCGTTCGTCTTGTGCTGATCGGGCATCATGCGAAAGCTTGGATGCCCAGACACGAGCGCACTGACCTCGCGGTTCCACTCGTCGATCAGCGCATTGCTCACGTGGCGGGGCCAGCCTGCGTAGCTCTCCATCTCGTCGAGAGCGATCTGCCATCGCAGGCGCAGACCTCGGTTTTCCTTGGCGGGTAGATGTCGCCGGACGTTGTCGAGAGCCCACGGGACGTCATGAGCGCTGAAGATCTTGCCAAAGGGCGCCACCGGCGCCCCGTCGACGCGCCGCAGCCGTTCAGTCCAGCGGCGCGGCACCAAGAGCGCCCCGCAGAACGGCGGTGCCTGAAAGAACTTGCTGCCTGTTAGCATCACCATGGCGCCGCGCTGTAGCAGGTCGTGCAGGAGCACGGGCTCAACACGGAACTGACACAAGTCTACGACCCACATCACGTGGTCGCCGTAGTCGTCGATCACGTCGAGGTCGTCTTTAATCCCCGACTTTGATCCGAACACTAGGCTGCCGACGATCGCGGCGTCCGGGTGGTCACCGACGAGCTGCACAATCTTGTCGCGGCGGTGGAGAATACGCCCCTCAGCATCGCGGGCGTCGAGCTCGACGACCCGAGGTTCGGGCGCACCAGGGTCGACCGGAGCCCCCTGTTCGAGCGCATGACCGAATTGGTTCTGGCGACCATAGAGCCGAGCCGCCGCGACGGCTCTCGAGCCACTGCCTAGCTCCTCAGGGCACGACATGAGCTGCATCAGTGGTCGGTTGGGATAGAGGAGCCGCTGAAAGAGTGTTGGCAGATAGGCAAGGTCGGTGCCTGACGGACCGAAGAACACGTCGAAGGGCTCGTTGTGGGCGGAGCGAACGAGATTCTTGAGGCGAAAGGACTGCTCCTCGACGAGCGAGTCGTAGTTGAGCGCGTCGTAACGAGAGAGGAACTCACGCGCAACCACCCGGCTGCGGCCGTTGAGCATGCCTGCGGTGCAGCTTCCCCGGTTGAAGACGTCGTGGCTGTGGACGGGGTTGGCAAAGTAGCGGTTTCGGCCGGTCTCCCGGTCGAGTTCGGTGCGCTCATCGCCGCCCTCGATGAGCGCGCTGAGCAGTTCCGCGTCGCTGGTTTCCATCTTGCCCGCTGCAACGACGGACTCGCCGGTCTTGGCCATGCGCAACCTCCGTGACGGCCCAGAGCCTACTACGGCTGGCCCGTCCCTGCCTCGACTTTAGCGGTCTGTGCGGCCGTGGCACGTCGCAGTCGCGGACGGGACACCGCGGGCGGTCCTTGACGAACCCCAACCGAGTGCGTCCACTTGGCCGATGCTGACGCGCCCCCAAAACGCCCGCGACGTTCGCTCGGTGATCGACGTGGCAAGCGCATGAGTGACCCGCCAGCCCCGAACGACTCGGGCCAGACCGCGCCGCCCAGTCACGCGACCGTGGTGGCCAAGGGAAGTGCTATCAACTTCCTCGGGACGCTGATCGGCATCATCGACACCTTGTTTCTGGTCGCGATCAGCTGGGTGCTCGGCGAGGAGATCCTCGGCACCTACATCCTCGCGAGCCAGTTCGTCGTCATCGCCCTCCGCCTGTCGGTGCTTGGCCTCGACAAAGGCCTCTTGCGGCATGTCCCCATGGCCGACCTGGAGGACGCAAACAGCGCGTCGGCGCCCGCTCACGTCGCCTCGGTGGTCGGAACAGCGTTTCGGGTCACGGTCCTGCTCTCGCTGGTGGCGACAGGCATCCTCATCGGCGTCGCGCCACTGCTGATATCAGGCGACGCGGAGGGGTCGCGCTGGCTCGCCCTCATGGCTCTCGCCCTCCCCGGCTCAGCGGTCACACAGCTCTTCCTCTTTGCGCTGCGTGGTCGCAGCGACATGCTCGCGTTCGTCATCGTCAAAAACATCGCCATCCCAGCCCTGCTCTTTCTCACGGCCGTGCCAGCCTATGGACTCGGCTTCGATTCCGACGCTCTCATCATCGCGTTTAATGCATCGGCCTACCTCGGTGCAGTCGTCGCGTTCTGGCTCTTCAAGCGGCGTTTCACCGCCCTCACGTTCGGAGCGATCTGGCGGGCGCCTATCGACCGAGATCTGATTCGATTCTCCCTCCCGCAGGGCCTCACCGAACCGCTCAACTTTCTGCTCAGCCGCATCGATGTGATCATGATCGCGGCGTTCTTTCCCGATGCACGCGAGCTCGTGGCGTTCTACGGAGTCGCCGCCATGATCGGCGGCGTGGTCAAGAAGGTCCGTCTCGCCTTCGGGACCAGCCTCGCCCCCGTGCTCTCTGGTCTGATGGCCGAAGGCAACCGCGACGAGCTCGTCCACGTGTACCGCCAGGTCGCACGCTGGACACTCACCCTCTACCTCGCAGTGGCGATTGCAGTCAGCCTCGCGGCCCCTCTCGTCCTGCAGACCTTTGGCGACTCCTACGTGGCGTACTGGGACCTCGTGCCGATCTTGGCAGCGGGCTTTCTCGTCAACGCCGCGGCGGGACCGGCACAGGCAGCGTTGCTGATGGCGGGCCACTCCGGCTTCGAGCTGCTCAACACGATCGCTCTAAACGTCCTCAACGTCGGGCTCAACGTCATCCTCATCCCGAGGTACGGCGTCTATGGCGCAGCGATCGCGACCGCCACCTCGCTGAGCGTGTTCAACCTCGTCCGCATCATCGCGATGCGACGAATGATCGACCTTTCAGCCGACTTCGCCGAGGTTGCCCGCGTCATTCTGGCCGCCATCGTCGCCACCGTCCCCGGCGGGTTGATGATGGCGCTGTGGCTCGATGCCTCGCTCTGGATCTCGCTCGCAGCGGGGTTGGTGTTCCTGGCTCTCTATCCATTCGCGCTGTGGGTCTTTGGTGCTCGCAAAGACCTAGAGACGGCCCGCCGATTCGTCGCGCGGGTGCGCGCAAAGCGGCGAGCGAGGGCAAAGAACACGTAACGCCAATCGCAGCCGCGTCGCTAGCGCAGCCGCGGGGCATTCGTCAGCGTCGCGAGGACTCGCCTACGCCTCGCCCAGCACGCCTGCGCTTACGCATACGCCCAGGACCCACCACGCCTCACCCAGCACTTGTAGGCGTAGGCATAGGCGTAAGCGTAAGCGTAAGCGTGTGAGTAAGCGTAGGCGTAAGCGTAGGCGTAAGCGTAAGCGTAGGCGTAGGCGTAGGCGTGTGCGTAAGCGTAGGCGTAAGCGTAAGCGTAGGCGTAAGCGTAGGCGTAGGCGTAGGCGTAGGCGTAGGCGTAAGCGTAAGCGTTGGCGCGTTTGGGTTGCTGTGCGTTAGGGCTTGCTTGCGCGGCGCGATCTTGCCGCTTCGGCGAAGCGCTCTAGAACCGGTACCGTCGTTTCCCAAGCCATGCAGGCGTCCGTGATGCTTTGGCCGTAGCGGAGCGCGCTGAGGTCGTCTCCGACATCTTGACGTCCGCCTACGAGGTGGCTCTCGAGCATCACGCCGACGATGGCGTCGGCGTGCTCGGCCGTGGCGATCTGGGTCGCGACGGCTTGGGCTACGACCGGCTGGTGATCGTGGTCTTTGCCGCTGTTGGCGTGGCTGCAGTCGACCATCAAGCGCGGTGGAAGACCCGCGGCTTCGATCTCTGATGCGATCCGGGCGACGGCTTCGGCGCCATAGTTCGGTCCCGACGTTCCGCCCCTTAGAATCACGTGGCAGGCTTCATTCCCTTGGGTGCGCACGATCGCGGCTAGGCCTTGCTTGGTGACCGACAGAAAGCTGTGGCCGGAGCTTGCGGCGCGCACGGCGTCGGTCGCCAGCTTGATGCTGCCGCCAGTGCCGTTCTTGAACCCAACCGGCATGCTGAGGCCGCTGGCGAGCTCCCGGTGGACCTGGCTCTCGGTGGTGCGTGCGCCGATTGCGCCCCAGCTCACGAGGTCGGCGATGAACTGAGGGGTGATCGTGTCGAGGAACTCGCAACCGCTTGCGACGCCGAGCTCGGCCAGGTCCCGCAGGAGGCCCCGAGCCGCGCGAAGCCCTTGGTTGATCTCGAAGCTCCCATCAAGTGCAGGATCGTTGATGAGTCCTTTCCAGCCGACGGTCGTACGGGGCTTTTCGAAGTAGACTCGCATGACGATGCATAGGTCGTCGGCGAGGCGGTCCGCGGTTGCTTTGAGGAGTCTGCCGTACTCGCGCGCCGCCACGACATCGTGGATCGAACACGGACCGCAGATGACCAGCAATCGGTCGTCGAGCCCGTTGACGATAGCACTTGCGGCGGCACGTCCGGCGGTCACAACCGATGCCGCCGCTTCACTGACGGGGATCTCCTCGAGAAGAATCGCCGGCGGCAGAAGGGGACGGATCTCAGAGATCCGAAGATCGTCGTGGGCACGAGAGTGGGTCGTCATGTCTACCAGCTTGAGGGCCGCTCGCGCTCAGCGCAACGCTTACGACTGCGCCGCAGGGTTCGATTCCGGAGACCAAGCCTTGTCCTCGGCGACCCACGAACGCATGAGGGGACGCTTGCCTCGAGCCGTCCGCTCGATGTCCTCGACGAGGTCGACCTGCAGCTCGACGCTGTCGCCATAACGCTCGACGAACCCGGCGACAGCGCCCTTGACCTCATCGACCGCGTTCCTGCCCTCGCCCTCCTTGGCGATGATGACGATCCGAATGAGCCCGAGCTCCAGGTGCTGGATCTGGAACTGCGCGACTCGCTCGAGCGGAAAGAGGCGTTGGTAGAAGTAGTAGCTGTTGATGCGCTGATCGTTGGGCAACGCAAAGACATGCAGCGTGCGGCCGATCCCTAGGCCAATCCGCGGAAACGGCAGCGACGGGGGCGGTGCGTCCGGCTCGTCGAGCAGCGTGATGTTGTCGCCGATGTCATACCGGATGAGCGGCATCGCCCAGGCTTGAAGCGACGTCAGCAGCATCCGCGGGTCGGCATCGGGCGCACTGGTGTCGGCGACGAACTCGTGGGCTGCAGCGTCCGACATCCAGTACATGTAGCCATCAGGATGCTCGCTCGCGAGGCGCGGAACCTCGGTGCTGCCGTAGCAGTCGATCACGGTCGCCCCGAGTCCCTCGGCGATGTCGCGTCGCTGGCCCGCATAGAGCTTCTCCGCGGTGCTCAGCGCGACGCGCAGACCTTGAGGTTGGCGTCCCACGCGCGCCGCATGCTGCGCGAACTCGTGCAGCGCTGAGGCGTAGCCATAGATCGAGACCGGGCGAATGCGGTCCATGTGGTCGAGCCACTTGTCCATCCGCTCGGGCGTCGCGTCCCAGGCATTGAAGAAGAGCCTGCCGGTCAGGGGCGCGACGCGGTTGGCGAGGACCTGCTCTTTTTTGTAGCCCCAGAGCTTGGCGTGAGGCTCACCGGGCTTGACGCCAGCGATGTAGAGCGAGCGCATGTTGTGGGCTAGCTGCGTCTCGTACTCATCGAACGTGCAGTAAAAGAGCATCGGCTCGCCTGTCGAACCGCCGGTGCGCCGCTCCTTGAGCTTGGACTTGTCGAAGTCGTCGGAGATGAAGCGGTCAGGGTCCTCGCGCAGCATCGCTTTCGTGGTGATTGGGAGCGCTGCGAGATCACTGACAGCCCGCATGTCACCTGGCGCAAACCCTGTCTCGCGAAAGACCTCGCGCCAGTAGGGAACGGTCTTGCCTGCGTGCGTGAGCAGTCGCCGGACCTCTTCGAGCTGCCAGGCTTCGACCTCGGCGGCGCTCCAGTCCAGGATCTTGAGCGATGCTTGGAGCTTTCGGTACCGGCTCCACTGCCCCACCGCGAGCCCAAAGGTTTGGTTGATCTTTGCACGGGCAACCCGCGGCATCGGAAGCAGCTTCATTGTCGTCAGTCCCATCCGTGCACGTCGACGTGACGTCGTGACGGTCGGTTAACATAGCGCCACGCCGGATTCATCATCTGCGGCGACCGGCACCTTACGGAGCGTTCGGCTCGACGCAGCGTCCGATCGCGACGGCACAGCTCAGAGGTGCGGGGCAGTCGCCAACGTTCGAGCACACAGGCCGCTCACACAAGGAGGTGTCGCCGCACACGTAGGGCGCTTCGCAGTCGGTGTCATCACTGCAGGGGGTTGAGACGCAGACGCCGGCTGAGCTGAGGCAGCGCAGCCCGACGGGGCAGTCGGTGAGACCATCGCAGTCGAGGTTGCAAGCGCCGAAGTTGCACGTGTAGCCACTTGCGCAAGAGCCGCACCCGAGGCAGACGCCGCCGGGGACTGCGCTGCTGCAGCTGAAGCCGTCGTCACAGCCGGCCGATGTCACGCACTGGCCCGCCGGCCGATCGGCCGGCCAGTCGACGTCGCTCGTGTCCGCTATCGCGGTGTCCTCCGGCGTGGTGTCGACGGGCGACGTGTCCTCCGACAAGGTGTCGACGACCAGGGTATCGGCGACCCCGGTGTCGTCCACAGCATCTTGAGCGGTAGCGGTGTCGTCCGCGACCACGGTGTCTGGCGGAGAGACCGTGTCTGGCGGAGAGACCGTGTCGGCCGGCGAGAACGTGTCGGCCGCAACGGTCGTGTCGGCCGCAACGGTCGTATCGGCCGCAACGGTCGTGTCGGCCGACACGGTCGTGTCGGCCGACACGGTCGTGTCGGCCGACACGGACGCATCGTCGTTGTCGCCACAGCCCACAAAGGCGAGTGCGCCAGCTGCGAGCGTCAGGGTGAAGAGTCGGGAGCGCATGGTTCGGATCATCATCACATCAGCACGAGCGGGAGAATGAAGAGAGGCAGCACCAACACCATCAACGCCGCCGTGTAGCCGATGATGTCGCCGGCACGCAGGCCAGTGATGCCGAGCAAGGGCAGCGCCCAGAAGGGCTGCAGCATGTTGGTCCACTGGTCACCATAGCAGAACGCCATCACCGCTTTCCCCATGGGAACGCCGAGCTGGTGTGCCGCTTCAATGACGATCGGGCCTTGAATCGCCCACTGCCCGCCGCCGGACGGCACAAAGAGATTGAGCGTGCCGGCGGACAGAAAGGTGATCGGTCCAAGGGTGTCGCTCGACGCGAGCTGACCGACGCCACTCGCCAGCTCGCCCATGAGACCAGAGAGCGCCATCAAGCCCATGATTCCAGCGTAGAACGGAAACTGGACAATGATGCCCGAGCAGCCGCGCGCGGCGTCGGCGACCGCATCGCCATAGCGCGTGAGACCGCCGTGGAGCAGCAGTCCAAGACCCAGAAATGCAAGGTTCACCGAGTTGAGGTCGAGCTTGCTGATCGGCACCTGACGATAGAGCAGCACCAGATAGGTCAACACCAGCCCGCCGAGGATCCAGGCGAGTAGACGGCTTTGCTCCAGCCGCTGAGCGGGCGTCTTTGCGCTGTCCTGTGGCTCGCGGGGCGGCGGATCGTGGGCTGGCGCCCAACCTTCGATGGTCTCAACGTCGCTGTCTCGCGGTGCCATCAGCACCAGCAAGAGCGGCACCCCGACCAAGAGCAAGAGGGTGACCACGAGGTTGAGCGGCGAGAAGAGGGTCTCATCGAGCGGCACCGGCGCCAGCACTGTGTTGGGCAGGATGTCGGCAATCTCGGACTCGAGGGTCACCTTCAGCGGCGCTGTGCCGCTGAGCCCGCCGTGCCACACCATCAGCCCGGTATAGCCGGCTGCGCCAAGGAGCGGATAGTGGACCCGCAGCCCTCTAGCAGCCGTCGCGCGTCCCATCTCACGCGCGACGAGGGCGCCGACAATCAGCCCGAGCGCCCAGTTGATAAGACCAGCGGACATGGCCAAGAGCGCGGTCACCACGATCGCTGCTCGCGGGCTCGTCACACGCCTGACGATGCTGTCAACGCCGCGCCGAACGGCCGGCGCGGTCGCGAG
The DNA here is from genome assembly GCA_938040325.1 of uncultured bacterium. GTDB lineage: Bacteria > Myxococcota_A > UBA9042 > PHBI01 > PHBI01 > CALHXW01. The sequence goes on along the minus strand of CALHXW010000190.1, from coordinate 13,630 downwards.
CGCGTGTCCTGTCACAAGCGTGACGCAGACCTGCATCGCAAAGCCGAGCAGGCTCCAGAGGCCGCGCTCTTTCGGGAGAACCTTGTCGCCGTCAACGCGGCCACCCCAGTGACCAATCGCGGTGAGGGGATCGACCCCGTTGATGACCCAGACGAGGCCAACCGTCACAACGGTGAGCAGCACGGCGATCACAAAGGGATCGGGAACCCAGCGCGTCGACCAACGCGTGAGGACAGCGGCGAGCCCGCGGATCAACCGGAGCGTGTTGGCTTATGCGGCGTCACGGTCAGTCCTCCGCGTTGAGCTGCTGGACTTGATAGGTCCCAAGACCTCGAATCGCCTTCTCTTTTGCGCCGCGCCTTTGCTTGAACACGAACTGCGCATCGTTGTAGCGGAAGGTCCATGGCTTCATGAGACGACGCACAACGAAGCGCTCTAACCGCTTGAGGTTTTTGAGGTCGTCTTTCTTCTCGGTGAGCGCGTTTGCGCGAATCACCCCCCGGAAGCGACGCGGTGCGGCCGCCTTGCGTGCGTCCTCGACATAGAAGACACCAGGCACGCGGTAGCCTGTCTCGGTGTCGACATCCCAGGCCTGGGGTCTGACGTCGAGCGCCGGTTGGTAGGCGACGAGCCCTTTGTCATCGGCAACGTAGAGCCAGCCTTGGCGCCTGCTGCCAAGCGCCTTGCCGCGCTTGAAGCCACCGACAACGGTGGTTCGCTCAGCGGTCTCTTCGCGAAAGCTGAACGTCCGCAGTGCCATCGCGTAGGGAGCGATGTTGCCAGCACGGTGGTCGGTGTTGGCGACCCCTTCGAGAGCGACGGGCGCGGCTGGTGCACCCTCAGCGACGCCAGCGAGGGGCGTGAGCGAACCTGTGAGCTGCCCACGCGGGATCGGAATCGTGGTGACGTAGAAGGCCCCGCCTTGATCGACGATGCCTCCAGCGGGTCTGAGGGCCGGCAGCGTGGATGCGACCTTTAGGTCGACGCTGAACGCATCATCTCGAAAGCTCAGCGTCGCGCTGCCCACGCTGGCAATGAGCCGCAGTGTCTCCCCGACGGTGACGTCGAACCTGCCATCGCCGTAGGTCCAGCCGTCGCGCTTCTTCTTCACTCGTCCGTTGAACTTCCGACCGTCTGGCAGGTGCACCCGGACCTTGCCGTCCACGCGCCCTTCGGCGCCAGCAAGGTTGGTGATGAGCAATCGTACGTAGACCTTTCCGCCGCCCTTGAGGACAGCGCGCAGGACCAGCTGCTCGGAGAAGTCGGGCGAGTCTTGGTTGTCCTGCGACGCATACGCCGCGACGAGGTCGCTGTCGGTCAGAGTGCTCTTGGCCTGGACGACCGGCATGGGCGTGGCGCAGCCGACGCCTGCGCTCAGGACCCAGAGCAAGACGCCAACGGCGAGCCCGTAAGGAGGACGTCGCGCTCGCAGGCTTTGAGGTTGAACCAACACGCGGCGACAATAATTGGCCGGCGGCGATTTTTCGAGGGCTCTCATGCGGTGCGCCGCTTGAAGAAGCCGGTGAGCACCAGCGCTGTCGTCATCGACAGGGTCACGACATAGGTCACGGCGATCCCGATGACCGCCACCCAACCGATGGACTGGAGGCCCTCGTTGTCGACGGCAATGAGGCTTCCGAACCCGATCGCGGTGGTCAATGAGCTGACCGCGGCGGCGGACCCGGTTGTTCGCAGGGTCTCGCGCAAGCTCGCGCCCTCGTGGAGCCGGTGGACAAGGTGGATGGCCGTGTCGACACCAATGCCAAAGATCGTTGGCAACACCACGACGTTGTACAGGTTGAGCTGCACGTCGGCCATGACCAGCACGCCCAGGAAGATCGCAAACCCAGTGAGCAACGGCAGCAACGCCGTCATCACGTCGCGCGGGCGTCGCAAGTCCACGCTGAGGAGCAGCAGAACCACCAGGCAGGCGAGTGCCACGGCGAGCGGTCCCTCGCGCTGGACTGTGGTGAAGGCGTCGCCAAGGATGAAGTAGCTCGCGGTGGCGTTGAGCGTCCGCTCAGGCGCGTCCGCGGTCGCCGGCAGCGTGATGCTGCCGATCTGCTCGCCAATCTTGAGGACGTTGTCGGCGTTGGCTTTGCTGCCCTTGGCGTAGAGCAGCACGTAGCGGCCAAAGCGGCCCTCGGTGTCGGTGAACTTTTCCTTCACCCACGGCGGCAGATCGGTCGGCCCGAACGCCTTTGGGGACAGGTAGGCTCGGAGCCTGTCCGCGTCTTCCTTGTCCTTGCCCTCGAGCAAGCCGTACTTGTTGTCGACCTTGCGCTTCATCTCCGCGACAACCGCAAGCTTCGCTGCCTGATCCTCGGGCACGAACGAGTAGACCGAGGCGTACTCCTGGAGGACAGGCATCGTCTCGACGAGCCCGGCCAGGTGGCGATGAACGCGCTCGGTCTCCGTGAGGTCCTCGGTGATCAGGAGCGCTGGGCTCGCGGTGCGGTTTTCCGCCTCGGCTTTGTACTTCGTCTTGAGCGCTGAGCTCGCTTGCCGCTGCTTGGGCCGGAGCTTGCGCATGTCGGCTTCGAAGACCAGATCCTGCACCAACAGACCGCCGCCGACCGCGCCAAGCAAGCCGCACATTAGGATCAGCGTCCCCCAGCGCTTGGCTCCAGGTCCGTAGACCATCGGACCAGCCTTCGACGACGCTTGAGCAGCCGGCGTCTCCTCGTTGTCTGGGTTGCGCGGCTTCGCCGGCACGAGCTTGTCGAGCGCGACCGCCAAAGGGGGCAGCACCAAATACACAGACAGCAGCGCCAGCAGCACGCCCACCCCTGCGATGAGCCCCAGCTGGCTGAAGCCGCGGAAGTCGAAGGCCATCAGTGCCAGGAAGGTCGCCGACGTTGTCACGCCAGCAGCGATCATCGCGCGACCGAGGCTCGAGAGCGCTGTCGGCACGGCTTCGCGGAGCGGAGTCCACGGACGGAACGTGTTGTCGATTCGACCGGCCGCGTGGACGGCAAAGTCGATGCCGAGCCCGAGTAAGATCCCAAAGAGCATGATGGTGATTAGATTGAAGTAGCCGACACCCAGCTTGGCGAAGGCGAGCGTCCACACCAGACCGACAACGAGCGGCACCAGCACCAGCACAATCGCGCGCAAGCGCCGGAAGTAGACGACGAGCACCAGCGCAATCAGCGCCAACGCCACCAAGCTCGCGCGGGTCGCGTCCTTGCCGATCTGGTCAACCGCTTCCGTCAGCTGGCTGTAGTCGCCTTCCGTTGTGAAGGTCAGCTCCGCGTCCTTGGGGGTCTCGGCCAGGATCGCTGCGAGCTCAGCGTCGATGGCAGCGTTGAGCACCTTGGTCTTGCTGGCGCTTGCTGGCTTGAAGCTTGGGTACGCCTTGACCGCGATGACCTGGCCATCGGGGCTCTCGTGGTACTTCGACAGGCCGTTGGCGCCATAGCGCTCCTTGACGTCGTCGATGGTCGGAAAGCTGGACGCCTCTTTGGCCTCGCCGCCGCCCTCGTCGTCGTCGTCGTCTTCGAAGTCATCGAGACCGAGGTCCTGCTTGACCGCCTCCTGGATCTTCTCCGAGACCTGCTCGGCGAGCTCGTCGAGGTCCTTCTGCGGTAGAAAGAGAAGTGCGTTGGACTCAAAGAACGAGATGTCGCGCTCGAACTCGACTCGGTCGACATCATCGCGCGCGTCGAGAAACGCGGCGATCCGTCCCCCGACGGTCCGGTTGAGCTCCGCGTTGGGGCTGCCAATGAGCACCTGAAGTTCCGACGTTGATCCCAAGAGCGCCCGCGCCTGACGCGCGCGCACGACGTTAGGCGTGCTGTCGGGAAACAGGTCTTCCATGTCGCCGCGGATCTGGATGGTCGAGCCCCATATCCCGGCACCGACCGTTGCCGCGATGATGATGGCAAGCGTCACCCACGGCCGAGCGATGAGCACCGCGATCAAGCGCGTGACGAAGCCCCCTTCCGCCGGACGTCCGCTCACAGCGACACCCGGTTGCGCGGGGTCAACCAACCATCTACCAGAGCTCGACCGAGCGGCGTCGCAATGAGCGCCTGCGCTTCGTGGCCGCGAAATACCCCATGGCGTTGGACGCGGCCTTTCATGATGATGCAACATCCCGCGCTAGACGCACCAAAGGATCCACTCATGACACCTCGCCTCCTCTCGCTGCTGCTGATGCTGTGCGTGCCTTCTCTCGTTGTCGGCGCTTGCAGTTCCGACGACGGCGGCACGGCCGATACCATAGTCGACACATCCACGGGCGTCGACACGGACAGTCAGGAGGACGCCGACGAGGACACCAGCGCCGGCAGCGCCAACGTTGTGCTCAACGAGATCTCGAGCGGCGGCAGCGACGACTGGATCGAGCTCACCAACATCGGCGACGCACCGGCTGACCTCAGCGGCTGGACGTTCAGCGATGACGACCCCACCCATGTCTACACCTTCCGTGCTGGCACCGTGTTGCCGGTCGGCGCCTACCTTCGCGTCGAGCGCGACGCCGAGCTCGGCTTTGACTTCGGGCTCGGTGGCGCGGACCAAGCGCGCATCGCTAACAGTGACGGGCTCGTGGACATGACGAGCTGGAGTGATGGCGACGCCCCCGAAGGCCAGACCTGGGGCCGGCTGCCCGATGGAACGGGCGACTTCCGAACGCTCTACACCCCAACGCCCGGTGCCAGCAACGAAGCGGGGACCGCTCCCAGCTGCGGCAACGGCGAGCTTGAGTCGACCGAGACCTGCGACGGGAGCGACATCGATGGACGTACCTGCGCAGACTTCGGCTCGCCGGGCGGCACGGTTGCGTGCGCGGCTGACTGCAACGCGTTCGATGGCGGAAGCTGCGACACCGCCGCAGCAGGCGTGGTCATCAACGAGGTGAGCGCCGACAGCGACATGGTAGAGCTCACCAACACGACCAGCTCGGCCGTCGACATCGGCAGCTGGTCGCTGGTCGATGACAACCCCGACAACGCCTGGGTGATCCCTGCGGGCACGACCCTTGAGCCTGGCGGCTACGTCACGTTCACCCGCGATACCGACTTCACATTCGGACTCAGCGGCAACGACTCCGTGACGCTGACCGACGGCGAGGACACCGTCCGCGACAGCGTCGACTGGCGCGGCGGTGAAGCGACGGTCAGCTGGTGTCGGATCCCCGATGGCTCGGGGCCGATGCAGCCTTGCGCGACGCCGACCTTCGGCGCGGCAAACTAACCCACACAGCGAGCTTGTCCGGCACACGAGCGCGCCGGACTCGCCAGGCTACTCGAGGAGGACCGCGGGGATCGTGTTGATGCGCATCCCGACGCTAGCGGCTTCGAAGATGCCGTCGTTGTCGAGGTCGATGTCGTTGACGATCGCGATGTCGAGCAGCTGCAGTGCGCTGGCCTTGTCGATCGGCAGCGCGCTCTCGCTGAGACCGTTGATAGCGGCAACCAGCTGCGCCTTCGGGATGGCACCTCCGATGATTGCGCTCATGCTGGTCACCTTGCCGTCCGCGCCGAGGATGAGCGTCGCTGTGACGCGCGCGTTGGCGATCGTCACGGGCAAGAGCGAGCCGCCTTCGAGCGGCAACACCATACTGATGAGCTTTCCGACACCGCCGGCGACCAGCTGGTTGCCGGTGACGACGGCGTTGTCGAACTCGAAGTAGGGCTCGCAGTTCTGGTCAAACGAGAGCTGGGCGACATCGTAGTCGCAGGTCTCGGTCTGGAAGTCGCAGCCCGCGAGCTCCGACGCGTCGGTCAGGCTGCTGTCGTAGAGCGAGAACGAAAACGGCGCGTTAGCGTCAAAGTCCTTGAGGTCGACCACCCACTTCACGACGCCCGCGTTGACGCTATCGTTGATCGACGGATTGATGAGCACCGCCATCGGTGCGAGGGCGTTATCGACGCCGCCACCACACCCGCTGCTGGGCGCACATGTGTTCGGGTCCCCATCGACATCCAGCCCAGAGCCAGGGTTTCCGTCGCCCATCACCTCAAGCGTCGTGATCTTGTTGGCGTGGTCGGTCTGAGTGACCGGACAGAGATCGCAGGCGTTGGTCTTACCGCCGAAGCAGGCGCCGGCCACGCACTGGTCGTTGGTCGTACATGCCGTGCCGTCGTCGCAGCCCCCATCGATGTGGAGGTTGAGACAGCCGAGCGTTGGGTGACAGGAGTCGAGGGTACAGACGCTGTCATCGCTGCAGTCAGTGGCCGAGCCGCCTTCGCACACGCCAGCAGCATCGCAGACCTCGCCAGACGTGCAGGGATCGCCGTCCTCGCACGGGCCTGTGAACGCCTCGTTGGTGCAGGTGCCACCGGGCTGGCAGGTATCATTGGTGCACGGATCGCCGTCGTCACACATGGTTGTCGGCGTGTGCACGCAGCCGACGCCGGGCTCGCAAGCATCCTCGGTGCATGCGTCGCCGTCATCGCAATCGAGCATGTCGGCACCGGACGCGCACTCGCCCTCGAGGCACGCGTCGCCGACCGTGCACGGGTCGGCATCGTCGCAGTCACCGTCGACGGGAGTGGTCACGCAGCCAGCGTCGATGTCGCAGGATGCGGAGCGGCAGCTGTTGTCGGACGCGCACACCACCGGCTCGCCCCCCTCACAAACGCCATCCATGCATGCTTCGCCAGACGTGCAGGCATCGCCGTCGTCGCAGGCGGCGCTATCGACGAGAACAATCCACGCTGGCGTTTCGCCCGAGTTGGCGTCACAGAGCAAGCAGCTGTTGGCAGGGTCGGCACCGTTGTGGTTGGCGCAGGTGGGCGCGTCGCCCTCGGTGAGGCAGAAGCCCGCAACAAGCTCATGGGTGCAGCTTCCTTCCGCACAGGCGTCGCGGGTGCAAGCCAAGCCGTCGTCGCAGTCCACCGCAACGCCCACACAGAGCCCAGCAGCGTCACACGCGTCCTCTGACGTGCATGGGTCCTCGTCGTCACAAGGGGTGCCTTCAGCACAGCCTTCGACAGTGTCGGGCTCGGTCGTGTCCGGCGGGGCGGCTGTGTCGTCAGACGCCGATGTGTCCTCGACAGAGTCCACCTGGATCTGAGTATCGGAGCCGCCATCGGCCGGATCGTCACCGCACGCAATGAGTGCCAGCGCCGCAACGCCTACCGTTAAGATCTTTGGCATCTTCAGGCTCCTCTCGCCCACGCGCACGCGGACGCCTTTCAGTCGATTCGTGGGTTTATCCATGACGTCGCAGGACTCTGGGGTCAACTTGAACCCGCAATTGGTCCGCAAATGCGGCGGACAGCTCGTTGACGGTCGAAGCCCGCTACCACACTCTCGCCGTCACCGATGACGTCCCCACATCCTGCTCAAGACTGCCGCCTGACCCGCGCTGCGCTCGCCCTTCGTCCGTCCGTCTGGCACGCAGCGCTGCTGGCGTTGGCATGGTCCTGCACCGGTGCCGAGCCACCTCCCGTGCCACGCACGACCGCGTATGCACTGGCGGGCATCGAGCTTGGCCAAGCTCGCCTCTTGCCGCGCAGTGCAGTGAGCCTCCCCCAGGCCCCGCTGCCGACCGCTCGGCCGAGCACCGCCGACCAACCGACCGCGGCGTCCACCAAGCACCGTCCGGTCTCGCAGGGAACCGCCGCAGAAGGTTGGTTGGAGCGCGGAGCGGCTCTCCCCGCCGCCGATCCGACACTGGTTGCCCGCCCCATCTCGCAGCGGCGCAAGGCCATCTACGGCACCTCGTACCTGATCGAACGGCTCGCTGACGCCGCCGCGACGGTCGCGAGCCGATTTCCGGGCAGCGTTGTCTGGGCTGGCGACCTCAGCTCCGTGCACGGGGGAGACCTCAAAGGCCACAAGAGCCACAACAGCGGCCGCGATGCCGATCTCTCGTTCTTTATGCGAGACACGAGCGGTCGCCCTGCGGAGAGTGCGAGGTTCATCCCTATCGAGCCTAGCGGCCGAACCCGCAGCGGCCTGTGGTTTGATGTTGAGCGCAACTGGGTCCTCGTCGAGGCCCTTGTCGCCGACACTGGCACGACCCACGTGCAGTGGATCTTCATCGCCGACCACCTGCGAGCGATGTTGCTCGAACACGCGGAGGCGCTGGTCGCGCAAGGCCTCGCCTCGGCCGACAGCGTCAAGCGCGCCAAGCGGGTGCTGCGGCAGCCGTCAAAGAGCTCGCCTCACGCCGACCACTACCACGTCCGCGTGTACTGCGACCTCGCCGACCGTCTTGAAGGCTGCGTCGATGACCGCCCGCGCCACGCGTGGGCGCCTGACCACTCCGAGGCCATCAAGCACGAAGTCAACGGGCTCTTGCCCTTCCTTGCGTCGGCGCCAAGCGACGAGTTTCGCTACGCCGTGCAGCGCTTGGTTCGCATTGGTGACAAGCGAGCGGTACGCCCGCTCAAGCGACTCACGAGCCATCCAGATCCGGCCGTCCGTGCTCTAGCGCTCGATGCCGTCGACTTTCTCAACGAGGTTCGAACGCCCGCCGCGTGGCGCAGCTGGCGCGCTCTGGACGGCGGCGCGGGCGAGTAGCTGGCGTCACAACACAGCGCGAGGCTCGTGGCTTGAGAGACGACACGCGCGCAGCGCTCAACGTCGGTCCCAGGGGACAGCTCCTGTCGAGATCACGTCGGGACTGACTCCCTGAGACCCGCCCTGTGGTTGCCTCGCGCTCGTTGCCCAGCGGCACACCTCACGCACGTGCCGCCATGTCCCGGCAACGCTGCTGCTGGTTCGCCTCCCCCATACGAGAAAAGGCCCAGCCATTGGCTGAGCCCTCTCTTGCGGAACGCGCCCTCGCTACTGCGGCGGAGGCGTGATGCAGGTCTGCATCGAGATCTTCGACTGCTCCTGTGACCACCACCCGGCGAACTGCCCGGAGGTCAGCTGCTTTTCGGCGGTTGCGAAGAGCTCCTTGGTCTTGAAGCCATTGCGCTTGAGGATCATGTCGAGGTCGGCCGGCTTGATCTGGGCGATTGAGCCCAGGTTCTTCAGCTTCTGGTAGCAGAAGATGTCCGCCATCGCCTTGCCGAAGTTCTCTTTGTAGGTCTCCGGCTTCGGCACGAGATCCAGCCCGTTCCACTGCATCTGGTAGTTCGGGTTCATCCGGGTCCAGTCCTTCTTGTCCCAGACGAACTCGCGTGGCTCATAGCCCTCGCGACTGAACACGATGCGGTAGCTGTAAGTGTGGACCTCTGTCACCTCGCCCGTCGTGTCATCCTTCGTGGTGATGTAGATGGGGAGGTTCTTGAGCGGAAGCTGCTCGACGCGCTGACGCTCCTTGAGGTTGTGGGTCTCGTTCTCAAGCGAGATCTCACACTTGGCGTTCATCTTTTCTTTGCCGCAGACGGGCTCGCCCGCACCGGCTTCGCGCCGCTTGAACGCGTCGCCGTCTTGGCGGCTACGCTTCTGGAAGATCTCAACTTTCGCGTCCTGCGGGAAGTAGTTGAGCGTGACGTCGCCGTAGATGTGGCGTGAGCGGAAGTCCTCTTCCTGCCACAGCCGCTCTTGAGCACGGACCTTCGCAAACTTGCGCACCCGAATGCATGACTCGTTGGCCGACGGACCGCAGTCCGAGCCGCGCAAGAAGGCTTCCATGTCGGCGCGGGCTTCGCTGTCGCTCATGATGTAAGCGACGCCGCCGACGATGCCGGCGGTGACCAACGCGAGCACCGCCATCGCGAGCTTGCTGCGCTTAGCGCCCTTGAGATAGGCCTTCTCGGGCACGTAGCGCTCGCCAGCCTTCTCGTCGATCGCCTTCGTGTCGAAGAGACCGGCGGAGGTCGGCTCGATCTTGAGTCGCGTGTTGTTCGAGCTTGTGTACGTGGCGCTGGATCCACCCGCTGTCGTGGTGGACACGGAGGCATCACCACCCGTGACGGCACCGGCCACCTTGGAGGCAGCGCCTGTCGCGGCATCCTTGACGGCGCCAGCAGCAGTTGCCACGGCGCCGGCCGCGCCGGTCGCTACGCCCTTGGCCGCCTTTCCGGTCGCCGACGCTGCGTCGCCGACCGCATCGGCTGCGCCGGACGCGAGGTCCTTGGCGCCGTCCACAGCTCCGGACGCGAGGTCCTTGGCGCCGTCCACAGCCCCGGACGCGAGGTCCTTAGCACCGTCTACCGCGCCGGACGCGAGGTCCTTCGCGCCGTCCACAGCGCCAGATGCCGCATCACCGACAGCGGCTGCTGCGCCTTTGCCGGCATCAGCCACGGCGCCAAGCGCACCTTTCGCCTTGCCGAACAGCCCACCGCCAAGCGCACCGGTGGCGGCTGCCGCCTTGGCTGCGAGCGCCTCGGCTTTCGCCTTAGCAGCAGCTGCTGCAGCTGCCGCTTGTGCGGCCGCGGCTTCCGCAGCGGCAACAGCCGCGTCGGCGGCCGCAACTTCGGCCTCTGCTTGTGCCTCGGCAGCTTTTTGAGCTTCGTCTTTCTTTTCGCCGTCTTGCGACATGGGTACCTCTCGGTGCCTTCATTCCCCGGAATGAGGCGCGAAGCATACGGTTGGCCACCGTAGATGGTCAACCTCTCAAACGGCCCAAACCAGGCTTCTGCTGATTCGTGGTTAACCCGAGTGGTCGATGGCAGCGGTTTTGGTTGTTTCGCGCGAGTTGACTTCGTTCGAGGCCGGCAATCGACAACGGTGACCGACGCGCATGACGCTGGAACCGGACGCAGTCGCCCGCGGCAGACGGTCGGAACCGTGTTGCGGACCAGGAGCTGCGTTGCTGGGAAGTGCGACTTCTGATGGCGCGCGATGCACTCAACGCGGGTCTCGGCGACAGGACGCATTCCCGCTTCCGCCGTTGGTCATGGGACCCGACGGTTCGCCGAATCCACCGACCACGGACGGCCGCGCTCAGTCGCCACCGACCGCTAAAAGGCCTTGGTGGTGTCGATGAGCAGGGTGACAGGCCCGTCATTGATGAGGCTAACCTCCATGTGGGTTCGAAAGCGTCCGGTCTCGACATGAGGGATCGCCTCGCGCGCCCGCGCGACGAAGACTTCAACGAGTCGCTCGGCCTCCTCAGGCTCGAGCGCCGACACAAACGATGGCCTGCGTCCCTTCCGGCAGTCGCCAAAGAGGGTGAACTGGCTGACGACGAGGAGGCTGCCGCCGACGTCAACAAGCGACAGGTTCATCCGCTCGTTCTCGTCTTCAAAGATGCGAAGCTGGACGACCTTGTCGGCGAGCGCTCGAGCATCCGCGTCTGTGTCACCGCGCCCTGCTCCCACCAACACCATGATCCCAGGGGCGCCAGGACGCGTCGAACCGACGAGCTCGCCATCGACGTGGACCTGGGCACTCTTGACGCGCTGAACAACTGCTCTCATGGCCTCTGTGGTGGCTTGGTGTGACGTCGATTGTCAACGACAGCCGACCGACATCCAGCACGCGATCGCGCGAGCAAATGTCTGAGACTCACTTGTTTCGGGCGCTAACACCCTTGAGTGCGCTTGGACGTCGTCGTCCGGCATGTGTGCTGAGATGCTTCTTCCGAGCACACCGGCGACCTCGACAGGAACTGTGTTCCTGGCACCTGCGTTGCCGGCACTGTGAATTCGTCACCGCCACTCGGCCCGAATTTCAGCAGCGTGGTAGGGTTGACCCGCTGGAGTGTCCCAGGTTCAGTAACCGTCAGTCTTGGGACGTGTCGTGCTCTCGAAGGAACCAGGCTCATGCCGATCGACCCCATTAAAGCAGCCCTCGACGTCCTAGGCCGAGATTCGCGGCTCGGCCAGCGGGCCTCAGATGTGACCTCGTACCTCATGGACCTTCTCTACTACGGGGAGTTCAGCATCTTTGAGCAGGTCGCGTCGGGAGAGTCCTTCGATCATGTGAATCTCCTTGGCGTCAAAGGTCACAGCGACGCGCCCCCCCTCTACTTGATCGGCTCGTTCCACACCGGCGGCGAGCCCTCCCCGGGCCACTGGCAGGCCACAGGTGGTGAATGGCGTCAGCCACGTCGCAACGACCGCACTGGCCTCGTCTATGGCCTTGGAAGCAACAGCGGCAAGGTCGACCTCGCGCTCAAGATCCTGGCCGCATCACGCTTCCGCGCCGAGCAGTTCACGCGCCCGGTCCGCATCATCGCGCTCTCCGGCGAGGAGGCGCAAAGCACCGGACTCCACGAGATCATCGGAGCTGGCGCGACGGGCGGTGCAGCGCTCGTCCATGCGCCGACAAACTTGGAGGCGTGGACCGACCATCCCGGCTGCGTCATCCTGCACCTAGAGCTAACGCGAAAGCTGCGGCACCGCCGGATGCCGCCCTGCCAAGGGTTCTTCGAGCTGCACGTCGACGGGCTTTCGTCCCACGCTCAGTGTGGCCGCCCCGGACCGGATGGACTCACGCGTGGTCTCGCGATGATCGACCGCTTGCGGGACCATGGCGACCTTCGACTCCTGGAGTTCGACGCGCGCAGCGCCGGCAACCGTCATGCGAACAGCGCAATGATTCGGGTCGCGACGTCCTACGATACGCTGCCCGACCTAGGGGAAGGTGTCCGAGCCCGACCCATTGCCGACGGCACAGCCCTCGCGTTTCCTATCGACCGGACGTTTGCCGCGTGGATGCGCGGTCGCGACGCCGGCGTCGGCGCCGTCGAGTCCAGGCTTGGCCTCGCACGAAACCTCAACGGCTCACGCCCTCGCTACGGAACCTTCACAAGCGGGATCCACACCGGCCGAGACACGGTCGTCGGAACGGTCATGCTCTGGACGGGGCCTGGCACAGACACCCACGAGCTGGTTGAGGCATTTGCTGCGGGCGTTCAGCAGGAGCTTCGCGGGACCGACGGCAAAGACGACGTCGAGATCGCGATTCAGGTCGTTCAGGACCGACCCGCTTTTGCCGGCCACGAAGGCAGCGAGGGACTGCTCAACGTCACGCGAAACGCGATGAAGGGAGCGGGACTCGTGCCGGTCATTCACGGTGGGCCGATGACCACGGACGCCGGGCTTGTGAGAGCGCGGGGGATCGAGACGGTCGTGTTTGGAGCAGGACGTGCCAACGGCCTGTACTCCGACGACGAACACATCTCGATCGACGCTCTCCGGGCCGCATTCTCTTTCTATGAGCGCGTCATCGAGCAGCTCTGCGTCCAGCCCGCAGACGCGGCTAGTTCCGACAAGCCGACCAGCGTTGACCACGGCTCGGCGCGGGGCGTGTGACGTAAGGCCAGCCTGCGCTAGCCCCAAAACAAGCGCTCTTTCCGGCTGCGGCTTTGGCGATGCCCTCGCCAGCGACGTCCGTGCGTTCGCTTCGCTCACCTGAACTCGACGATGCACGCATCGCCTTCGTCCAGCGGAAGCCGCTGGCGAGCAGCCTTCGCCAGGCTCGAAAACAGCGCTTGATTTGGGGCTAGTCGAACGCGGCCGCGAGATCGTCCAGCTCGAGGCCCTCTTTGACGCGACGAAGCTCGTAGTAGGTCGCGCCCGCAAAGACAGCGCTGAGCACGGAGATGACGATCTGCAGTCCAACCGAGAGGTAGAGCACGGTCTCAACGCCAATGCTTCCCTTGGCCATCAACACGCCCAACAAGACCCCAGCGACGATCATGAGGCCCCCAGAGAGCATCGCGATGCCAAAGATCTGCCAGCGGTAGCCTTCGGTCAGCTGCGCGCTGCGAGACATGGCGTCGGTCACGCTCGTCCCTTCGATCACGACGGACGGCAGCGCCACCCAGAGG
>CALHXW010000189.1 GCA_938040325.1 uncultured bacterium | reverse complement strand
TGACCTGGTGTCACTGCCCTTTCCATCCGCTCTTATGGAGCGGGCGTCGTCGAGCGGGATCTTGGCAGCGAACCTGGCACTTGAGCGACTCGGGGTCGCAAGCGAGCCGCTCTACTCCGTCCCGGCCCGCGGTCTTGCCACAGGCATCTGGCCGTCGCGCCCACTGGCGTCGCTGGCCGCAGCAGTCCGCAGGTCGTAGCGCCGCTCGGCATAGGCAATATCGTCGACCCAAAGCCGAGCTGCAGCACGCTCAATGAACGGTCGCAGCGCTGGCGCAAAGCGGCGCGCCACCCGAAAGCCGGTGCGGTCACTTGTTGCAAGCGTCGCCTCGGTCATCAGCGTTACCCCTGGCCGGACGGGTGTCGCATGGGTCTCCACGACCGACCCAACTCCCTCGCCGTCGACGATTGTCATGACGATCGTCCGAGGTCCCGGGCAGTGGAACGTCGCGTCGACCTCGACGTAAACCGGGCCAAACGCTCGGTAGCTCACCCGCAACCGCAACACATCGTCGCGCGTATCGAGGACTTCAAGGTCTCCGAACGAGTACGGGTGAAACCAAGCGCCGTGCCAGGGGTCCAGCCGGTTGGCGATGATATCCTGCGGGTCGCACTTGCCGCGCGCCTGGATGACGCCAGCCAGCCCGTCACGCGGACGAGGCGGCAGGGGCGGCGTTTTTGTTCTTGGCTCGCTCCCCAGTTGGACCCAAACAAGCACGCCGTCATCATGGGCGGCATGGCAGGACCAGTCGCGGAAGCCGCGCTTGTCCAGCGCCAAGCCATGCCACGGGCAGACAACCTTGTCGCCGTCCACGCGACCCGTTGAGAGGCGAGCGCCCATGTGAGGGCATGCATCGGGTGCTGCGTAAGGGGCGCCATCTGCGCCGCGCCAGACCACGAGTTCGTGCCCATCGACTACGGCGGCAACCGGCTCCGAGCGAAGATCCCGCGACGCGCCAACGACAAACCAACCGCCGCCTGGCAGCTGCTGCGAGCGCTGGAGCGCCGCCTCGATCTGAACTGGGTCTGCCTGGACCCAGTCAGGTCCGGTCGGCCGAGCGGCTTCCGGGGATGGTGGCGCTGTCGGGCGCCGCCCAAGAAACCAGCGTCTGCGGCTCACTCGATCACCGCAAAGCGCGCGCGACCGACGATCTGATCGTCTGCTGTGATGACATCGACGGTCCACTCGCCAACGTAGTCGGCAGGGAGCTCTTCGTTGCTCAGCGATGAGCTCAGCCGGATGATGTTGGGTTGGTCGGTCGGAATGACGGTCGTCTCGCGGCTGACGGCTTCGAAGTCAGCACCGTCAAAACGCCAAACATGAGTGAGCTGGTCGCCCTTCCCTGCTGGCAACGCCACGTCGCTGACGCAGTGGAGATCGTTGATGAGCGTCTTGTGTACGCGGGCGAGCTCAAGCGACAGGCGCCCGTCAGACAGCAGCGACGAGCGACCGTCATCGAGTGCCTTCGGCCCGACAGCCGCGTGGCTAACGTAGGCGGGAACAGGCGGAATGGCGCTCCGCCCGACATAGACCAGCGTCATGGCGCACACCATCGTCACGCCTAGCGCGATCCACCCGCCCCTCGTTCGGTACCTTGCGAGCCGGTAGTGCAGCAGACTGAAGCCAGCCACTGCCAACGCTGCCGAGGTCAGGAGGGTCACGATGGTCCTGACCTCCGGCAAGAGCGCAGGAATCACGAGATTCACGCACGCAAAGAGGGTCACGCCAAAGTACGTGGCTGCCAGCACGCGATAGCGCATCAGGATGTTGTCGAAGATCATGTCCATCGTTGCCAGCACGGCAAGGACCGCCAAAACGACCACAAACCAGCCGTTCATCGAGTCCAGCGACGATGACTTCCAATAGAACGGCAACACGAAGAAGAGCATCCCTTGGTAGAGGTTCTTCAGCACGTAGCTCATGACGACGAACTGGACCTTCTTTCCCCGCGTCGCAGTCTTGGTTAGCTGCTCCTTGCCTTGGCCAAAGATCCGAAAGATGACGAGGATCAAAATGAACGCGCCGCCGAGCGTTGCCGCGAGGATTCTCGACTGCTCAAAGCCTTTGGCAGCGAAGAACATGATCAACACGCCAAGTCCGAGCGCGTAGATCGAGTGCAGCCACCAAAACCACGCATGGTTGCGCTTGATGAACGCCTTGATGCGACCGACGAGACCAAGCCGCGGTGCTGGTTCGTCCGGTGTGGCTACCTGTGGTGTCTCGGGGGTGCCCAACGACGTCTCCTGACGCAGAAAAACCTGAGCGTGCTGCGAGCGACTCTCAACGGCGGCGAGCCTACCTCATCTTGCGTCGAATGGGCGCACACATCTCATCGCCATGCTGTCGCGCCGCACCGGTGGCGGCTCGGACGACGCCAGGCCGCGCGATGCGTAGCTGCACGCCGGGCTCAGCAAGGCCAGGCCGCGCCACCGTGTTGAACGAGCGACGGCGAGCTTGGTCCCGCCAAGCTCGCCGTCGATGCCGCGTCGTGTTGTTGAAGCTCAGTACTCGACGTCAATCGCTGCGGCCTTGGTGCGGACCTCCTTCATGACGACGTCGTCAAACGACGTGCTGCTCTCTCGGACGTTCTTCTTGCGCCACGTAGCTCGCTTCTTGGCGAGCTTTCCAAGCTTCGACTCGATCGTCTTGCGCTTGGCTTTCAGGGTCGCGATTTTCTTCGCACGCTGAGCCTTTGAGAGCTTTCGCATCGAGGCAGGGAGCTGGTCGGCTTTGAGGCGCTTGACCTCACTGGAGTTCATCGTCACCACGTCCACCGTACCCGCCACGCTCGGCGCCGGGGCGGCGGCTCCCTTCGTCGCTAGCGAATAGGCAGTCCGGTCCGCGGAGGCTTCGGCGTCCATTTCTGCTAGCGCTTTCTCAACAACTTTCGCCTTGGCGCGGCGCTCAGCGGAGCCAGAGTAGACACGTGTCTCGGCGAGCTCACGGTTTAGGCGCGCGAGCTCGTCGTCATAGGGGGTCTTGGTCGCGACCATGCCACCGCTGCCCGAGATGGTGGTGAAGCTACCGTCTGCAAGGTGGGCGATGGCTTGGAATGCCTTGCGGGTCTGCTCATCTGGCCCGCAGCGGACGGTGTTGACAACGATGTCGCTCGCGATGGCCTTCTTGGCCCATGACTTGTAGTTCCAGCCGTCGCCGTAGGTCTGCGGCGGCGCGTCGCCAACCACGAAGATCATCTTGAGCGTCTTACGATCTTGAGACCAGCTGAACTGCTTGACCGCCTCGCCAAGCGCACGCCCGACATGCTCAGGGGTGTCCCCGCCACCTGCGGCGCTGAACCTCTGGAGGTTCTCGTAGACAGCGTCGAGGTTGTCCGTGAGGTCGTAGCGCTTGGTCACGTACTGGTCGCCACGGTCTCGATAGCCAATCAGGCCGACACGGACGACCGGCGTCGGCTTTCCTTGAGCGATTCGTGACGCGATCGACCAGATCTTTCGCTTGGCACCCTCGATGAGGTTGCTCATCGATCCAGTCGTGTCCAAGACGAAGGCTACCTCGATGGTCGGTCGCTTCGCCGTCGGCTGCTGCGGCGAGTGGGCGGTGGCGACAACGGGGATGCCGCCGATCGTGGCGGCAGCAGCAAGAATAGGAAGGAAACGGACGAACTTCATGGCGTTGACTCCTGCGGTGTGGAGGTGTCGACGCATCGAAGAGACAACCGGTCTAAAAATCCCGACAAACCCGCACGAGTCGCTCAACCGGGACTCGCCAAACGCTCGCCAGATGCACTGCGCGCCACTCGCGCAAGCGTAGTGTGTCCGCACACAAGGCCACGCGGGTCAGTCGGACTTGCGCTCGGCCTTCAGCGACTCGAGAGACTCGAGAGACTTCGGCCAGTCGCCCTTTAAGAGCCGGCTGAGCCCACGGTCTGCCAAGAGCTTTCCGCCTGTCTGGCAGGTCGGGCAGTAGTTCGTTTCCTTGCTCGCGTATCGAATTCGCTGCACAGGATCACCGCACACTGGACATGGCTTTCCGTACTTTCCGTGGGTTGCCATCTCGGACCGAAACGCGGTCACTTTGACCGGAAAGCCATCTCCGGTTTGCTCCCGCAGACGCTCGACCCACTCTGCCATGGTCGCCAGGATCGCAAGCCTCAGCCGCTCGATCTCGTCGCCGTTGAGGCGAGTGGTCCAGCGCACGGGCGACAGGCGCGCGCGATGAAGAATCTCGTCGGAGTAGGCGTTGCCAATGCCGCTGAAGATGCGTGGATCCGTCAGCGCTCGCTTGAGCGTGTGGTTTTTGGCCGTCAGGCGCGCGGCGAACGACGCCGAGTCCATCGTCGACACCTCGACACCACCTGGGTCGTGGTCAGCAAGCGCTTGCCGACTGCCGACCACGTGGAGGCTGGCCCGTTTCTTTGTCCCAGCTTCCGTCAACAGGAAGGCACAGTCATCGAGCTCGAACGCGGCGAGACCAAGCTTCTTCGGAATGGCTTTACCCTTTTCGAACGCCTTGAGACGACCGGCGATCATGAGGTGGAGGACGAGAAATAGCTCGCCTTCAAGCTCCCACACGATGCGCTTTCCGATGGCGTGGAACCCCTCAATGCGCCGTCCGGCAACATCGGACAGAGACGGCGTCACGGAGCGCAAGAGAAAGGGACTTGCGAGCCGAACCCGCTCGAGCACTTTTCCCGTCGCTAGTGCGTGGAGGCGTTCGACATAGATCGTAATGTCAGGTAGTTCCGGCATCTCAGCTCAACGATGGGCCGACAGCGTCGGGCAGGCGTTCTCAGGCGATCGGCAGCGGCTCAGGCGCCACCTCATCGGGCACCCGCCACGCTCGGGAGCGGCGACAGGCTGCGTTCACTCACAGCCTCTAGAGCGTGCAGCTTGGCAACCGTTGACGCAAAGATCGGGGCCGCGATGCGACCGCCGCTGGCTCGCTTCATGGGCTTGGCATCGTCCCGCCCGACCCAAACCACACAGACGTATCGGTCGGTAAAGCCTGCAAACCAGGCGTCAACGGCACGCTCGGTCGTTCCCGTCTTGCCGGCCACCACCACGTCGGCTGAGACACCACGGCGAGCCGCCCGGCCGGTGCCCGTTGCCACAACACGCTCGAGCATCGACGCCACCGAGCGAGCGGTTGCTTGCGGGATCGCTTGGCGGCCGTCGGCAGCAGCCGGTGTCGCTAGCGGGGACCCGTCGAGCCCTTCGACGCGCGTGATCCAACGCGGAACGCGCGCGACCCCTTGGCGCGCCAAGGTTCCGTAGGCGGTTGCTAGCTCGAGTGGCGTAGCCGACCCGCTTCCTAGCGCGATGGTCAGATCGGGCGGCATCGGTGACCGGAAGCCGGCACGTCGGGCCAGGTCGACGATCGCGGGGACGCCAACCTCTCGCGCGGCCCGAACAGCGACCACGTTCAGTGACTTGGCCAAGGCGTCCCCGAGCGCCACCGGTTCACTTGAGTAGCGCCCCGTGGCGTTTCGCGGCCGCCAACGCGAACGCCCGCGACCGAGGGACAAACGTGCATTCGAAAACGTCGTCCGCTCAGACCAACCAAGCGCCTCGATCCCGGCCGCGACAACGAACGGCTTGAACGTGCTGCCCATTTGCCTGCGGGCCATCAGTGCACGTGGGTAGGGAGAGCGGGTGTAGTCTTTGCCGCCAACCACTGCGCGGACCTCTGAGGTCAATCGGTCCAACACCACAAGCGCGACCTCAGCTCCCGGGGGAACTTTCGCATCAGCAACAACGTCCTCAGCGATGCGCTGAGCGCGCAGATCGATGGTCGTGTAGACCTCCGCGCCTGCCTGGAGCTTCGCTCCCTGGCGCCGCAACGCACGCCGCACCGCATCACGCGCCCATGGATGGCGCTTCCGTGCGCGTGAATCGGCCGGACTGAGCACAAGCTCACGATTCTCAGCCGCCTTCGCCGCGCCTGTGGCCAGCCAGCCTTCACTGACCATGCGTCTGAGGACCCGGGCACGCCGCGCTTTGTTCTCGCTCGGTGCGACACGTGGGTTCAACAAGCTCGGAGCGGGCAGCGACGCTACAAGCGCTGCGGACTCGGCAATGTCTAGCGCCCGCGCACGCTTACCAAAGTAACGTCGAGCCGCCTCGTCCACCCCGTAGCAGCCTTCCCCGAAGTAGACCTCGTTGACGTACATCGCGAGGATCGTGCGCTTGTCGAGGTCGAGCTCGAGGCGCCGTGCGACAACGGCTTCGTCGAGCTTGCGCCCTAAAGTCTTGTCACTGTTGAGCGCCAAGGTGCGCGCGAGCTGCTGGGTGAGCGTCGACCCGCCCTCAACAAACGCCCCCGCCTCGACGTTCTTGACGAGGGCGCGAACCACCGCGACACCGTCAACGCCATCGTGGTCGTAGAACCCTTGATCTTCGGACGCCAAGAGCGCGCCGAGAAAGTGCGCAGGAACGTCCGCAAGCTCAACGACCGTACGCCTCGGGCCGTCGAGCTCCGACCAGACGGCTCCAAAGCGATCTCGGAGCCGCACGGTCTGGCCGGCCTCCGACTGGTAGGACGCCCAGCTCTCGACGGTAGAATCCCCTGCAACGGCGGCTACACGGAGACTCCACCAGCCAAGCGCGAGTCCAGTAGCGGCGACGGCAAGGCAGACAACAACAGCGGCCAAGAGGCGGCTGGACCAGGAAGCGTCCGACATGCGGCCAAGCTAGCACCAGGTCCTGTCACCGCCAGAAAGCAACCCTCGAACCTGCGAATGTGGCGAGGGCATCGCGAAAGCCGCAACCAACAGATAGCGCTGAATGAGAGGCTAGCCCCAAAACAAGCGCTCTTTCCGGCTGCGGCTTTGGCGATGCCCTCGCCAGCGACGTCCGTGCGTTCGCTTCGCTCACCTGAACTCGACGATGCACGCATCGCCTTCGTCCAGCGGACGCCGCTGGCAAGCACATCGCCTTCGCCTCGCTCGAAAACAGCGCTTGATTTGGGGCTAGATCTCGATGTCGATGTTGGCTTCGAGGCACTGCAAGACCAGCGAGCGGACTGCGCCGGGCTCGTCACAGCGCTCTGTCAGGGGACCCCAGACCCACGGCCCCCCACGGATCGTGACCTGCTGAGTCTCGCCAAAGGGCACGCGCGAGCACGTCCGCAGCGGCACGCCGGGGCGCGCACGCCCCACCTCGAGGTGGTCGTCGACAAGGATCTCGGCAAGCTCCATGTCGGCCGCGCAGAGCTCGTCGAGCCTGACTTCGATCGGACACGACTGCGGCGAGCAGTCGGTCGTCTCGCAGCGGCAAGGCTCCAGCTCCCCTTGGAAGGGATCAGACTCGCACGCGGGCACAACGACAACGCTGAGCGCTACGGCGAGGAGGCTTCGATAGAGTTGAGTTTTCACGCTCCACAGATTCGAGTGCGGACCGGCACTTGTCAACACGCACCTGGCCTGCAGGGAGCGGAGGCAGGTTCCGCAAGCGTTCTGGGTCCGTGCGTCGCAGCAGCCAGCGGCTCGTTCGCTCGCGGCGCGTCTCGGGTCAGGTGGCAGGCATCGGACGTTGCAACGAGAGGGAATGGTCTGCGTTTGGCGAAGGTTCCAGTTCTCGCAGGCGCTCACCGACACACGCGTCTGGCGCATTGATGGTGTGAGCTGCCAAGTGGTAAGCTCTTGCCCCTGAGCACGGAAGAGGAGGCCCTAATGAAGCTCGCAAGGTTCACCACTGGAATCGCCCTCGGCGCACTGCTGATGGTCGCCGCGACGAACGCACACGCTTCCGACAAGGTCTGGAAGGCAAAGGGTGGTGACTGTGACGACACGGCGTTCAAGACGCCGGACACCACGCCGACCAACAAGATCGCCCGGTGTGTGAAGCTTTGGGAAGCCTATCGAAACATTAGCAGCGTCAGCCCAAAGCAGCGCGCGGTGGCCATCGAGGCGATGAACGCGCTGTATGTCAACGGGAGTGAGCGCGACGCCAAGCTCGCAAAGTCAGCCCTGCGGCGTCTCAAGGTCACCACTCTCCCCGCTCGCGCCGGCTCGACCGAGACAGCAACGAAGACGAAAACGGTCACCACGTCGACGTCCGGCACAACGAAGACGGTCACGAAGACGAAGACCGTGACCAAGACGAAGACCAAAACATCGTCCGGCAAACGCCAAAAGTTCGAGCCCGACAAGCCGTCGATGACCATGATCAAGCGCGCCAAAAAGCACGTGCGCAACGGCTACAAGCTCGCGAAGAAGAGCAAGAACGACCGCGCACTCAAGAGCTACAAGAAAGCCGTCAAGGCCGCCCCAGGTTGGCCTAATGGACACTACAATGCCGCGTGCATCCACGCGCTCAAAGACGAGGAAGCCGAGATGATCGACTACCTCCAAAACATCGCTGACATTGGTGGCAAAGACGCAGGCAACCTACTCCGCGCCGCCCGCTCCGATGCCGACTTCTTCGAGATTCGCGACAAGTCCGCAGCGTTCAAGCGCATCACCGGCTACGCGCGCATCAAGCTTCTCAACGCCGAAGGCGAGATGGGCGAGGACAACGTCGACAACCTCATCGACAGCATGAAGAAGCTCGGTCACGAGATCACCGACACCGCTCCCAGCTCGAAGCCGCGCAGCAACCCCTTCATCTGGTACGCACCGCACTCGAAAGGGACCGCTTACATCGTCAAGCAGCTCCTCAACCACCCCAGAACCCAGACCCTCGAGTTCGAGGCCAAGCGGCTTAAGGGCTACGACGTTGTCATCACATGGGGCGACCACATCACAAGTCGCGAGCCCCAGATCTACGTCCAGGATCCCGAGGACATCGAAAAGCGAATGGACGAGATTGCCCGGGCAGAGGACCGAATCCTGTCGGAGCCTGAAGCGGCCATGGACGACGTTGACGCGGCGCTGAACAAGCCCGACGAGGTCGTGGACCGAGTTGAGGACGCCGTCAACAAGCCTGGTGAAGCGGTCGACCGTGTCGAAAAGACCGTCGACAAGGCCAAGGGGCTGCTCGACCGGTTCTAGTCCCAAATCAAGCGCTGTTTTCGAGCGAGGCGCAGGCGATGTGCTTGCCAGCGGCGTCGGCCGAGTGAAGGCGATGCGTGCATCGTCGAGCTCGGGTGAGCGAAGCGAACGCACGGACGTCGCTGGCGAGGACATCGCCAAAGCCGCAGCCGGAAAGAGCGCTTGTTTTGGGTCTAGTGTCCCGTCCGGCTAGTTCGCAGCCAAACTCCGGACACAACACACCGATCTCGGCGTCGCTCGCCTTGAGTTGACCCGCCAGTCCTGCGGGTCTCGCTTCTTGACCTCGGGGCCGTAGCGTCGGCCCTGGGACCCGCGTTGAGCGCATCGCAAAGGCATCAAATTTCGCATTTCCCGGCAACGCCGCCAGAGCCACGAAGCCTCGTTCAATGCCGTTTCCATCCATTGGGAACGGCATTTGTGGTCTTGGGGAGCTCACGACCAGGTCGCCCATCAACGCCACACATCCAAGCGCAGCACGCACGCGTCGTGGCAGCCAAAGACGCGACGGCGCACTGGCTATACCTAGGCTGATTTCGCGTTCGCGGGAGTCCGCCGGGGTGAGTCCCTCGACCTACGCGTTCTCGTGGACCGACGTTTCTACGTCGACGGTGCGTGTCTCCGGTTTGGCCTCGATGGCCTTCGGTGTCACGTCAACCGCGTCATCGCCCGCTTTCGACGCGTTCTTGAAGTTCTTGATGCCCTTACCAAGCGCGTCGCCGATCTGAGGGAGCTTGCCAGCACCGAAGATCAACAGAACGATGAGCAGGATGAGAAAGATCTCCCAAGCACCCAGTCCGCCAATGGCATGCAGAAAATTGCCGTCTGTCATCGTTTCCTCGCGGGTTGCCCCAAGAGCCTACCGGCTCAGCGTTTCAATGGCGAGATGCTGCCCAAGCGCGGCGAGTAGGTCAATGTTCTCGACGCCGTTGCTTCCGACGGAGAGCCTCGTCGGCCTCGTAGAGCAACCCGTCTACGTCTAGCAGCATCGGTGCGTCGACACACACCGAGATCGCTGAGGGCCGCTTCCCCAATGAGAAGCGACCCCTACGAGACGACAGTCACTGGCGACCCGTCAGCGCGAACCAGCGCACGTGCGCCGTGCATCGTTGGTTAACCGCCACCATGCATCGGCGTCCTCCGCCCACCAAGCTTCGATCTCGCCGTAGCGCTGAGCCGTCAGGCCATGCTCATCAATACGCGTGTCCGGCGACGCGTTCGCGCCACTGCGCCGGTCGCAGAAGATGTCGATATAGGCAGCTTGAAAGCGGGCCTTCTCGGTTGTTGACGGTGCGCCGCTGTTGCTGCGAGACACGTCGCTATCACCATCGGCTGGTGCTGGCGGAGCCGCAGGGATGGCAGGAGTTGGCGGGCCGGCGGGAGCTGGAGGCGTTGGCGCGACAGCGGGAGCTGGAGCCGCACTCGCCAGGTCTTTCGCCTCCGGAATCAGCGCGCAGTCAACCTGAGTCATGGTCTTGTCGTGGTGCAAGAAGCACAGCTTGCGGTCGCGATCGATGAGGTAGTACGTGTTCGGACCGCTGAGCTTGACGATCTGCACGTTGCCCGTTGCGGCTGCGGGCGTCTTGTCGACGCGCGTGCTCGTCGTCCGCTCTTCACGCTGACGCCGGCGCTTCCGACGCCGGCGCTTTTTCTTGTAGCGAGGCTGGTACTCAGGTGTGTCACGACGCTGCGCCTTCTCATACTCAACGCTTGAGCCACGCGCTGTCGTTGGAGGCGGACTCTCAGCCTTTGCAGGCGCTGGCGCCGGCGGCGTGTCTTCGACGTAGCCCGGCATCGGCCCACAGGCGCCAAAAGAAATCACTAACGCCACCACCACACACAATCGCCACATCGCTCACCTCGCAGACAGGGTTGTCGCAGGCGCATCGACGCCAGCCACTCCGACTTTATTCACCCAAAGGTTCAACACTCAGAAACAAAAAAACCGTCACCCTTGGGTGACGGTTCTTTCGGTCGTTGTTGACTCCGGCGTCAGCCCGGCGAGAACACAAACGGCCACTGGACCACACACACGCCGCCTTCCGGCTTCTTGAACCGCATGCGTCGCAGGATACGCAGAATGCAGTTGGTGGCTGCAGAGTCCTTCAGTGAGTTCGACGCTGCCGAGACACCCTTGGACTGGCCGTTGAGCGCGATGGTCCAGCGTGCCGTCAGCTTGCCCTTGAGGTTCTTTTTGACCTGAAGCCGCTGCTCGTAGCAGGCACGAATGGCGCCAGCCCGACGTCGCACCACGCTGGCGATTGCGCTCTTCTTGCAGAAGCCGGTCGTCTTGCCGCCGCGAATCTTGAGCTTACCGACCCGCTTCTTGCGTTTCTTACCGAGGCCCGCCTTGATTCCGCGTCCGCCACCGGTGTCGATCTCACCCATGCCCATCACGCGGCCAACACCCGTGCCGCCGCCGCCCGACCCTGAGCCCGTAAAGCCCATGCCGCCGGCACCAGCACCGATGACAAACTCGCTGCCCTCGCCGCCCATTGCGACTGCCAGCTTGTTCGACATGCCCTCGCTCGTCGCGTTCAGGATCTCAGCGATCGCTCCAGATCCACCGAGCTTGCTTGTCGACAGCAGGTCGTTGAGACCGACCTTCTTGACGTCGATCTTGTCGACCATCTTGCCGTCCATCTTCGGGATGACCGACTCTTTGTCAGGCTCTTCGTCGGGGTCGCCGAACTTGCCTTCTTCACCACCGGCTTGCTTGGAGACCTCCTCCTCTTCTTCCTCTTCCTCTTCCTCTTCGGTCTCCTCCTCCGGCTTCTCCTCCTCGATCTTCTCTTCCTCGGTGATCACCTCGGCGGTGATGTCAGCGTCGCGAACCGCTTCGTTGTCGACGATTCGTGTTGCCGTCTCTTGCCAGAGGAGGACGCCGAGTACGACGAACGCGGCCTGCACGAAGAACGACACGCCAATGGAGGCGCTGACGGTCTCGTCAAAGGCGACGAGGCCCTTCCGGTGACCCTTGCTCTCAGGCTGCACGAACTGGAAGAAGATCTTGTTGTCGTCGAGGCTGACCATGCCCCAGTCGCCGGCGCTGATCGGCACGTAGCTCACGCCGCCCGACGTGTCGCTGGCGCCTGCAATGAAGTCTTTGATCGACTCGGTGCGCTGCTTGACGGTGATCTGTCCGTCCAGCTCGTTGGTCAGACCGATGGCGTAGTCGCCGTTCTTCTGAACGCGGAAGAGCGGAAACTTCTTGGGAAGCTTGCTGTCGGGCAGGACGAAGTCGTTGTTGCCGTCGTCGCCGATCGTGAAGGTCTGTGGCTCTTGCAGGACCTTCTCCTGCACGACGGTGTCGTTCCAGAGGAGCGCCACGCGGAGGAACTGCCCCTTCGGGTCCCACGCCGGCTCGGACGCGTAGACGATGAGAGGTCCAAGGAAGATCAGGGCTGACCCCCACACCGCGAGGGTGTAGCCGAACCCCATGGTCACGGTCTCGTAGGCCATGAGATCAAAGGTCGTGTGGCGAGAGACGTGGGCGTAGATGAGCCAGCCGATCAGGAACACGCCGCTGACGAGCGCGCCCGTGGCGAACTGGTTTCGCTTTCGCTTGATCACCAGCCCCAACACGGCGAAGACCGCGCACAGGGCGGCGAGGCCCAGAACGACTTGGCCGGCCAGTGGCACCTCAAAGCCCTTCGCGGTGATGCCCGCGAGCTCGAAGGTTTGCCAGTCGAGGGCCGAGCCCCCAACGAGGACGAGCGCCGCCCCAACCAATGCTAAAATGTGTCCAATTCTCATCGGATCGACCTCTCAAGAGGAGAATTCCGTTGTCGGGCCTGCTGGTTCCGACATGTCCCCACGAAGCGAACCCGCTTCGTTAGCCGCCGTAACCTAGATTTTGAAGCAAGAGCCCGTCAAGTCCAAAGCCAGTGTAGCGGGTCCTGTGAAGTGCACCCGCGGCGCGTTACTGTCTCGCACCTGGCACCAACGACAGCGAAACTCATGAAAGGTTCCGAGATTTTTTCGAACACCAGAACCCAGCGCGCGCCGCGACAGAGCTGGACGCATCGGATGAGCCCGTGCCGCGCTACCGGCGCGTCCTTTCACGTGCTCGGAGCGCTTGCGGTGCTGCTTGCGTTCGGCGCGGGTAGCGCCCTGGCGCATGAGGGCGACGAGGACGAGCCGCATCATGACCACAGCTATCAAGGAGCCTACTGGGCGCCAGAGGTCGCTCTCGGCTTTCGCTATCGCCTCCACGCCGCCGACGCTGACAGCCCGTCACCGCTCGTCGCCATCGGTGGCCGCGTCGCGACCCTGATGAGCCTCATCGACGTTCGCGCGGAAGCTGCTTGGTCCGGCTACTCAACGCTTAGGCCGACAGGGCAGCGCCTGGCGGTCAGTAGGTGGAGCATCGGCCCTGCGATTCGGCTGCACCCGTTGTTCGTCTCGCACCTCAAGACGTCGTTTTTCGACCGCCTCAAGGCGGGGCTCTATCTAGAGGTCGGAATCTCGCTCGAGTACGCGGCCGCTAGCGTGCCCGACGCCATGTCACAGAACGGACAACGCTGGGGCTTTGGCTGGCAGCTCGGCGCAGGGCTCGACCTCCCGCTAACGTCCGTCGACGAGACATGGAGCCTCTGGGTCGGCGCGACGTACCGTCTGCGGTTCGCGGGTCTCGACACGAGGCGCGACGAGCTGCGCAACTTCGACGCGCATGAGGCGCTCGTCTCGTTGAGTCTGCGGTTTCACGACATCAACTTTGCGCGCGTGCCTAAGCCTGGAGAGCTCCATGACGGCAGCGCGCCAAACGCTGCTCCTTAACGTCGGCGGCCTTTGCAGGTGCCAAAGCGCATGGGTCGCTGACCCGCAGTGTCGCGTGCGCTGTGATGTTGTCGTGTGCGCTGTGACGTTGTTGATGAGAGCGGCTCATGGGGGCCGGCTCCTGTTTCCGTGTCGCGCTCGGCTTGTCCTTAATATCGACCGCGGCGAGCTGCGTCGTAGTCATGTCCCCGCACGGTCAGCCTTGCCACCTCGCCGTGGTGTGGTTAGTTCTGTACGCCGGTCCCTAGCCCGACGAGGTACGCATTGATTCCGACACTTCGACTCATTCTAGCGGCGTCACTCGCATGCGTTATGGCGTGCGGCACGTCTTCCTCCGCGGAAGCCAGGCCAAAGAAGGGGGCGAAGGGAACGAGTGGTGACGTCGTTCGCGTCACCAACCGAATGATCGAGATCAACGACGGGATCAACCTGTCTGGGATGAAGAAGGCGCAGCGCTCTCTGCTCGCCCTGAGTGCGAAGGGCTCAGACCCGATCTGGATTCGCATCAACAGCCCTGGCGGCTCTGTCTCAGCAGGGCTGATACTCATCGACACCATGAAAGCCGTGGACGCCCCTATCCACTGCATCGTCGAGAGCCAAGCGTACTCGATGGGTGCCATCATCCTGTCGTATTGCGACAAGCGTTACGGCTATCGCCACGCGACATTCATGCTCCATGAGGCGAGCTACGGAACGGTCGGCGACGACCCGTCAAACCGGTCGAAGATTGAGTTTCTGACCAACTACCTCGACCGACTGCACGTCGAGATCGCTAAGAACATGGGCATGGACCCGGCCAAGTACCGTGCGCGCATTCGTGACGCGTGGTGGCTGTTGGCTGACGAGGCCAAGAAGGTTGGGCTGATCCACGACGTGATCGACCGCATGGAGTACGTCGAGTACATCGAGGAGAAGGTCGAAGAGAAGCGGACGGTCACGTATCCCAACGGAGACGCCCGGGTGTCCAAAGAGAAGAAGATTCCAAAGCGCCGCGACTAGCCTCGCAGCAGGGGTGTCCCACGAAGGGGGCGCTCTGCGGGTAACGTAACAACAAGGGGAACCCATGGCCCAGGGGGCAGCTGCACGCGGCATCGAGATCAAGGTCGGCATCTTGGTCACGGTCTGTCTTGTGCTCTTGGGTCTCTTTATCTGGCTGCTTGGCGACTTTGGGCCATCGAGCGGGCAGGACCTCTTCATCGACGTCGAGTCGAGCGCGTCTCTCAAGCCAGGTGCACCGGTCAAGATTGCGGGTGTGAGCGCGGGACGGGTCACGGCCATCGACTACCGCGGCGGCGCCATCGACCCGAAGACCAACAAGCCCGTGCTTGTGCGAGTGCATCTCAGCGTTGACGGCGACAAGCTCAAGAGCCTCAACCGCGACGCGCAGTTCTACATCACAACCCAAGGTGTGCTGGGCGAGAAGTACGTTGAGATCTCGCCCGTGCCGAGCGCTGCGCCATCTCTCGCCGCCGGGGATGTAGTCAACGGCGAGCCCCCGCTCCGGCTCGAGATGATGGCGCTCAACGCCAACCGGGTCTTGCGGTCGCTCGACCGGGTGCTCAAGAAGAACGAAGACAAGCTCAGCGACATCATCACCGAGACCCACAGCGCTGTCGCGAACGCCAATGAGACGATGAAGGTGATTCGCCGGGCAGTTGAGCGAGTCGACGGCGTCGTCCAGACGGCCGAGCCCAAAGTCAGCCTCGCCCTCGACGAGTTTCTTGCCGTCGAGCAAGAGGTCAAGAGCCTGGCATCTGCCGCCCGCAGCGTGGTTGGGGACGGCAGCGAGCTGCGCGAGACAATCGGCAACGTCCGCAGCCTCACGGGGCAGGTGAAGTCGGCCGTCAAACCGGTGGTCGGCGATGTCCGTGCGGCCCTGGCTCGCTATTCGTCACTGGCAACGGCAGGCAAGGGGTTCGTGGTGGACGCCAAGGCGTTCGTCGCGGACGCTAAGACCATGGCCGGAACTTCCCTTGGCAAGGTGGACCGGATCCTCGAGGACATCCAAGTCCTGTCGGGTCGGCTCAAAGACGGTCAAGGGACGATCGGAGCGTTGCTGAGTGACCGGGAGATGTACGACGACATCCGCGAGATGATGAAGGACCTCAGGCGCCATCCGTGGAAGTTCATCTGGAAGGAGTGAGGCCTCCGTTGTCGACACAGCGGGCCACCTCGTCAGCTTGCCGAGCAGCACAGCCGGAAGGAGCGCTTCTTTGGACGCGTGAGATGTGTCGTATTCGTGCTCAGAGCCGAGAAACCGTGTCGGGACGCAGCGATTCGGCGATGTGTGCAAAGACGGTACATCTCGCGAAGCCATCGAATCTCGAGTTTCCTCGAGGGCTGCTAGCAGCGTTGCCGGGAAATGCGGATTCTGGGACGCAGCGAGGTGTGCCGCTGGGGTGATGAACGAGAGGAAACCACAACGCGGGTTGCAGGGGCGCAGCTCCTGAGTGATCTTGAGA
>CALHXW010000188.1 GCA_938040325.1 uncultured bacterium | reverse complement strand
CACCCACACGCAAGCCCTCACCCTCACCCAAAGCGCTCACCCTCACCCACACCCAAAGCGCTCACCCTCACCCACACCCAAAGCGCTCACCCTCACCCACACGCAAGCGCAGGCGCAAGCACTACACGCGCCGGGGTCTCCCGCCCCCTCGCCGCCCACCAAGAACCCGCAGAACCACAGCCTCTCAGGGAGCTGCAAAACTTGGCACGCGCTATGCGGAAGCACTCGATGCGCTGGGGACACCTGACCCACGGCATCTCCGACCTCGGAGCCTACTGATGGACCGCTTCATTCGTCCGCTCTTCGCGACCGCCATGGTCCTCACCGCCCTCGTGACCGTCAGAAATCGGAAGTTCGTTCCTATCTCCTCGACGGTCCATCGCCGATCTCTTCGGTCCGACTTCTTGAAGGGTCCCGACACGTCGGCGTCGTCGGAGCTCGACCTCGATGACGGCCTGTCGGGACCTAGGAACTAGCTTCCGTGACTGCTCGCCGGCGGCTTCACCGGGATCGCACAGCGGCAGCTCTCCTGAGCGTTTCGGAAGCGTCGACAATCGCCCGCCAGCCCGCACAGGCGCGCCATCGGCATGCGGCGTGACAGCCATGCCAAGCGCCAAGCCAACCCACGCAGGTCGAAGTGACCTTTCGCTGCTGTCCGCACTTGGGTTAGATTTGCGGCACTGGAGGTACAACCGTGTCGCGCGACGCAACGGTCCTAATCGTTGGAGCAGGAGGCCGCGAGCACGCGCTCGCCTGGAAGCTCTGCCAGTCGGCGCGGGTCCGCACCATTCTGATGTGCCCCGGAAACGCAGGCACCGCCCAGCTCTCCCGCGACTTCCCGGCCGTGCGGGTGATCCGAATCAACGACGTGGATCTCAACCCCAAGGCGCTGTTCACCCTGGCGAAGCGGCAGAAGGTCGACCTCACGGTCATCGGCCCACCCGACCTCCTTGCTGACGGGATCGTCGACGTGTTCGACGCAGGCGGTCTCCGCTGCTTCGGCCCCACACGCGGCGCCGCGCAGATCGAAGCGTCGAAGGGCTTCGCCAAAGCCTTCATGACCCACCACGACATCCCGACGCCAGGCTTCTCGACGTTCGCTTGGTTCGATGCCGCCGCTGAGCACGTCCGCGCGGTTGGCGCTCCGGTCGTCGTCAAGGCCAGCGGCCTCGCCGAGGGCAAGGGCGTGTTTGTCTGCGACACGGTCGAGGGCGCCATCGCTGCCCTCAAGCGACTCATGCAGGACCGCTTGTTTGGGCAGTCGGGCGCCGAGGTCGTCGTCGAGGATCGGGTGCACGGCCAGGAGCTGTCCGTCATGGCGTTCTGTGACGGCGAGCACATCGCGCTCATGCCACCCGTCCAAGACCACAAGGCCCTCTACGATGGCGGTCGCGGCCCGAACACCGGCGGGATGGGCGCGTTTTCGCCAGTGCCAGCGGCCACACCCGAGCTCCTGCGTGAGGTGCTGGAGGAGGTCCTCCGGCCCGTGATCGACGGACTCCGCGACGAAGAACGCCCGTTCCGTGGCGTGATCTACGCAGGCCTCATGGTCGACCCGCTCGAAGGCGTGAGGGTCCTAGAGTTCAACGCCCGTCTTGGGGATCCCGAAGCCCAGGTCGTGATGCCGCTGCTGGAGACCGACCTCTACGAAGTGCTCGATGCGTGCAGCCGCGGAACGCTCGCAAACGTTGAGCTGCGCTGG
This sequence comes from uncultured bacterium, assembly GCA_938040325.1. GTDB lineage: Bacteria > Myxococcota_A > UBA9042 > PHBI01 > PHBI01 > CALHXW01. The sequence continues at coordinate 22,808 of CALHXW010000188.1, read as the reverse complement.
CGCGACGCGGCATCCGTCAATGTCGTGGCCGCGTCGGGCGGCTACCCGGGACGCTACACCAAGGGCATCGCGGTCTCTGGCATTGAGGCCGCAGCGCTGGATGCCCACGTCTTTCACGGCGGAACCGCGGTGGAGGGACGTCAGGTCGTCACCTCAGGTGGGCGAGTGCTCAGCTGCACCGGCCTCGGCGCGAACCTGACGGAGGCGGTCGCCACCGCCTACCGAGCGATGGACGCGATCACCTTTGACGGCAAGCACGTGCGGCGAGATATCGCGCAGCGCGGCAACTACACGCCGGCTCTCGGCTCGCCGATTCCGCCGCCCAGCGATGCCATCACCCTGCGAGCCCCTGCCCTCACCGCCGAACAGGTCGCGGAGTATGCCGACACCACGGATCCCGAAGTGGACCGAGTGGCGAGCACCCACGAGGATGACGTCGTCGAGCGCCCCGACAAGAGCCGGCTCGTCCACCGAGTGTTTGAGCCGCTCAACGGCCCGTCAGACTGGGGCCATGACTGGGGTTTGGTCAGCCGCGACTTGATCTACGAGCTGGCGTCTGGCCTGAGCGGGCAAGTGACCGAGCGCAGCCGGTGTGTGTTCAGCCTGTGGGGCCCGCGCGCGACGGCTACCGAGCTTGCGACGCTACTCACCGACGAGTGGGGCGCATGCGGTGGGCCGGCCGTCGAGGTCGCACTGACGAACGGGGTCGGCATCTTGAGCGTTGCCCTCGCGATCGTTGAGCGGGACGAAGAGGCGAACGAATGAGCGGCATGGACGCGACCGCCCCTCGCCAGGCCACGGACGCCCAGCGTGAGGTGAGCTACTGTGACGTCGTCGAGCGGCTGACCTTGATGCTTGCCAGCGAGTCCGACCCGGTCTTGGTGATGGCCACCGTGGCGTGCGAGCTCCACCACGCCTTCGACTACTACGACTGGACGGGGTTTTACCGCGTCGTCGGCGACCGCTCGCTGTCCGTTGGGCCGTATCAGGGAACCCACGGATGCCTTCACATCCCCTTTGACCGAGGCGTGTGCGGCGCGGCAGCGACCACCATGACCACGCAGCTTGTCCCCGACGTCCACGCCTTCGAAGGACACATCGCCTGTTCGTCCTCGACTCGCTCCGAGATCGTTGTGCCCGTCTGTCGACCGACCGGCGAGCTGCTGGCGGTCTTGGATGTCGACTCGGACGACCCGGCGTCGTTCAACGCGGTCGATCAGCGCTGGCTCGAGCTCCTCGCGGACCGACTCGGGCGTTGGATGACGCCTGCGGCCAGCTGAGAGCGCCGGGGCAGACCCAGCCGCGGTCAGTCGATCGCGGGGAGCTCGTCGTCAGCGCCCTGCTTGCGCCAACCTGCGTAGATCCAGCGCATGCCAAAGATGAGGAAGAGCCCACCGCCGACCAGCCACATCACGTCTCGGAAGATGGCCTCCCGATCTTCGGTCGAGCGCATCGTCGCGGCGCCGGCCGCCGGCAGCTCGGGCTTCGCGGCTGCAACCTCGAGGTCACCGTTGGGGGCAGGCGCGAGGCTCAGGTCGGGATCTGGCGTCACACCATTGGCACCCACGCGGGCTCGACCCTGAGGCGCCCTTGGCGCTTCGCCACTGAGCCAGCGTCCGTGGACGAACGCTGCCTCGGCCGCCGCCAACCCCAAGAAGTCGGGCTCTGGCACGTTGGGCGAGAGCGGCGCCTGCCCGACCCGGACGTCGAGGACGCTGTCGCTACCAGCGGCAAGCTCAAGCCCCGCGTCGGCCACCTCCGAGATCGTCACAACCGTTTTGCTCTCCGCTCCCCCGTCGGTGCCCCAGATGTCGCCGGTGCGCAGCCGCGCGAGGCCGACGAGGGCTTGGGACGCCCGCGCGATACCGGACCAGCTCACATCGCCACCCAGCAGCAACCGCGAGAGGCCGGTGGCTTGCGCCCGTCGACCGAAGGCAGCAATGCCCGCCAGTCCGCTTGCGGTGTGCTCGACCGAGAGCGTGGATGTGGGCGCGACCCGCAGCCACAACGCATCGTCATCGCGGGCGGCGCAAGGGAGGGCGCTGGCGTGCTGCAGTCCGACCTCGAGATCGAACGTCCACTCTCGAGCCTTCGCGGCGGTCTTGGGGAGCCTCGCAATGAGCTTGAGCTCGCTCTGTCCGTCCTCACCGACGGGCCACGTCGCCATCGGTTGGCCGTTGAAGCGCGCCTTGATGTGGCTGAGGTGCTGGTCAAGCAGCGCGGGGCGTGTCCGCGTCACGTCAAGGCTCAGCACTGCGCGGCTCTCGAGCTGCCAGTCCGCGGGACGGCGCCAGGTGAAGCGGAGCCTGTGAACGCCAGCCCCGTCGGCAACCCAGCCGTCGGGATACCCACCCAGACCAAGCCGGAAGACCTCGGAGGCGCCCCGCTCGATCTCGGGACTTGGCTGGGCACGTGCAACGTCGCCGGCACCGAGCACACACGGGACGGTCTCGCAGACAAAGCGTGCCTTCGCAGACAGCGCAACGCTGACCACCGCAGCGAGATCGACCGGCTCGCCGACCTCGACAGTGACGAGCCCGTCAACGACGTTCACCCGGCCTCGCACCAGCCGGTGCGACGCGTTGATGTCGGCAACGCCCACCCGCAGGAAGAGGTCGGCCGGCTCGGAGGCCGAGGCGAGCTCTGTCTCAAGCCCCATGAGGCGGAGCGCGTGGTCCGCTTGTAGGTAGCCGGCGACGGTGTCGACGCTGACGTCGACGGGTGGTGCAACCCGTATCGGCCTGTCCAAGAGGCCCCAGTCTTCGGCGAGGTAGCCCAACCGGATGGGATGCTGCTCATGGCCGCCGGGTGGCGCCGGGGCGCTGGCGCTGAGCCGGAGCTTGGCGTCACGCTCGATGACGAACCAGGCGAGCTCGTCGTCGAAGTCGCAGTCGTCGTCATCGACCTTGTGACGCACTTTCAGCGTCAGCGCGTGAGGACCGGAGCCCACATCGCTGAGCTGTACCGTAATGGGAGCCTGCGTTCCGTTTTGATACAGCTGTGCCACCCGAGTGGACCAAAGTGGACGCCCATCGAGGGCCACTTCGATGAGTGAGCCTTCGGGGTCGCTGAGACCATCCATCCGCCAAGGCAGCACGATGTCCCCGTCGACTGCGCCTGATGCCGGCTGGCTAAAGGTGAACGTGTGACTCGCGACGCGCCCCCGAAGCGTCAGTGTTTCCGGGGCCAACGCGATTTCGTGAGGGGCCGCAGCCGCCGTCGAAGAAGCCCCAAGAAGGAGAGCGAGCGCGAGCAGTGCGTGGTGTCGGTGTGCCATGGTGATGAGACTCAGCAAGAACCGTTCCACCCGAACGCCGTGACCTCGCTCCTGTTGGCTCACAACTTGCATCAGCCTCTGCGCGATGAAGGAGAACGACCATGTCCCACACCTCCGCGCCGTCCCCAACGACGGTAGCCTACCGGCGCAAGCTCCGGAGCCTGCGAAGCCAGACCCGCTGGCTCAAGCGCATGACGATGGGCGTTCTCCTCGCCGAGGGACTCCTGCTGGGACTGTTGATCCTCTACAAGGACGGCAACCTCCCGCTCTAGAGCCCTCAGCGCCCACGTCACCGGCCGCCCCGCCGGCCGCGCCGCCACCGACGGCTCAGGGCGAACCGCAGACCACCGCACTCAACACTCCAGCCACCATGACCGAGAGCGAGTTCCGACTCGTGCTCGAGGTCGACGCAGCCCACGAGACCATGGTCCTCTACCGGATGGTCCTCACCGTCTTGGGAGTCGCCGGGCTGGTCCTCGCCCGCGAGTGGCTGACGGTGCTCTTCTAGCAGCTACGGACTCTGGGACGCGCACGAGGCTAGTCGCCCCGCGGCAGCTTCAGCGTCAGAGACAGCCCTTCGCCAGTGTCGAGGCGCTCGTAGTACTTGAACTCGATGCGCTCTGGCCGATGCTTCCAAGAGTCGAGGGGGAAGCTGAAGCTGTGAATCCCGTGAAAGTCAACGAACTCCAGGTAGTAGCGGACTGTACCATCGGGATACACGAGCCCCTCCATCACGAGCTTCTCGTCGGGTCGAGACAGCACAAAGCGGTGCCGGGCAAAGACGCCCTTGCCGCTCGGCGCGTCCGGCTCAAGGATACGCTCGACGCCGAATCCTAGGCCTTCGAGCGCGTCAGCCGTCTCGTTGAGGTACTTGATGGACATTTCCACGGCAAAGCTCCTTAGCCCGCCCGCATCATGCCGGCTCTACTGCCATTGGCCAACGCTGTGCTTGGTCGTCCGGCGTGAACTCGACCCAAGGCGTCACCTAACATCAACGAGGCAAGACGCTAGCCCTCAATCAAGCGCTGTTTTCGAGCGAGGCGAAGGCGATGTGCTTGCCAGCGGACGCCGCTGGCAAGCACTAGCCCCAAAACAAGCGCTCTTTCCGGCTACGACTTCCGCAATGCCCTCGCCACCAGCGCCGGTGCATTCGCTTCGCTCACCCGAACTCGACGATGCTCGCAGGGCCTTCGTCCGGCCGACGCAGGTGGCAAGCACATCGCGTTCGCCTCGCTCGAAAACAGCGCTTGTTTTGGGACTAGCCCACCTTGCCGGTCTTGATGGTCTTGTCCCACTTGAGCTCCGCGCCCTGATACTCTTTGACGTAGGCGCCAAAGGTGACAGCGCACAAGAACGCGCCGTAGCCACCGATGAGCAGCAGCGGCTTGGCCAGCCACGGGAACTTGCCACGGCGCTCGACCTCCTTTGAGAGGTAGGCCACGAGCATACCCAGCGACAGCCACGCGTAGAGAAAGAGCACAAGCACCGTGTGGGCCGTGCTGCCCGTCTCCGGAATGAGGAACTCGGGGACCAGCTCGAGCAGAGGCGGACACAGCGTGTAGAGGATGATGGACAGCGAGATGAGACCGGGGAAGAGGATGCCTTCAAACCACGACTTCTTGGCCGACTCCCAGTCGACAACAAACGAGCCGAACGTCACCAGCACCCACGTCAGGGCCGACGTCAGCCAGAGTCCTTCAAAGACCGCCCAGGAGATGCCCTCGTCGAGTGCGAAGAGCCCGAAGAGCGACAGCGATGCAACGATCTGAAAGATCGGCATCAGGAAGATGGCGAACCAGAGCCAGCCCATCGAGAACGAGCCCATGGCACCGTGGTAGCGCTTGTCGAACCAGAGCTTGCGGTAAACACCCGTGATCTGGACGTTGCCTCGGGCCCAGCGAACCCGCTGTTTCCAAAGCCCAACGAGGTCATCAGGCTCTTCGGCGTAGACGATGGCGTTGGGCTCAAAGATGGCTTTTTTGCCGCCGAGCTGCGTCCGGAAGGTCGTGAAGGTGTCCTCGGCGAGCGTTGCGCTGAAGATCTGCCCCCCAATGGCCAGCATGTTCTCACGCGTGTGCAGCTGCGCCCCGCCGGACAGACACGCGAGGAACCCCATGACGTTCTGAGCACGGCGCGCGCAGCCGGTAGCCGTGATGTACTCGAACGTCACGAAGCGCTGCACCAGGTTGGGCGACGCACTGCCTTCCTTGATGTAGGCCGTCACTGCGCCAATCTCGGGGTCAGCGAGGTGGCGCGCCATCTGTACGAGCGAGTTCTCGGTGTAGATGACGTCGGCGTCCATGATGAGGATGGCTTCGGTCCAGTCTCCGCTGAGCAGCACGTCGAGGCCGTAGTTCAGCGTGTGGGCCTTGCCCTCGCCCCCCGCGACGCGGCGGATGTGGAAGACGTTGCCAGGGTACTCCTTGCCCTTTTCAATCGTGATGTAGGGCGTCTGGTCACTCGACGCATCATCGACGACGTAGATTCGCAGCGACTCCCGCGGGTACTTCAGGCTCATCAGCCGATCGATGGTCGTCGCGACCACCGAGTCCTCGTTCCACGCGGGGATGATGACGCTGACGCGCGGCAGCCGGTAGCCGCAGCGCTCGAGGTGGGTCTTCTTGTAGCTGAGTCCCACCAAGAGGTACTGGTAGACGCCGGCGAGAACCGGGATGGTACCCGCAAGGGCGCCCAGCGTGCAGATGGCGACAAGCACCCAATAGCCGAACTCACTCACGCAGCCCCTCCCGACACGGGCCAAGACCCGAGACCGTGACCCATGCGTCACGGTCCCGGGTCAGCATGCTCTGCTCGGCGTGTGGCACCGTGGCTCCTACGCGGCCGTCGACGTCGATCGCGGCGCGGACGTTGTGCCAGCGGCCCGCTCTTCCATGCGGGTCAGTGCGCCGACCTCGACGAAGTGCTCCTGCCAGGTCCTGACCATGGCCAGCTCTTTGAAGTGCAGGTTTCGTGCGACGTCCAGCCCAGTCGCGAGGCGTGTTGCAAGCGCGGGCATGTTGATCCCCGCCGCGACCGTCAACGACATGGTGCCAGGCAGGCGCGGGTTGATCTCGATGACGCGCGCCTGTCCCCGGCGGTCGCGCCGGAGCTGCACGTTGCACACGTAGGGCAGCTTGATGTTGGCAACCAGGATCCGTGCGAGATGCTCCAGCTCTGGGTCGTAGTGGGTCCGGCCAGTCACCGCTACGCCCGAGTCCACCTTGAGACGGCTGCGCGGGACTGCCGCGACCGGACGGCCGTGCGTGTCGCTGAGCACGTCGACCGAGTACTCGGTGCCGGGAAGGAACTCTTGGAGCAGCCACGAGCCGTCGCGAGGCAAGCCGCTCAGGGGCGCCAGCGAACGAATCAGCTGAACACCACGCCCACCGCTCCCGGCGCGGGGCTTGAGGATGACCGCGTGAGACGCCGTCGGCGTCAGGCTCTCAGGCAGTGCGGCGAGATTGAGCTTCTCGTCGATCCGAACCGTGTCCGGAAAGGGCATCGTCTCGTGGCAGGTCTCAAAGAGGGTCCACTTATCAAGGCAGCGCTCAAGCGACTCTTTCGATGCCGTCATGAGACTCACGCTTGCAGCCTCGAAGCGGTCCTGGATGGCCGCCAGGATGGGCAGCTCGACGTCCACCGTCGGGACACAAACGTCGATTCCAAGCTCGACACAGAGCGCGAAGATATGGTCGGCGAAGCCGGGGTGCGCGCCGGCCGGAATCAGGAGACGGCGCTCTTCGGGTACGAGAAAGAGCCCGGCCGCATAAGGGTCCATGTCGGCGGCGAAGATCATGACGTTCTCGTTGGCCATCGCTTTCATGAAGGCGATAGCAGCAGCGCCGCCGGCGCCGGTGAGCAGGATACGAGTCGGTCGTTTCATGTTTTCTGTCCTTGGGTCGCGTGGTGTCGGCAACTCACTGAGCAAGAGGCGTGCCAACCTCCCCGGCACGTTGGCCGAGACCGCGACGAGGTCGCACCGGGCGGGACTCGTCGCGGGATCCGAGACCGCCAGACCGTCTTGGCCAGCCCCGCGCGGCCCTGTGGTGTACCGCCACCTGTCCCACCACATGTTCCAAGGCGGTACACCTGGTTCACTCTCGCGCCTGCGGAAGCAAGAACCGGACAGTGCCCGCAGCGACGCGCCACGTGCCGAGTACCAGCATCGGAGCGTCATGCACGACGGCTCCCGACAGACTTCCGTCGGATTGGCATCGTTCTTGCTTCACCGTCCAGAGCACACACATCCCGAGCGGGGGCGTCAGCGAAAACGTCGACGCCGCCCGAGCGCAAGGAGCTGCACCTAGATGACCGCAACGCCATCATCCGCCGTTCAGTCGCGTCGTTTCTTGATCATCGAAGACGACCGCTCCCAAGCGGCGCTCCTATGTCATTGGTTAAAAGCGGCCAACCACGAAGTCGAGGTAGTCGAGAGCGTGAAGGAAGCGCTTGCTCGGCTACCCGATGGGGGGTGGGATTGTGTCATCAGCGACCTAATGTTGCCGGACGGGACAGGCCTGGACGTCTTGCGCGAGCTCAAGCGGCATCGGCCTGATGTGCCGACGGCCTTGATGACCAACGCTGGCGGGTTGGACTCGGCGATTGCTGCACTGCGGGAGGGCATTGACGACTTCATCCTCAAGCCGGTGTCCCACAACGACCTCATGGACCGCGTGGCGCTCCTCTGTAGCAAGATCGTCACGCCAACACGGGTCTTAGCCATTGGCGCCCACCCCGACGACGTCGAGATCGGCTGTGGCGGCGCACTGCTCGCACACGCCGCCGCCGGCTCGGCGCTCCATATCCTGACGCTGTCATCTGGCGAGAACGGAGGTGGCAGCGACGTCCGCAAGGTCGAGTCGGAAGCCGCCGCGAAGGCCCTCGGCGCACAGATCGCGTTCGGCGGCCTTCCCGACACCGAGATGAAAGCTAACGGCGAGACGATTCGCATCATCGAGCGCGTCATCCGCGAGTTCCGGCCGACGGTCGTCTACACGCACTCGCACCACGACACGCACCAAGACCACCGCGCGGTCCACCACGCGACCGTGGTCGCGGCGCGAGCGGTGGGCAACGTCTATTGCTATCAGAGCCCATCGACGAACATCGACTTTCGGCCGACGCGGTTCCTCGACATCGGCCCTCAGCTGGGCGCGAAGCTTGAGCTGCTGTCGGTCTATGCGTCCCAAGAGCAACGGGCCTACCTCTCGGAGGACTTTGTGCGGTCGACCGCCGTCTATTGGGGCCGCTATGCGGGCTATGGCGCGGTTGAGCCCTTCGAGGTCATTCGCGACACCCGCGAGGACTGACTGTGCGGGTCGCTTCTCACACGGCACCGACCGGTTAAACGGTCCGGAAAGCCATCCCGCCACCGTCACGACCAACAAGCGAAGACCAAGGCCTGCTGGCGCACGTTGAGGCATGTGTGTCACGACGCCCGCGGCCCTCGGCGAAGATTCCTGTAGGAATTCTCAACCTTTTGCACAAATCCTGTGCAAGGGGCTAGACTAGGTGTGGCAAACGTAGGGGACCATGACAACGACCATCCAAGCTGGGGGCCGCGCGAGCGACGACTCCCCGCGAGCCGTGCGCGACCTTGAGCTTGTTGCGCGCGCGGCAGGTGCCGGAGCGCTGCTCTTCGACCGGGAGCTTCGTCTGCGGCGCTACACGTCGACCGCCCAGGCGGCGTTCAAGCTGGATGCGTCCTGGCTGGGCCGCTATGTCGACGATGTCGCCGCACGCAATCCCCGCTACCACCTTGACCATCTCGTCAAGCTGGCCGAGACACAGGCTGAGCAGGTCGAGCGCGTCGTCGAGGCCGGTCACGGCGTGCGCCATCTCGTCCGTGCCACCGCCGACCGCGGGCCTGCCGGCGACTTTGACGGCGTGCTCGTGCTGCTCAAGGACGGTGGGGCCGACAGCCAGGTCAAAGAAGCACTCAACCGCTCTGAGGTCCGGGCTAAGGCGCTTATCGACGCCCTCCCCGACCGAATCGTGCGCATCACGGCCAGCGGCGAAGTCCTGAGCTACAACGCCCCTGCCGAACGCGCCAACACGGAACACCAGCGCATGACCGGGGCGCATGTCGCCAGCTTCGTCTTGCCCGCAAGCGCGTGGGACGAGATCCGGCAGATGGTGGCTGAAGCCATCAAGACCAACCAGATGCAGACGGCCGAGCACGAGACGCCGGAGACAAGCTTTCTGGGTGCACGGAGCTTCGAGACCCGCGTCGTGCGCAGCGGTGCAGACGAAGCGGTCTGCATGATCCGCGACATCACCCGAAGGCGCCTGGCTGAAGACGAGCTGCGAACGCTCACCGAGACTCTCAAGCAGCAGGCCAACACCGACTACCTCACCGGTCTCAACAACCGCCGAGGCCTTGAGCAACGCCTCCACGAGGAGCGAGCCCGTGCGCTCCGGACCGGCGAGCGGCTAGCCGCCGTGCTCATTGACTGCGACAACTTCAAGCGGATCAACGACCGCTTCGGGCATGCTGCTGGTGACGTGGTTCTGCAGGAGATCGGCAAGCGCCTGATGAGCGCGCTGCGCGGTGCCGACCACATCGGTCGAATCGGCGGCGACGAGTTCCTGGTCCTCATGAGCGGCGTCCGCGAGCCGGAAGCGCTTCAGATCGCTGAGCGCCTGCGACGGGCCGTCACCGACAGCCCGCTCTTGGTCCACGAGACGCCGATCACCATCACGGCGAGCCTCGGTCTCGCACCCGTGCCCGACGACGCCCAGCTCCTTGAAGAGGTCGTCAAATACACCGAGCGTGCACTGCAGCGCAGCAAAACCGACGGAAAAAACCGTGTCTCCACGCGGCGGTCGCGACCCAAGATCGCGATGATGGTGGACTCGCCGGATGGCACCGGTGAGACCGTGCTGGACGCGCTCACGTCCGGACGTGGGCTGCACACCTACTTTCAGCCGATCTTCCGGCTCGAAGACCAGGCGCTCGTTGGCTATGAGCTCCTCTCGCGCGGGCCGAGCGGGGCACTCCACAACCCGGTCGACCTCTTTCGGTTCGCGTCTGAGCACAACATGCTGACCGTGGTCGACCTCCACTGCCTGCGACGCTCGATGCGCTGGGCCGAGCAGCAGTCGGCAAACCACCGAATCCACACCAACATCTTTCCGTCCACGCTGCTCGACTGCAGCGTCGATCGGCTGAGCGAGATCTTTGAGGGCCAGCGCCTGACCCGCTACTGCATCGAGATCTCGGAGCAGCAGTTCATCGGGGATCCGCGGTACCTCGAGAAACACGTCGCGGCCCTTCGCGACCTGGGCGCTCATGTCGCCGTCGATGACGTCGGCTTCGGCCGTAGCTCGCTCGAGGCGCTCTTGGTCCTCGAGCCAGACGTCATCAAGCTCGACCGGACGGTCGTGCACGGCGCTCATGAAGATGCGGGGCGCCAGCGGCACCTGGAGCGCCTACTGCGCGTCGCCCGGACGCTCGAGTCCACAGTCGTCGCTGAAGGCATCGAGTCAGTGCAAGACCTCGCGATGCTCAACGACCTCGGCGTGCGCTACGGCCAGGGCTTCCTCTGGGGCACGCCTCAGCCCGTCGAGCAGGCCTAGCGCGCTACGTTCCAGCGCGCAGTCGCCCCATCCATCGATGCGGGTGTGCGCGTGAGGGCTGCGCGCTCAGAGCCGGCAGCATTTGCTCAGCCGCCGGCCACGGGCTATGGGGCAGAAAAGGAGTTCACCATGGCCCACAAGGTTCTCTCACCCTCTGACCTTGCCGCATCGCTTGAGCATCTCGCTGGCTGGGCAAGTATCGACGGAAAGATCGCCAAGACGTTCGAGTTCGAAAACTTCATCGAAGCGTTCGGTTGGATGGCTCAGGTCGCGCTCCACGCTGAAAAGCTCGACCACCACCCCGAGTGGTTTAACGTCTACCGAACCGTCAAGGTCGAGCTCCAGACCCACGATGCCGGACCCGCCGTGACCGATCTCGACGTCAAGCTCGCGCGGATCATGAACACGCTCGCGGGCCACTGAGACCACGCTGGCGCCGCTGAGCGGTCGCGGGCGGCGACCCGCCGCGGGTTTCCAGCAGCCCCAAGACGCGGCATGATGCCGACAATGATCCCATCGCCCTCAGCCCGGAGCTGTCACGCAGCTCGGCGACGTTTCCCCGGCGGCGGCCCATCCATGGCCGCACGCGCCGCTGCCGACGTTGTGGTTCGCCCCGGACGGCCACGTGACGCGTCACGTCGGGCCCACGCAGCCTTCGTGGGCGCAGGGTCTCTCGCTGAGCGTGTGACGTGTCTCGCGCTTCGCCGGACGTTCCTCGCGCTCGTTGCGTTCGCGTCACTCGCGCTCGCCTCGCCCGGCGCTCGTGCCGATGCACCGGTCCGCGACGCGGTCAGAGAGGTCTTCGAAGACCGCGACTTTCAACGAGAGGTCGGCACGGACGGCCTCAGCAGCGGCGCACGAAACCAGACGCCGATGATTCGACGCCGTGCGTCGCGCAACCGCGCCAAGCCTGAGCTGGTCGCGAGCGAGTCCGGCGCGGCCATCTTATGGGTGATGCTGGTCGTCGTCGGCGGGGCGCTGGTGCTGTGGCTGGCATCGGCCGCGTTCAGTCGCCTGCGGGGCGGCGGTGCCGCCGACGCTGACGCTCAAGCCGTTGAGATTGTCGACGTTGAGAGCCAGCGGGACGAAGAAGTACTGCCTTCGACCCTCCGGGCTGCCCGTGCGCTGGCCGCGGAAGGCCGCTATGAAGAAGCGATCCGCGCGCTGCTCAGAGGCGCACTGGAGTACGTCGTGTCCGACACCCGCGCGGTGGTAGTCGCCTCGACCACAAGCCGCGAGGTTCTGGAGACCGCTCGGCTCGACGACCACGAGCGTGGTGCCCTCTCCCTGCTCGTCGGGACCGTCGAGGTCTCGCTCTTTGGCGGCAAAGCGGTCGACAACGCCGACTACGACCGCTGCGAGGACTCCTTCGACGCACTCCGCGCGGAGCTGACGTCGTGAGTGAGTCGTCGACCCAGACCGACGCTGCGCAAGCAGCTGGCACGCAGGCTGACCAAGGGGTCCCCGCCGACGCCAGCACCTTCTCGCCGCGGACCCTGCGCTGGCTCATCGGCGTGGTCGTTGCCTCGCTTGTTGCCACCGTCATCCTGCCGCAGCTCACGGGCGGTGACCTCGAGAAGACCACCTGGCGCGCCAACGGCTTCAGTCGATCGGCGATCGGCTTTCGAGCGTTCGGCGAGGTCATGCGAAAGCTGGACATCCCGGTCATCATGAGCCGCAACCGGAGCGGCACAAAGTCGAGCGCCAAGCAGCCCCTCGTCGTTGCGCTGCCGGTCAACGTCGATGTCGCCAAGCTTGAGCCGATCCTGCGCAACGCGACTGCCCGCGGCGCATCGATCGTGTTCGTCTTGCCCAAGTGGCGCGCCGCACCAAGCTCAGCCCGTGAGGGTTGGGTATCGCGAGCGAGCCGCCTCGCACTCGCTCAGGTCGATGAGACCTTAGGACTCGCGCTGGCAACGTTGACTGGCGACGAGCCCGAGACCGGCTTCGGGGTGGGCGCCACATCGCTTGTGGCAGTGGATGCGTACCCCGGAGCCGAAGCGCCGTCGCTCGACATCGAAGACGCCCAGACCGTCTCTGCGGGCACGCTCGAGCCCCTGCTGGCACAGGGTGACAGCGTTCTCATCGGCCAGGTGCCGGGCGCGGATGTCTATGTCATCACCGACCCGGACCTCCTCAACACCATGGGAATCCGCCGCGGCGACCACGCGGAGGTTATCTATCGGTTCTTTCGGGACACCGTCCACGCCGAGAGCATCATCTTTGATGAGACGGTCCACGGCTTTCACAAGGCGGAGGGGATCCTCGCTGAGCTGACAACGCCGCCCCTGGTCGTGCTGACCGCGCACCTGGTGCTCCTCGCGGTGCTGGCGCTGTGGGCAACACTCGCGCGCTTCGGCCGCCCGGCGCCTGCTCCTCCGCGGATCCCACCGGGCAAGGAAGCCCTCCTGGCGAACACGTCGCGCCTCTTGGCCCGCAGCAAGGACCGAAGCGTCCTCGTCGAGCGCTATCTCCGCGCGACCATCCGCGCCGGGGCTCGAGCCCGCGGCATCTCACAGAGCGACCCCCAACGCTGCCGCGACGCGCTCCAAGCGATCCTCGACCGCGAGCATCCCGGCAGCCCGAGCCTGCAAGAGCTACAAGCTCAGGTCGCCATCCTTGGCGCCGGTCGGCGAGATGGCCAAGCGGCTCTCGCCATCGCCAACCACCTGCACACGATTCGACAGGCGCTCGTCGGATGACGTCGCCTGCGCCACCCCCACCTGCTCACGCACCGGAGAACACACCCATGGACGTCGCCCAGATCAAGCACATCGCTGATGCCCTCGCCGCCCAAGTCTCGCGGATTGTCGTCGGCCAGAGCGCGGTCATTGAGGCGATGCTGGTAGCGCTGCTCGCGGAAGGGCACGTCCTCCTCGAGGGTCCACCGGGCACGGCGAAGACCCTGCTAGCGCGGACAGTTGCGCAGGTGCTCGACATGAGCTTCAACCGCATTCAGTTCACGCCCGACTTGATGCCGGGCGATGTCGTCGGCACCAACCTCTTCAACTTCCAGACGTCGTCGTTCAGCCTCACGAAAGGCCCTGTCTTCACCGACCTCCTGCTGGCTGACGAGATCAACCGGACGCCTCCGAAGACGCAATCCGCCTTGCTGCAGGCCATGCAGGAGCGGATCGTTACGATCGACGGCGAGACCTACCCGCTCTCCGCGGGCTTCTTGGTCGTCGCGACCCAAAACCCGATCGAGCAAGAAGGCACCTACCCGCTCCCGGAAGCTCAGCTCGACCGCTTCCTGCTCAAGGTCGTCGTCCCCTTCCCAAGCCGCGATGCCGAGCGAGCCATCGTCAAGCTGCACGGCAACCGAACCTCAATGCCAGCCATCGAGTCCTATGGCCTCCAGCGCGTCGCGACGATGGCTGAGCTCGAAGCCGCCCGGCACACGGTCGCCACGCTCACGCTGGCCGACGAGAACATCGACTACATTGTCGACCTCGTGCGCGCGACCCGCGAGCACCCAGCCCTTCTGCACGGCGCATCGCCGCGCGCAGCGTCGATGCTGGCAACCGCCAGTCGAGCGCTTGCGGTCGTGCGTGGACGTGAGTTCGTGATTCCCGACGACATCAAGGAGCTCTTTGTGCCGACAATGCAGCACCGCATCGTGCTTGCGGCCGGGGCCGAGGTCGAAGGCATGACCACCGACGGCGTGCTTCAGCAGATCCTCGCCCAAGTCCCGGCGCCGCGCTAGCGCGTACCGTGGGCGCAGGGAGCCGTCCGCGGCCCTTGTGCCTCGACTCCCAACGACAACAACTCACTGCCGCAAGCTCCTCCGGAGGTTGACCTGTTCCCCACCCGCCGCGCCCTCTTGATCGCCGTCGCAGGTCTCGGACTTGCGGTCTTGCCGATCGCCGTTGACTCGACGCTCTGGTACGCGTGGCTCTTCTTTTGGATCATGTTTGCGCTGGCGCTCGTCACGGACGCGGCTCGCGCGCCGCGGGCCAGCGATCTCGTGCTCAAGCAGACGCTCCCCGACACGCTGCGCATGGGCAGCGACCACCGGTTGGCGCTGACGCTACGCCTACCGCGGGCCGACCGCCCCGTGCGCACGGCCATCAAGCTCGACACGTCCGACGGCTTGGAACCCCCTCCCGTCACGGAGCTTGCGGTCGGGACGGCCGAGACCGCTGTGACGTTCCCGCTCCGTCCGCTGCGCCGAGGCACAGCGACACTCGACGTGCTCTGGGTGCGTCAGGACGGCCCGCTGGGACTGCTTGAGCGGCGCAGCCGCCATGCGCTCGACCACACCGTCGAAGTGGTGCCAAACGTGAGAGCCGTGCGCGACGCGACGCTCGAGTTCATGAGCCTACGCGAGCTGCAGGCAGGGCTGAGGATCGAGCAATACAGCGGCCACGGCTCTGAGTTCGACTCCTTGCGCGAGTTTGCCCGCGGGATGGACCGCCGCACCATCGACTGGAAACACTCCGCGCGCCACACCAAGCTCCTCGCGCGCCAGTACCGAGCCGAGCGCAACCGGCAAGTCGTGGTGGCGATCGACACCGGACGCCTCATGGCCGAGCCGATCGACGGCGTCCCTCGTCTCGACCATGCGATCCATGCCGCCCTCGTTCTCGCCTACTTCAGCTCGCGCGCAGGCGACCAAGTAGGCCTCTACGCGTTCGGCGACCGGCCGGCGACCTTCAGCGCCCCGCGCCCAGGCATGCAGGCCTACCGAACGATGCTCCAGCTGACCGCGGGACTCGACTACGGCACGGGGGAGACCAACTTTACCCTCGGCCTAACCAACCTCATGACGCGGCTCTCGCGCCGCTCGCTCATTGTCGTGATGACCGACTTCGTGGACTCCGTGACGGCCGAGCTCATGAGCGACAACGTCGAGCGTTTGGCGCGACGCCACCTCGTGGTGTTCGTCTCTCTGCGAGACCCGACGCTTGCCCTCGAGGCCGACCGAGCGCCCAGCTCGATGCTTGCCCTTGGACGTGCGGTGGTCGCCGATACCCTCATCCGTGACCGCGACGTCGTCATGGCGCGGCTGCGACGCTCGGGGGTGATGACCGTCGACGCGGCACCTAGCGAGGTCAATGCCGACCTCCTCAACCACTACCTCAGGATCAAACGTCGTGAGCTCATCTAACCCGCTCGACTCGTGCGGTCGTGCAGCCGGTCCATTGGCGGCACGGCGCCTGTCCCGTCACGACGGTGGGCGACGGTGCGCGCCGCTTGAAGACGCGTGCGGCACCCAGCCACAGAGGCGGAAGACATGAAGCCCAAGGACCCACCGCAGTCGTTTCGGCTGAAGTCCTTTGAGTTCAGGCGCGAGCGCGAGTCGCAGTGGCGCGAGCTCGAAGACCTGGTCGCGCGTGTCGAGCAACGCGGACTCGAACGCCTCGACCCCAGTGAGCTCGAGCGCCTCCCTGTGCTCTACCGGGCGGCCGTCTCATCACTGTCGGTGGCGCGCTCCATCTCGCTCGACAAGAACGTCGTCGACTACCTCGATGGCCTCTGCACACGCGCCTACTTTGCGGTGTACTGCCGTCGGCGTCCGTTCTGGTCGTCGATCGCCCGGTTCTTCGACGTCACGTTCCCGTCGCTGGTCCGCAGCATGCGCTGGGCACTGCTGATCTCCACGCTCTGCTTCATCGGCGGCTCGCTCTGCGGCTACGCGCTGGTCCTCGACGAGCCCGACCGCTTCTACAACCTCGTCGACGAGAGCATGGCCAGCGGGCGCGACCCCGTGGCGACCAAGGACGAGCTCGCCGACTCACTCGCGAGTGACGGCGGCGGCGTGGAGTCGATGACCCACTTCGCCTCGTTCCTCTTCACCCACAACGCCAAGATCGGCCTCATGTGCTTCGCGCTTGGCTTCGCCGCGGGCGTCCCGGTGATCTTGCTGCTCTTCCTCAACGGGCTCATGCTCGGCGCCATGACGGCCGTGTTCGGGATGCATGACCTCGGCCTCGACTTCATCGCGTGGGTACTGCCCCACGGGATCACCGAGATCCTCGCGGTCTGCCTCTGCGGTGCGGCCGGCCTGTCGGTCGGCTATGGGGTTGTCTTTCCTGGCGCTCACAGCCGCCTGCACAACCTCGCGGTCCGCGGCAGACGCGCAGCCGCCGTCGCGGTGGGTGCCGTCCTGCTCTTCTTCATCGCTGCACTGCTCGAGGGCTTCTTCCGCCAGCTCGTTCACTCGACCGACACCCGCGTCATGGTCGCGACCCTGACGGCGTTTGGTTGGCTCGCCTACTTCGGGTTCGTCGGGCGCAACCGCGACACCGACGAGGTCGCGTTGGCGCCGCTACGGCACGCAGCGGACTCCAACGCGCTGGCCGCGCAAGAAGAGATCGCAGCCGCAGCACGCGCGGGCGCCTACCCCTCGTCCTGGAGGGGCTCGCGATGACGCCCCCTCGCCGGACCAACAACGCCGTGGTGATCACCACGCCAGAGAACGTCCCTCTCACGTTTCAGCTCGCTGGGCTCTGGGACCGAGCTGTTGCGCTCGTCATCGACCTCACGCTGGTAGCGGTCACGGTCCTGCTGCTGTCGATGCTCTTTTCGCTCTTGCTCGACGATGAGGGCGGCGTCTTCGTCGTCAGCGATGCCGATCTCCTGATGATGGCGTTCATCACCCTCGTGACGTTCCTGGTCTGGAACTTCTACTTCATCGCCGCCGAGCTTCGCTGGCGGGGACAGACCGTTGGTAAGCGCGTGGCCAAGATTCGGGTGATCGCCCGAGACGGTGGCCCGCTTGAAGGCAGCCACATCTTCGCCCGAAACCTCACCCGCGATCTGGAGATGCTCTTGCCGATCGCCGTCATCGGCAACCCGGCCGTGCTCGGCCTGGAGAGTGGCTGGGAGCTGGTCATTGGTTGGCTCTGGCTCGGGGCCATGGCGACGCTGCCACTGTTCAACAAGCTGCGGGCGCGGGTGGGTGACTTTGTCGCTGGCACCCTCGTGGTGAGTGCGCCAACCATGACGCTGCTACCCGATCTCGTCGCCGACGCACCGCTCGCGCCGGTCGGCCAGCCTGTCGGCGTCATGTTTACCCAAGCCCAGCTCGACCTGTACGGCATCCACGAGCTTCAGATCCTCGAAGATGTCCTGCGGCGCTACCCCGTGTCGATCGACGAGGATCTGCTGGACACAATTGCTAACAAAATCCGACTCAAGATCGACTGGAGCCCTCCGGAAGGCAACGAGATGCCGCCAACGATTCGCTTCCTCGAGTCGTTCTATGCTGCCCAACGCGCACGCCTCGAGCACAAGATGCTCTTCGGCGAGCGCCAGGAGTTCAAGGTCGACGCATAGGCTGTTCAAGCGGATCCTCGAGGGTCGGTCACGGTCGCTTGGGCACGTCGACGTCGCGCTTGGACAGCGCGACCAGTGCGCGTTGTCGGAGGTGCAGCTCCATCGCCGGTCGGCGTATCGGTCCGCGCCGGGTTGCGACTCTCGAGACGGGCTCAAGCGGCCACTCGCGCCGCGCCGCCGGTTGCGCCAACGCGCGCGCGTTGCCAAACTTCGCGGCTCCGCAGACCCAAGGGAACTCGATGCGCACCTTCTCGCTCAGTCCGTTTCGTTACGCCGTCCTCGCCAGCGCCGCGCTCGCGCTGCTGGCGTGCTCCGATGACTCCGCGGGGGTGTTGACCCCAACCGAGGACATCGCCGAGGACACCCTCGCCGGGACCGACGCCTCCGCCGACGCGTCCGCCGACGGCTCTGCTGACGCTGGCGAGGACACCTTCGAGCCAGACACGATGCCTCCGGTCGATCCTATCGAGCGACCGGCTGGATGGACCACCGAGACCCACTCCAACGACGTGGATCCCAACCTCGCGGAAGTCTTCAGCGACACGGAGGTCAAGCGCATCGACATCGTCTTTAGCGCCGCTGAGTGGGACACGATGATGGCCGACATGACCGACATCTACGGCAGCCTCGGCAGTGGCGGCGGAGGCCCCGGTGGCGGAGGTCCCGGCGGATTCCCCGACCAAGACCCCGTCTACGTGCCGGCCGAGATCGGCTACAACGGCATGGAGTGGACCAACGTCGGCGTCCGCTTCAAGGGCAACTCCAGCCTCCAGTCCACCTGGCGCAGCGGCAACCTGAAGCTGTCGTTCAAGCTCGACTTCGACGAGTTTGAGGACGACTTTCCTGCCATCGACGACCAGCGCTTCTACGGGTTTAAGAAGCTCAGCCTCAAAAACAACTACCAGGACCCGTCGTTCGTCCGCGAGAAGGTCATGGCCGACGTCTTTGCCGACGCAGGGATGGCCGTCTCGCACACCGCGTTCTACACCGTGTACGTCGACCGCGGGAACGGCCCTGAGTACTTCGGCCTCTACACGCTCGTCGAGGAGGTCGACGACACGGTCATCAAGACTCAATACGCCAACAACGACGGCAACCTCTACAAGCCTGACGGAACCGCCGCTCAGCTCTCGGTCGGCTCGTTTGACGAAGACGAGCTTGAGAAGCGAACCAACGAAGACGACGCCGACTTCAGCGACATCCAGGCGTTGCTCGCAGCACTCCACGATCCAAGCCGAACGTCTGACCCTGCGAGCTGGCGTGCCGGGCTCGACGCGGTGCTCGACACCGACGTCTTCCTTCAGTACCTCGCCATCAACGGCGTTGGGCAGAACTGGGACACCTACGGCCGGATGACCCACAACTACTATCTCTACAACGCCCCGGACACGGGGCTTCTGACGTGGATTCCGTGGGACAACAACGAGGCGCTCCAAAACGGCAAGATGGGGGGCTCGCTTCCCCTGAACTTCGCCGGGCTCGACACCAGTCGCTGGCCGCTCATCGGCTATCTCTATGCCGACCCCGTCTACCGCGCGGCCTACGAGGCTCACCTCCAGCAGACCATTGAAGGCCCGTTCTCGGTCGCGGCGATGCATGCACGCTACGACGCCTACGAGACTCTGATTGAGCCGTATGCGACCACGGAGCGACAGGGCTTCACGTTCCTGCAGAACCCGTCAGCGTTCGCGTCCGCGCTCAACACCCTGCGCTCACACGCCAGCAGCCGCGTCTCCACGACTGAAGCCTACCTAGGGCAGTAGCCTCACGCCGCATGGAGGTCGCCGGGAACCCGGCGACCTATGCGCGATCAATACACCGACCCCTCGTGCTCAGTGAACCTGGAGACAATCGGCACCCAGGCAATGGTACCGAGGGTATCGGCGTCATGAGCCATCGTGATGGAGCCCCCGCGACTCACTCGCGTCACACCGCCCAGTGCGCCGAGGTGCGCGTCCCCCAGCACAAAACCCATCATCGCTTCCTCCGACGCCCAGGCTGAGAGCGTTCGCACGGTCCCGCAGCGCTCTGATGACATGAACGAGAGCCCCATCAACCCGTCCGCAGGCCCAAGCAGTGTCTGCAGAATCGGCCCCATCAGCTCATCGAAGGCCTGCGTACCCGCGTCATCGCCCAGCAGCCTGAGATAGGTCGTTGCGACGATGGCGCCGGGAGGGAGTGAAGGCCAGTTCGCCGGGTCGCCAGCGTCTCCAAGCCGCGCGTCCATCACCGCGTCACTCTCCAGCGTCTCAGCCACACACGTTGGGTCTTCGGCGTTGCTGGCGTTGCTATCACCACAAGCTGCAACAGCGAAGCCAGCCAAGAGTCCAGTCACGAGAGTCCATTTCATCGGGTCTTCTCCTTATTAGCGGAAGCGAAGAGCAAGCGCGGAAACTCGCGCTCAAGTTTGGCCGAGCGGAAGTCTTTGACCACGCCATAGGCGCGGTAAGCAAACGACTCACCGACCGCAGGGGCCTGCGACAACACGACAAGCCACTCGCCGGGAGCGCTATCGCCGAGGCGCAGATAGGTGTATCGGCCTGCTGAGAGGCGCTCGACCACGTCACCAATACCGCGTCTGTCGATGCGTTCGGCGCCGGCGAGCGGCCCGCGTTGGGCGCCCTGCTGTTCGGCACGACTGGGCGAACAGCCGACGGCCATGCTGCCCATGAGACCAAGCAGCACCGCAGACAGAGTGATGGATAAACGAACGTACACAGCACGCCTCCAAGGTCTTGAAACCATGACGAATGGCAGTCTAAGCGCCCGTCTCCGAACGGCCAACGAGGCCACCATAAGGAGCGTGCATGAGCGCCGATTGCGTCTCAAGAGCCAACATTGCTAGATTGCGATTCACGGATGAATCGCTAATGGGAGACAGGGATGGAGGATCTCGACTGGCGCTGGCTGCGGAGCTTCATTGCGGTCGCTGAGTCGACCAGCATGCACAAGGCCGCAGAGCGCTCTGGGATCAGTCAGGCCACACTCTCTCGACATGTGCGCCAGCTCGAGGAATCGCTCGACACGTCGCTCTTTGACCGTGACCGCCGCGGCATCACGCTCTCGGAGCGTGGGACTTCACTGCTGGAACGCGCGCTCGTGGTCCGAGATGCGGTCGGCGCGTTCGAGCGGCAGGCCGCCGGCATCTCCGAGGAGACCTCCGGCATGGTCCGAGTCACGATGTCGAACGGCTTCGGTCTCGGGTTCGCGCCCGGCTGGTTGGCCTCGCTGCAGGAGACACATCCAGCGACGAGCGTGGACCTGGTGCTAGAGGACGAAGCCGCAGACCTCCTCTTGAGAAAGGCGGAGATCGCCGTTCGCATGTTTCGGCCTCAGCAGCTCGACCTCGTCATGAAGCGCTGCGGCGAGACCAGACTGGGCTTCTTCGCATCCGAGGCCTACATCGCCAAGCGGGGCCGACCACAAACGCTTGAAGACCTGCATTCCCACCAGTTGGTCGGCTACGACCGCCGAACCATGTGGATCGAGCGAGCCCGAGCGATGGGGTTTGACTATGCCAGAGACGACTTTGCCACCCGCTGCGACGCCGAGGTCTTCCACATGCTCGCAGCACGAGAGGGCATCGGCATCGCCGTGTTGCCAGTCCACGTTGGCGAGCGCGACCAGCTCGTGAAGCTCTTTGGCCCCTTCACGATGCCGGGTCAGCCGATCTACCTGGTGGCACACTCGGAGCTTTACCGAAACAAACGTGTCGCCAACGTCTGGAATCACCTCGCGGCGGAGCTGACCTCGATGTTCGGCGACGGCGCTAACGACACGCACTAACGGGCTCACTCAGGTTGATCGCCGGCACGCACCCAAGCACAGACTCCAGCGTTGCTCAATCCGAGTTGGTGCGCCGTCCTGCAGCCGCGCGCCTTCGTCCATGCTTGGACAGGCACTCACAGTCAACCTGACTGGGCCCCGTCATCGTACACGCAGGGCTCGCCGCCGGCCTGTGGTGCCTCGGGCGCTGCATCCAGCGCCGACACTGCAATGGCGGAGGCCGTCAGAAAGACCAAAAAGAGCAGACCGGCGACAGCGACCACCGGCCAAACCGTGCGTCCCGCTGTTGGCGTTGGAAACCTTGTCATCAGGAACCTCTTTCGTGGTGTGGTCGAGTGCCGCGACGTTCGCGCCCCACCCAAGCTAAGTGCAACCGTCTGTCTTTTCCCCCTCGATGTTTGAGGTCCAGCGATGCATTTTCGCATCGCCACCTTTTACCTCGAAATATCAAAGACATTGGGGACAGCCGCGCGTCCCGAACGGTCAACGGCATATCGCCGATGTAGCGACGCACCGCCCGCAAGTGCCTAGCAGCGGTCGGGGAAATGCGAAATCTGATGACGTTGCGATGCGCTCAGCGCGGGTCCCAGGGGCGCAGCTCCTGTTGATCTCGAGCTCACTCAGAGACTGCGTTGCGGCAACCCGCTTTGAGGTTTCCTCTCGGTCATCACACCAGCGGCACACCTCACTGCGTCCCAGAAGCCGCATTTCCCGGCAACGCTGCTAGACTCGACTTTAGCCATTCTTGAACGTGCCGCCGCTGACGTCGTCCGTGCACAGCTGGGTGAGGCAAACACGTTGCGGCCTTCTAAGACCGCGCCGGCCTCACCCACCTCCACACCGCCGACTGGATAACGTTCGCAAACCTCACGTTGTCCACGAGCGG
>CALHXW010000187.1 GCA_938040325.1 uncultured bacterium | reverse complement strand
GCCGTTTTCGAAGACTGCAGCTTCAGTGGCGCGTACTTTGAGCAGTGTGACCTAACGGATGTTCGATTCTCGCGATGCACCATGACTGCGCACAAGCGGATTGATTGCAAGGAAGATGGCCTCGCAATCATCGAGCCGAATTTCGGTCACGCTGGGGTTTCGTACTCGCGGTCGTCAAAAGAGGCTCAGGCGTTGTTGGGAAGCAAAGGAGCAGAGCTTGACTGGCGTATCGCGACGCTACGACGAGAACTCCCGGAAGACGAACCTTCGCCTTCCTGATGTATCCGCCCAATGCCCCCCTGTTGCTGCAGGTCTCGTGACGTAGGCGCCGACTCACCGACATAGCTAGGCGGTCCACCTGGCGTTGTTGGTGATATCCGAGGTATTGGGGCGGCTCGCACCCAACATCCGACACTCACTTTGGCCCGAAGGGTACTAAGTCGAGACGGGCTGGGCGGCAGATAGCTCATGCAGACGGTGATGACGCCTGGCTAGGCTTTGGGTTCGCAGTGGCCGAGTGGGCAGGCGGCTGACTCGCCACATCGCGAGCTCTTGCGTGCTTGCTGGTCAGATTGACCCTACGCAATACTGACATGGGGTGAACTTCATAAGGCCCTAGACCCAAAACAAGCGCTCTTTCCGGCTACGACTTCCGCGATGCCCTCGCCATCAGCGCCGTTGCATTCGCTTCGCTCACCCGAACTCGACGATGCTCGCAGGGCCTTCATTCGTCCGACGCAGGTGGCAAGTACATCGCGTTCGCCTTTGTCGAAAATAGCGCTTGTTTTGGGACTAGTCGGTGCGCGCGATGCCGATCGACGTGATCTCGACGGGTTCGCGGGCTCGGGTGGGCGACGACTCCGCTTCGGTCTTGGGCAGCTTCTCGGCGTTGGCGATCTTACGGACGAGCCCGATCTGCTTGCAGTGTCCGAAGGCTGCGTAGCGGTTGGCCATGTTCTTCGTTGGCTTCGCCGTGATGAAGAACTGCGAGCCGTGGGTGTGCTCGCCCTTGTCGATCATTGCGAGTGCACCGGGCTTGTCGAAGTGAGACGCCGCGCCGCTCTCGCGGGTGATCACATACCCAGGACCGCCGGCTACGGCGCCGGTCGGGTTGCCGGTCTGGATGACGAAGTTGTTAACGACGCGGTGGAAGGTTAGTCCTTCGTAGAACTTGGACCGCTTGGGCGCCCCACGACCGTCAGGCCGCCACGGCACGACGCCATTGGCAAGACCCACGAAGTTCAGCACCGTCTGCGGCGCACGCGTCTCGTCGAGCTCGCACTCAATGGTCCCAGCGGTCGTCGCGATCGTTGCCACGAGCCGCGGGCCGTCGCCCTCGATCGTGGCCAGGATGCGGTCCATCTCTTCGCCCGAGTAGGTGCGGGTTGGCGTAGGTCGTGGCGTCTTGGGAGGCGACGGCGTTGGTGTCGGGCTTGCATTCGCTTTGCGCCGGTCTGCCTGCTTTTTGGTCGCCTTCGCGCGGGCCTCAAGCACCCTGCGCTCAAGGTCTGGGTCCCGTGGAGCGCCGCACGCACTCAGCAGTGGCCCGGCTCCGAGCAGCAAGCAGGCAAGCGCGGTCAGTCGTCTGGCGGAGCCGAACATCAATCGAGGAAGTAGATGCCTGACGGACCGATCGCGCCGGTCCCGGTTGTAAACGACCATTGGAAGGTGCCTTGCGCGCCGTTGCGGGAGTAGTCGAGCACGACGGTGTAAGTCGTCATCGGCTCGAGCGGCATGTTGGGGTAGAGAGCGACGATGCCGCAACAGAGATCCGCGTCGGTCTGTGGATCATTGGCGACGTGCGGCACAGGCCCGTCGGGTCCGTGAATCGCGCTGTCGACGATGGCGATCCCGGGGTAGCCAGTCTCCGCGGTGAAGCTGACCGTGAGGATCGGCCCCGACGGGTAGGGGTTCGGCAGCGGAGGCTGCGGGTTCTCGTAGCCATCCCAGTACGTCGGCACATCGATCATCCCGTCGGGCGGGAAGGGAATGATGAGTCCCTCCCAGGCTGGCGAACCGGTGGGTGCGCGGCCAAAGTCGATGGTGTCGCAGCTATCGAACCCCTTCTGAGCGGCGCCGTAGCCCATGTCGTAGGCGCTTGGCAGGACGAAGGGGATGCGGTGGTAGAGCGTTGCCATCCACTCGTCGACCGCAATCACCGGGTCGTTGACGAAGGCCATCACCTCAAACATGGGCTGCCCAGGATAGCCGGCGGCAATCATGCGCTCGCCAAAGCCTGCGCCCGTGTAGCCAGGCAAGCCTGGTTCCTCGTTGTGAGCAGACAAGCCTGCGTCAAAGACGCTGGGGTTGTTGACGTAGTACTCGCAGTGGGCAGTCGCTGCAGCGATGATCGCCTCGTGGTTGTTGAGCAGAGGTAGCGCTAGGAGCGTCCGGTACTCATTGCTGCGGTCGAGCGCGAGGTCTCCGCACTCTTGCTGCGACAGCGGTGCGTAGGCGCAGTCGCCCGTGGTCGGGTCACAGCTATCAACCGTGCACGGGTCCCCGTCAGCGCACGTCGCAGGCGTTCCAACGCACATGCCACCGGAGCACACGTCCGCAGTGGTACAGAGCGCTCCATCGTCGCAGGTCGCCCCGTTAAAGAGCGTGAGCTGACACTCGCCTGTGCTCGCGCTGCAGAGGTTCGCTTGGCAGTCGTTATCGTCGGCGCTGTCACACACCGTTGGAACTGCGACGCAGCTGCCATTTTGGCACTGGTCTCCTGTGGTGCAGGCGTCGCCATCATCGCATGCCGCCACGATCGGTGGATGGACGCAACCGGTGCTTGAGTCGCAGGTGTCGCCGGTGCATGGGTTGTCGTCATCACACTCGCGCGGTGCCTCAACGCAACCGCCGGTGCTGGGATCGCATGTGCCGATAAGGCACGCGTCGCCCGTTGGGCACAGGGTCACGTCGCCAGCGCACACAGCGTCTTCATCGCAAACGTCGGCTGTGGTGCAGAGGTCGCCATCGTCGCAAAGAACGCCGGGCGCCGCAGGGTGGCGGCAGCCAAACGCAGGTGCGCACTCATCGAGCGTGCAGACGTCGTCATCGTCGCAGACGATGGCCTCCCCGGTGCACTCGCCCGACTCGCTGCAGACGTCGCCATCCGTGCAGGCGTTCCCGTCGCTGCACGGGCCGCCAGCGACGACGGAGCCAACGCAGACACCTTCGGTGCAGGTGTCGTTGTCGGTGCACGGGTTGTCGTCGGTGCAGCTGCCCTCAGACTTCGCCTCGTGAACGCAGCCGGTACCGACCTCGGCGTCTGGGTGGCTTGCGTCACAAAAGTCGGCCGTGCACGTGTTTAGATCGTTGCAATCGTTGGGTTGGCCGACGCAGACACCGCTCTCGCAGGTGTCCTGGGTAGTGCAGACGTTGTCGTCGTTGCACGCGAGCTCGCTGACAGCGTTACCGACACATCCATCGGCGCTGCAGCTGTCGCCGGTGGTGCATGGGTTTCCGTCACTGCATGGGGCCGTGTTGGGGCTGTAGACGCAGCCACCAGCTGCAACATCGCAGACATCGTCGGTGCAGTCGTCGCCGTCATCACAGTCGGAGACCACACCGCGGCATCGCTCCTGGATGCACTTGTCGTCCTCAGTGCAGACATCACCGTCGTCGCAAGGAGTGCCGTTCTGCTGGTCGATGCACGCTTCGTCTGGCCCTGGTGCCGTGTCAGCCGGGCGCGTGTCGACCTCGGAGGTGTCTTCGGGCGCAGGGTCGCCGCTGTCGTCGCCGCACGCGCCGGCGAGGGCAGCAAACCCGAGCGCGAAGATGAGCTGGGCGGAGAGCTCGCGGTTGTGTCCGCGTGCGGTGAGTTGCTCTTGGGGCAGAAACCGGGTCATTCGCTCTCCTTGGCGCTCTACTCAATAGCTCGCACAACAGGCCGCGGCAACGTGGGAGGCACTCGGCGCGATCGGGTCGGCCGCGTCGCGTCGGCCGTCCGTCTCGCGGTCTCGGGCAAGGCTGAGGGTCGCGTCGTCCGAGTCCCGGCGCGGTCAACGATGCTGCCAGCGCCGCCGGATCTCAATCCAGGGTCGGGGTGGCAGGGTGGCGGCTCGTCGTGGTAGGGGCGTTTTATGGATATTGGAACGCGCAAAGCGCTGATCGAGTCGGCTTACGCCGACAAGTCCCTTCGCAGTGACTCGGCGGTCGTTGAGGCCGTCCACTGGACGCTTGAGCGTCTCGACGCAGGCCTGATTCGCGTCGCTGAGCCACCGGAGAGTCCAGACGGGCCCTGGAAGGTCAACAGCTGGGTGAAGCAGGCGATCCTGATGTTCTTCGGCCAGTCGGCGATGAAGGTCGAAGAGGTCGGACCCTTCGAGTACCACGACAAGATCCCCCTCAAGCGGAACTACGCTGGGGCGGGCGTGCGAGTCGTGCCACCAGCGACGGTTCGCTATGGCGCTTTCATTGAGAGCGGGGCGATCCTGATGCCGTCCTACGTCAACCTTGGCGCCTGGGTCGGCACCGGGTCGATGGTCGACACGTGGGCAACGGTCGGCTCCTGCGCACAGATTGGTCGCGGCGTGCATCTGTCCGGCGGTGTCGGTATCGGCGGCGTGCTTGAGCCCCCTGGCGCGACACCGGTCATCATCGAGGACGGTGCCTTCATCGGCAGCCGCTGCATCGTGGTCGAGGGTGTGCGTGTCGGCCGCGAAGCCGTCCTTGGCGCAGGCGTCGTCTTGGCCGCATCGACAAAGATCATCGACGTGAGCGGCGACAAGCCTGTTGAGCACAGAGGGTTCGTGCCGCCGCGCTCGGTCGTCATTCCCGGTACCGTTGCCAAGACGTTCCCTGCAGGAACCTACCAGGTGCCGGCGGCGCTCATCATCGGAACGCGCAAGGCATCCACCGACCGCAAGACGTCGCTCAACGATGCACTGCGAGACTTCGGCATCAGCGCCTAAGCGGCCCGTGCGAGCACGTCAGCGCTGACCTGCTCGTGGGCCGCTGTTCGGGCGTCGCCGATGACCCGCGAGCGCGTCGTCGGACGACGCGTGACAGCTACTAGTTCCGATCGTCGCTTTTCGTGCGCGGGTCTAGCTGCAGCTCTTCGTCCTCGTCGTCGTCGACGAGGAAGTCGCTGAGCTCGTCTCGTACGCCGATCTTGCGAACGACCGGTGTCTTGCCCTTGCGAAGCTTCTTGATGTTGTCAGCGACGGGGCGATGCTCGACGACCATCAGGTCATTGCCGTAGAGCACCCGATGATCTTCTAGGCGAACCGTGATGCGGTCGTGCTGCCACCGAACTTTGCTGGCGGTGTCGTCGCCAGAGGGCAAGCGCTTCTCCTCGGTGACCTCAGGCTTTCCGAAGCGGCCGTTGAGCG
The DNA here is from genome assembly GCA_938040325.1 of uncultured bacterium. Classification (GTDB taxonomy): domain Bacteria; phylum Myxococcota_A; class UBA9042; order PHBI01; family PHBI01; genus CALHXW01. The sequence continues at coordinate 25,608 of CALHXW010000187.1, read as the reverse complement.
CGGCGATCTTGTCCTGGAAGGCTTCTCCAGCGCGCTCGGCGAAACCGTACTTCCAGAGCTTGCCGTCAAGGAAGAAGAAGAAGTGGTCGCCGTCGGTGTGCGAGTACTTCAACAGGCTCTCGGCTGTCCCTGAAACGAACTCCGAAGAGAGCAGGCTGACCTCGTAGCCGGTGGTCGTGCCATCAAAGGCCACGTAGCCAGCCATGATGTCGGACGTTCTGCGGTCACGCTCGGCACGCAGCTTGGTGCGCTCGGCGACTTCGACAGCCTTTGCGATGCGACCGGCATAGGTCGAGAGGAAGCGCTTCTTGATGTAGCCCCGGACTGCCCTCAGATCACCGCCGAAGGGCAGGGCGGAGACTGCAGGGTCAGGCTTACGGGCCTCGGCGGTGCCAGGGGCCGTCGACAGAAAACTCACGCTCAGGAGAGCGATCAGCAGTGCGCGCATGGGAGACCTTGGGGTAGGCGATTTCGCTAACTTTGCGCCCAGACTCGCGAATGGGCAAGTGCTGGCTGTCTCAGGAGAGCTTCTCTCGACACGGCTCGCACCAATTTGTTCAACAGCATCAGACCGAACCCTATGCCTCTAGATCAAAGCTGTCGCCGTTGATTGTTACCGACGACCGGCTGCCGGTGGTGAGCCGGCGTACGGACGTGACACGCGACAGATACTCGCGACGACGGGATTGGCGCCCGTCGGCAAGCTCTTGTTGTTCGAGTCCCAAATCAAGCGCTAGTTTCGAGCGAGGCATCCGTTCTACGCACCACAGCGGCGTCGGGGCGCTCGCTGCGCTCACGCGGACTCGACGATGCATGCATCGCCGTCGTCCGCCCGACGCCGCTGTGATGCGCACCTCGTTCGCCTCGCACGAAACTAGCCCCTAATCAAGCACTCTTTCCGGCTGCGGCTTCCAAACTGCCCGCCCCAACAGCGTTTGTTCGTTCGCTGTCGCTCACCTGAAACTCGACGATGCACGCATCGCCTTCGTTCAGCAAACGCTGCTGGGACGGTCACCTCGTTCGCCTCGCTCAAAAACAGCGCTGGATTAGGGACTAGCCCCCCGCCGCTTGGCGCGACAGCTCTGCTGCAGCGAAGTGCTCGAGGAGCGCTGCGTTGAGCTCTGCTGAGCTCTGACGAATGATGCCATGGCCAGCCTCGCTCAGAGCCAGGAGCTTAGCGTCGGGAATCAGCGCATGGATGGCGTCGCTGCCGCGCTTGGCCACGAGTCGGTCCTTGCCTGGTCGCACCACAAGCGATGGCAAGCCACCCAGCTTGGGGAGCCCGCGGCGGGTGTTGTGACCCATGACAGCGCGAAGCTGGCCTCGGCGCCCTGCCTTACTTGGCGGGTTGGCAAAGTCCCGAGAGAGAACGCTCTCGAGCCACTCATCACCGACCTCACGCCGAAAGGACCGAGGGAAGAGCAGGTGCTTGGCGGCCTTCGCTCGGCTGACGCCAACGGCCGCCGTTGACAGCCATGCGAGACCGCTCAGCGGCGGGATCCTCATGAAGAACCCACCGGGGTGCGTGGCGATGAGCGCCAGGCTCAAGAGCCTGTCGGCGTGTTCGATGGCGACATGTTGAGCCACCATACCGCCCATAGAGACACCGACGAGGTGGGCTTGTTCGATTCCCAGCCGATCCATGAGGGCAATGGTGTCTTCGGCCAACATCGCCATGCTGTACGGACCTGCCGGCTGGCTCGACTTCCCAGCACCGCGGTTGTCGAACGTGACGACCCGGTGCTTCTTGGACAGCTCCGGGACTTGAAAGCGCCAGGCGGAGCCACTCATGGTGAATCCCATCACCATCACGACCGGCGTGCCTTCTCCCACGATGTCGTAGTGGATATCCACATCGCCCAGTGTCTCTTTCGGCATCCTACCTGTCCGTTCTGATGTTGAAGGGTCAACACGCAACGCATGCAGCCGAGCTCGACGTCGACCGTGTCTGCTTGTCGCACGATCGCTGCGCCGGAGCACGAGGAAAGTCGGACGTCCACGGGGTCGGTACGGCGCCTAGCCCGACCGTCTCGCAAGAGCTCAGACCGAGCACAACGAGGCGCCTCAGGTCGCTGTTGGCAAACAAAAAGGCGACACGCGTGGCCGCGGGGTCGCCTTCATGTCACACGGCTGTAGGAGCCGCGAGATGGCTAGCTCAGCAGCCCGCCGAGCTTGGCCGCAATGTCGTCCATGATGTCGCCGTCGCCATCGGCGTCGAGAAACGACAGCATGCTCATGAGGCCTCCGCCGGATGCCTCTTTCTTGGCGGCATCAGCCTGAGCGCCGAGGTAGCTGCTGAGTCCGCTGGCGTCGAGTCCCTGCTCGCGCTTGGACTTACCGAGTGCGCCCATGACGATCGGAGCGAGGCTGACGAGGAGGCTGGCGACCTGGCTCCCTTGGAGGCCCGATGCCTTCGAGATCTGCTCTTCTGCCTGTGGCTGCTTGTCTCCGAAGATATGGCCGAGGATCTTGGCGCCAGAGCCGCCACCGCCGCCGAGGAAGCCGGCGATATCGCCGAGGATGCTACCGTCGTGGTCGGCCTCAAGGGCGTTGTTGAGCGACTGGGCGCCCTCTGACTGCTTGGAGTTGTTCGCCAGCGCGCTGACGAGCATCGGGAGAGCCGCCTGGAAGATGGCCGACTTCGTCGAGCCTGAGTCACTGCCCAAGTTGCCCGCGAGAGCACCGAGCACTTCAGAGGTAAGGGACGAGTTGAGGATGTCAGAAAGCATGGCGATCTCCATTGGGCCGTGTCTAGAAGCGCCGCACGTTCCTTCGAGCGCCGCGTGCCGTGAATAGACCCGAGCCAGACCCCAGACAAGCCACGGCAATCACATTCGGTTACCTATCGCCACCGACCCCCTGCTGGTGCCTCTTCGGCGAGGATCGTCCCAACAAAAAACCGCAACCGGGTGTGGCGGTGACGATCTTAGAGTTGGCGGCGTCCGTGCTTGGCCGCGGCTCGGCGAGCTGTCGACAGCCTTGGGACGTGGCACGCTCATCGTCGAAGGCAGGCCATGCCATGGTGGGACTCTATCCGCGGTATGGTCCTTGCTTGGGGTCTCAAGCGGACCGGCTCGCGCCCGCCCATTCCAAACTCGGTCCATCGTCGACGACTCATTCCAGATGAGCGCTCCTCTCGAGCGACGTGGAGTTTTGGCTGCGACCTAGCCGGACGGGACACGAGTGCTAGTCGAGATAGAACGTCAGGGTCGCGGCCACGTCGAGCGTCGGCGCGCTGCGAGATAGGTCGCTGACAAGGAGGACGTAGCGGAGCTGAGCTCCGACGCTCCAGTCGCGCTCTGGGCGGTAGTCTAGCCCGAAGCCGAGGTGCACTCCCAGATCCGCGCGCGCACCGCCGACGCCGGGCGCTTCGATCTCTTCGGGACTGGGCTGCCGGAACACCACGCCGGCGCCCGCCACGAGGTAGGGAACCCAGGTGAATACATCGAGAAACGCGTACACTTCGGCGTAGGTCTGGGTGACGAGCCCCGCATCGTGGTCCGGGGAGATGCCGACACCGACCATTGTCGAGAGACCGACCTGGAAGAAATCGTCGAGCCCGAAGCGAATCGCCCCCATGAGCTCCGGCGCAACCGTGAAGACCTCCCCGGTCGAGACAGTGGTGCTGTTGAGCAACGTTCCAAGCCCGACGGTGACGGCAAGCTCACCGGCTTCCGCATGGCTACGTGGATGCCAGCTCACCGTCGTGACCACCAAGCACACGACGGCCAGGGTCCGCGCCGCCCAGCCGACCATACGTCGTCGACCTTCGGTGAGGGATCGATCGGGTTGGTGCGTTGCCGGAGAGAAGCATGCCGAGTTGGCGGGTCGTCGCGTCATCGCGCCATGCTGGCGGTCCGCGTCGAGCTTCGTCAAGGCTCTGCCTGCGATGGACACGTCATCGAAAGCGTGTGGCCGGCCACTGACCGTGGTCGCCGCCGCCTCGGTCCGCATGCGGTGATTGACAATGCCCGGGGCGTTCGTTAGATGGCCGCTTGGCGTGGGGCTTTCCACCCGCGCGCGCGGCGAGCAAACCGCGAACAGGAGACCACGCGATGGCCAAGCGAAAACAAGATCGTTTGTCGAAAGAAGAGCTGCGAGCCCCCGACGAGATCGAGGTGGCGCTTCGCAACTTCTGGACCAAGGTCTACGACAAGCGGAAGCTGATCATCGCAGTCGTCGGTGGCTTGGTCTTGTTCGGCGTCGCGCTCGGCGTGATGAACTGGATGAGCTCTTCGAGCGCTGACACGCGTGCCGAAGCGATGTCTCAGGCGACAGCAGCACTCGGTGCTCCCGTCGGTGACGAAGCGAAGAACCTGCCCGAACCGCCGGCGCCACAGCTCGCGAGCTTCACGAGCCGCGACGAGGCGCTCGCCGCTGCGGAAGCAGGGCTGACGAAGTTCTCGTCCGAGTTTAGCGGCGACGACTCCGCTGAGCTGGTCGACCTCGCGCTTGCGAACGTGAAGCTGTCTAAGGGCGACCACGCTGGGGCCATCGGCGCCGTCGATGCCTGGCTTGGAGCCAATGCGGAGTCACCTGCCAAGACGATTGCGCTCGAGCTGAAGGCACGCGCGCAGCTCCAGGGCGGCGACAAAGCGGCTGCGGTTGCGACGTACCAGTCCGTTGCCGACGCAGCGACCGGCCCGCTGAAGGTCGAGGCGCTCACTCGGGTCGGCGACCTGCTGAGCCCCCACTACGGCCCTGGCGGTGACGCCGCGAAGGCCATTGCCGCCTACACCGAGGCCCTCGGGTTGCTCGGCCCGAAGAAGACGCTCGATGGCATCGCCGGCCTTCTGGCAGGTGCCGGAAGCCACGGCGCGCTTGAGAACAAGCTCGCGCTTCTCGGCAAGTAGGTGCGACAACGCGCGCGGGCATGCGCCCTGAAGCTTCCTCATCCGCGTCAGGCGGCCGCTCTGGCGGCCATGGCCGTGACGGTGATGGCTGTTGGTGCATGCAGCGTCTTCGTGCCACTCGACGACCCACCGCCCAACCGAATCGGCTTGGACTGGGCGTCGTCTGTCTACGAGCTCGAAGGCTTCGCGTACAAACCCAGCGAGCTCGGACAGCCCCTCTACGTGTCACCCAACCCGAGCACCCCGCCTGCAGGGCTTGTGGTTGTACCCAGCGACGACCGCAAGATCCGCGGGCTCGATGCGGCCAACGGCCACGTGCTCTGGGAGCTTGAGACTCGCGGCCCCAACGTGGCGCGGCCGGTCGCGGTCGGCGAAGACCTCATCATCGGCTCCTCGGATGGCCACGTCTATCGCATCCACCAGCGCAACGGAAAGCCGATCTGGGTGAGCGAACACCCCGGAAAGGGCGGCGTCCTGTCAACGCCGACGGTCCATGGCGGACGCATCTTCGTCACCAGCATCGACAACCGCATCACGGCCTTAGACTTCGAGACGGGCGCCCTGGTGTGGGACAAGCGACGCCCCCATGCCTCCGACTTCACGGTCACCGGCCAAGCAGGCGCAACCATCGTCGGTAACACCGTCGTGACGGGCTTCTCCGATGGTCAGCTCGTTGCCTATGCCGTCTCCGATGGTGCGACCGAGTGGTCGGTCGATCTCTCCGGCGGCAAGGCCGAGTTCGTCGACGTCGACACAACGCCCGTCCTCGTTGATGACGTTCTCGTGGCTGGGAGCTACCGCCGAGGGCTCTACGGTCTCGATCCGAAGACAGGCGACATCAAGTGGCTGATGAAAGGCGAGGCGTTCGGCACCCCAGCGATGATCGAAGACCTGATCTACGTGCCGCAGGCCACAGGGCGCATCCTCGCGATCCAACCGCGCGACGGCAGCATTCGCTGGATCGCGCGCTTCGCTAGCGAGTGGGCGACGACGCCTGCAGTCACTAGAAAGTACGTTCTCGCCCCGGTTGGCGACAGCCTAGCAGTCATCGAGCGTGGCTCCGGCCGGACGCTGACCCGCTTCGACGATCTACGAGGCGTGAAGGGCACGCCCGACGCAGCGTTCGGGACCGCCTACCTCATCGCCAACAGCGGAACGGTCTACGCGCTCGGCGTCTACTAGACCTCTGCGACAGAAGTTTTGATAGGTTCTGCTCGGCCGTATTGACGCGATCCCGGCGTCACTTCGTTGTTCACGCATCCCGATATGCGCGGTCTTCGTTCCTTGGCCTCACGCCATTGCGACTCGATCCGAACCATCAGAACTTCTGGCGCAGAGGTCTAGCAGCGTTGCCGGGAAATGCAGATTCTGGGACGCAGCGAGGTGTGCCGCTGGGGTGATGAACGAGAGGAAACCACAACGCGGGTTGTAGGGGCGCAGCTCCTGAGTGATCTCGAGATCATCACTCCAGTGGTGCGCATCGCAAAGTCATCAGATTTCGCATTTCCCGGTAACGTTGCTAGACATAGCGAAGCCCAAGCGTGCCGTGTGCGTCGCATCGATTGAAGCGCTTCATGGCGGAGCCGCGACCCAAGCCAAGACCGCGCCGACTCAAGCCGAGTCGTCTTCCTTGGCCTCAATCGAGTACTTCTTCATGAGCTTGCGGAAGTACTTTCGATCGATTCCGGCCTCACGCGCAGCATGCGAGATGTTGTAGCTGTTGCGCGTGAGAAGGTTGACGATGTAGTCGCGCTCAAACGTGCTGAGCCACTCTTCCTTGGCTTCCTTGAAGGGCTTACCGGAGACCTCGTCGATCTTCTCGTTGGCCGTCGCCGCTTCCGGACTTGGACGCCGTCGGACGATCCCAATGCCCGAGATGGTCTCGGGCAGGTCTTCGAGGGTGATGTACTCGCCATCTGCATAGGCACAGGCGCGTTCGCTGACGTTGACGAGCTCGCGCACATTGCCTGGCCAGCTGTAGTTCATCATAGCGTCGAGCGCGTCGCGGCTGACGCCTTTGACCTGCGTATTGCCGTCGGCGTCTTGGTTGAAGAGCGCACGTGAGAGGATGTGTCGCACGAGCAGTGGGATGTCCTCTTTGCGCTCCCGGAGCGGCGGCAGGATGATGCGCACCACGCTGAGACGGTAGAAGAGGTCCTCGCGAAAGCGACCCGCTTTGACCTCTTCGGCCAAGTTGCGGTTGGTGGCCGCGATGACGCGAACATCGATCTTGATGGGCTTGTTGGACCCGACCCTCCGGATCTCTCGCTGCTCAAGCGAACGCAGCAGCTTGGGCTGAAGGTCTGTCGAGAGCTCGCCGAGCTCGTCGAGGAAGATGGTGCCGTCACCAGCGACCTCAAAGAGGCCCTGCCTAGCCATGATCGCACCCGTGAACGAACCCTTCTCGTGGCCGAAGAGCTCCGACTCGATCAAGTTCTCCGGGACCGCACCACAGTCAAAGACCACGAAGGGCCCTTTTGCCCGCCGGCTAGCCTCGTGGATCGTACGGGCGACAACTTCCTTACCGGTTCCGGTCTCACCTTCGATCACAACGGTCACGCCGGTCGGTGCAATCTTCTCAAGGATTGAGAAGATCTCACGCATTCGCACGCTCTTGCCAACGATGCGCCCGAACTTGTCTCGGTTGACCGGCTGGATCTCGACGCGCTCGTCGAGGCTCTGGAACCGCACATCGGTCTTGCCAACCGTCAGCGCACAACCGGGCTTGAGAAAGGCCTCACGGATGCGAACGCGATTGACGTAGGTGCCGTTCGTCGACCCCAAGTCTTGCACGAGGTACGAGTTGTCGTCGGAGTAGATGCGGCAGTGGTAACGCGAGACGGTGTCGTCATCGACCACCACGTCGTTGTCATCCATCGCGCCGATAGCCACCGTCGGCTGGTCGAAGATGTACTCCATCGTCGTCCCGTCCGGATGCTCCATGACCAGCTTGCACTTGCGCAAGTGGATCGCCGCTGGCCGACCGCTGATATAGGCGATCTTGGTAGGCGGAATGAAGTCCGGGGGGTTGTCGCCGCTCTTGTCCGAGTCCATGAAGCCTCGGCTGAAGGTAAGTGTGTCTAGCCCGAGAGAGCCTGACTGTAGATGGAATGCGGCCTGTTGGGAAGCCGTCGCGGCGGACAGGTGATGACCTGAGAACGTTCATGACTGTGCTACGAGGGCACGCGTCGCTTCGCCATGCAAAGCGTTCCCTGCTGCGTCAGGGGCGCGACCGCTACTTGAACGGGAAGTTGTCGTTGATGCGACGCGCCTTCTGGAAGTTCTTCTCCACGCGCTCTTGTTCTTCTTTGCACTCGATGCACATCGTCGCCTCTGGACGAGCCACCAGGCGCTTGTAGCCGATGTAGTTGCCGCACGACTCGCACTCGCCGTACTCACCTTCGTCGATAAGGCGGAGGGCCTTCTCAACCTTCTTGAGCAGAGCCTTATCCCGGCCGCGCATTCGCTGCTCCAGGGTCTGGTCCCACTCTGCGGACGCGAGGTCCACCTCGTCGCTCATGCGCAGCGCGCCGTCCTCACGGATCGTGTCGATCGACTGCTCGGTGGTGCGCACGATGCGGTCGCGGCGTTCGTTCAACACATCCGTGAGTTCCTGCAGCTGTTCAGGCGTCAGGGGCTCTTGCTCGGCGTATCGGGGATCTTGACTCATTTCTCCGCTCCTCGGTCGGGCAGGGCGAAAAAGGTGCCTAATTGTGGGAACGAGTCAATTGCAAATCAACCCTCGAACCGCGAATTCGGTCGATTGCGCGCCGCCGACCTGACCGCTCGGACTCGCTGTGAACTTGCAGCAAAGGTGCACTGCTGCCCGCTCCAGCCGGTTACTCCACCAGCGGTTTAACCTCAGCGACAGGGCCACCACGGACACACAGCGGCGCTTGGCGCGCCGAGCGTGCAGCCATCACCTGTATCGATGCGATCGCGATCGCGCTCGCTCTTAAGCGGCGGGAGGTCGCTGCTCGACGGCACCCGAGCTAGCGCAGTGAAAGCGCCGCAATGTCCATGCAGAGCGCGACCCCGACGTGGATCAGAAACCCGCCAAAGATGCTGCCGCTGCGGAGCGACAGGATGCCAAGCACCGTGCCAGCAATGATCGCGCCTGAGGTCTCGTAGAACGGCTTCGAGAAGTGGATCATCGCGTACGGCATCAACATCACATAGATGGCGTAGCGCCCGAGCTTGTCCTTGACGCCATGAAGCATGAACCCGCGAAAGAAGAACTCGAGCGAAAAGAACTGAAGCGCGTAGAAGCACTCCCAGACGATGATGTCCCAGAGGCCCGTCGGGTTCTTGTAGAAGGGATACTTCGCCCGAAAGTCTGGGTTGCCCGCCACGACGAAGACAAGCGCTGCGACCGGCAGAAAAAGTAGCCCGTAGACCCAGAGGTGCCCACGCACGCCCCGCCAGGTCAGTCCATAGTCGCGAAGCCGGTGACCGAAAACAGTGCGGATCACGAGCGCGGGCAGCACGAAGTACATCGTGAACGAGCCGAGCGACCACGCGATCATCCGGATGAGCTCGCGGTAGGGGCGCACCGCGGCCCCCCAGTCCCCATCGAGGTCGCTGATGAACCCGATGAGGACATCGGCGATCCCGCGCTGATGCTTCTGCGAGAGGACGCCGTAGCTCATCGCTATCAGGACAAGCGAGCCAACGAAGAAGACGACCGTACACCGGGTGTGGGCCGACACCCGTCCCGGCGGAAGCTGGCCGTTGGCGTCGATCCAGTTGAGCGACCCAACGACGTGCGTCGCCCACAGGCGCTGTATGCTCCGCAACAGGTTCACGCGCGAAACATACGCGGCGCCCTTGAATTCGACCAGCCCTGTTGAGCCAACCGATCGCGACAGCGCCGCTACCCGCTGGTTGCAGCAGGCAACGCGCGGGTGTTTGCCAGGTGTTGCCGATGGCAAATTTCCGCCGGCCGCTCGGACCTAACGCCGACTGGGCGTCCCACGCACGAGCACGTCCTAGACAAGAATCTGGTCCTAAACGCCGACCGCAGTTGAATTCGTATCAATTAAGGGGGTACGGTGAATGCGAGCAAGGAACCGACCCACATCGGTACTGACGCGCCGGCAGGCACCATCGGCGCTGGGAGGAAACAATGGGTATTCATGAGGGCACAGACGACCAAGTCGTCGTGCGGAAGTACGGGAATCGTCGCCTCTACCGCACGGACGAGAGCCGCTACGTCACGCTCGACGAGCTGGCCGGACTGGTCCGCGACGAGATCGAGTTCAACGTCCTCGATGCCAAGAGTGGCGAGGACCTCACGGGTGTTGTTCTTGCTCAAGTCATCTTGGAGGAAGCGAAGCGGACCAAAGGACTCGCCTTTCCGACCCAGCTCCTGCGCCAGCTGATCCGGCTGCACGACCCGGACCTGCGCGAGTTCCTTGTCGACCACTTACCGCGCCTCGTGCAGGTCTACCTCGAAGCGAAGGCGGCCACTTCGGATGGGCTCGACCTCGTGGCGTCAGCCGAGGCTGAGGTCGGAGAAGCGATCATCATCGCCCAGCTAGCAGCCGTGAAGAAGCAGCTCACACATATTCTCGACGCTCTTGAGGTCGAAGACATCTCCGACGAGTAGGCGCTGCCGCATCGCTCCCCCTCGGCGGTCCCTCTCCCAGACCGCGCACAGAGGCCTGCTGCGAAAGAGCCTGAACGCCGAAGAAGGCACCCACGAGAGGACGGTTTTCCGTCCTTTCGTGCGTTGAGCGGCCTGCGCCTGCCACCGCAAAGAGGTCACGCGCGCGCCGGCGGCTCGCGTCGACGACGTTCCTCCTGCTCGTCACGACGTCTCAGACGGGATCGAACGAACGAAGAGAGGACAGGCTGTGCCTGTCCTCTCTTCGTGTTTGCGCCCGGGTTAGCTCCGGGCATCCCTTTTTAAGGAAGAGACTCGCGCGTCTCCTAGAAGTACCAGCTGGCGCCGGCCTGGAGCTGGAGTCCAAGGTTGACCTTATCATCGGGGTCGGCCGCGTTGATCCCGTCACAGAAGCCCACCATGTCGCCGACCCGGTTGAGGCAGTCCGTACGAATCTTGGCTTGCTCGTCGAGGTTCTTCATGACCGTCTGGCCGCGCAGGTCAGCGTGCAGCGAGATATGCTTGGTGAGGAAGAACTCTAGACCCGCGCCGAGCTGACCGATCAGCTCCGTGGAGTCGATGTTGTAGCGACCGCCGAGGTACTTCAGCCGTGTGAAGGACACGCCGCCTCCGGCAAGCACGTACGGCTGCAGTCGCGAGCGCGGGAAGAGGTGGTAGGTCAGCGACGCCGTCACTGGCACCGTCTGTTGCTCGAAGTTGTCGCCCTGCCCGCTCAGCACATCGACAGCGAGCTCAAGGCCAAGGCTCTTGCCGAGCCGACCGCGCAGCTGAAGACCGGCGCCTCCCATCGTCGGGTTTTCGGCCGTCGACAGTCCGACCTTTTCGCCCTCCGCCATCGCGCCAACGCCGCGCAAACCGATACCCAACAAGCTGCGCTGCCTCTGACGACGCTTCTTGCGCCGCTTGACGACAACGCGCGCGGGCTCACGACGCATCACGGTCGCGGGCGGGGGGCCCTCCCGGACGATGATCACGGGCGGCGGTGGCGGTCCGTGGACCACGACGACCGGCCGACGACGACGACGACGGCGAGGCTTGTAGGCATGCACATGGACATCACGTCGTCCCTGACGCCAATGAGGTCCCCGGTGGTCGGGCGCAGCCATAGCTTCTCCCGCCACGAGCGGGAGCGCCATCAGTGCGGCGAGCGAGAGTAGGAGGGTTCTTTTCACGGTTGACCTCGCGTAGGGCGACAAGTGCACGGGCATCGACGTCTCTAGGGACGCGATATTTACAAAAAAGTTCGACGGCGATGGTCTGCCGCTCAGATTGAGTCTATGGACACCGTCCATCAGGGGCTCGACAAGGTCACACATGCCCGTGAGCGTTCGGCGATGGTTCTTGCCAACAACGGCGGAGCAGCGCGACGCGACGACCACGCTCCGGCGAGCTTCCCGTAGCAGCGTTGCCGGGAAACGAGGACTTAGGACGCGCGTGACATGTGCCGCTGGGGTGACGACCGAAGGGAAACCATAGCGCGGGCGGCGAAGCTCCTGACGGATCCTGAGCTCGACAGGAGCTGCGCCCCGGGACCCGCGTCACGTGCGTCAGTCAGATTCTCGTTTCCCGACAACGCTGTTAGAGCACCGGTCAGGCTAATTGCATCCGAATTGGTGCGGACTTGCGTTGCCCGCCAAGGCGCGACAAGCGAGTTTATCGGGAGAAGTGACCGAGGAGCAACGACCGTGGCTGACGTGAGTCCGCTTAGCAGGACCGGAGTAGCGGTCGTCTGCGTAGATGCTGGACCGTCAGCGCAGCAAAGGCCGATATCCGCGTTGCCTGCGCCGTCTTGGAAGTGTACGATTCGCCGTCCGAACCGAAGGCGAAACTTGCAACCACCTGAAACAACAGGAAAAACAAGGCGGCTAACGGGACCACTTGTGGCTCTCGTGTTGGCCTGCGGTAGCCCCGGCGCACTCGCAGCACCGCCTGCACCGAGTGGTCCGAGCCAACCGTCCGTGCTCAGCGGCAAGACCGCGCCGCAAGAAGGCGCCGTCTGGTTCAGCCATCACGGCTCCTTTCGCGTGCGCCCTGAGCTGCTCCTCGGCGGCAACCTCGGTGGGATTCCGCAGCCAATCGCGGCAGCGACCGGCGCCGATCCAGACGCGTCGGTCCTGAGCTGGGCCTCGATGCGTCTTCGCTACGAACCGACCGTCCACATCGGGCGTTCGCTGTCGATCCATCTTGGCATCGACGCCTTCGACAACCTCTTGCTCGGCCAGACTCACACGAACGCGGGCGGCCCCTTTACACTCGGGCTGACCAACGACTCCGCCGCGCCGCCATCGCCTGGCGTCACCGGCATTGCGGACTCGCTCGAGGTCCGCTCCCTCTTCGGTCGCTGGGACTTTGCCGACTTCATGCGCATCGAAGTTGGCCGGATGCCGCGCCACTTCGGTCTTGGCGTCACCCGCAACGCAGGCGACTGTGACGACTGTGACTTCGGCTCGATCGTCGATCTTATGCGCGCAGGCTTCACGGTCGGTGGCTTCCGACTGGAAGCCTCGTGGGAGTGGGCGGCGCTCGGTGCCACCACAGAGCACCCATCCGAGCCATTCGGACAGCCGAAAGATCTCGGCCAAGATGACGACGTCAGCACCTACACCATCCAGCTGGGCCAGCGCCCCGTGACGGCCGCGGAGATCGCGGCGCGGCACACCGCCCTCCACGACAAGCGGGAGTGGGTCTTTGACTGGGCCATCTTCTCGTCCTTCACAGACCAAGAGCTCTCGAGCCTGGCGCAAGCCAATGACGCATCGCTTGAGTGCCAGCCCGACGCGATCTTGGCCGACGGCTCAGCGCTCGTGTCGACCGATTGCATCGAGCTCTACCGCCGCAACATCTTTCTGTGGCGCCCAGGGGTCTTCTTTGAGGCCCAGTACCGGCCGGACTTCGACACCTACATTCGGATCGGGTTCGAGGGGCAGGCGCTCGTCGGTGAGCTGCGACACCCTCAGCGGCTCAGCGAGCCGGACGACCAGGAAGCCAAGGACGTCGTCGGCTTCGGTGCTGCGCTTGAGCTTGAGTACACCGTCGGCCTGCTCACTGCCGGGTTCGACGGCGGATTCGCTACGGGAGACAACGGCGACTTCCTTGGTGTCTTAGACGGCCAGAACATCGTCGAGCCCGACGATGACCTCTACGAGACCAACACCAATGTGCGCAACAACCGGACCGTGACATCGTTCTGGTTCAACCGCGACTATCGCGTCGACCTGATCCTCTTTCGTCAGGTCATCGGTACCGTCACGAACGCGGTCTACCTCAAGCCTTGGGTGCGCTACGAGCTCATGGAGATCGCTGGCGGTACGCTCTCGGCGCGCTTTGACGCGATGTATGCCATCGCTACAAAGCCGACGGGCACGCCTGGAAACGGTCAGCACTGGGGTGTGGAGCTCGATGCCCAGCTCGACTTCATGACCGACACAGGCCTCGGCGCGAACTTGACGATCGGCGTCCTGCTACCCATGGATGCGCTCGACGACCCAGACACGCCCGGCTCGCCAGACCCGATCATGGCGATCCAAGCCAATCTGCTGTGGAAGTTCTAGACCGAAAACGTCGCGGAGGGACGCGTTCTCTCTAGCTGCGGCTTCCACGACGCCCGAGCTATAGGCGCGCCGCCAAGCCAGCGAGTATCTTGCCATGGGCTCCGTCGAAGTCTCGCCCGCTACAGACCACTACGACGTCGCCGTCCGGCTGGCTCGAATCGACCACGGCGTCCGTCATCGCGGTCACGCTGGAGTAGGTGAAGGCCGGCGTCCCGCCGGACCGAAGCGCTGCCACGAGTGCGGCGAGATCGAGCCGTTCATCTTCCTTGAGCGCGTCTGACGCCTTCTCAAGCGGCGGCCCAAAGTGGACAACATCCGCATGGGCGAGCGCGTCGGCGAAGCCCTGCTGGAACACCCTCCGGCGTGCGGTGTTTGACTGGATCTCAACCACTGCGACAACGCGACGTCCATAATAGCGGCTGCGGAACGCGCTGAGCGTGGCTTGGATGGCGGTCGGGTGATGTCCGAAGTCGTCGTAGACAGGGATGCCCAGCGCCGTCCCGCGCAGCTCCTGTCGCTTCTTGGGCGGCTGAAACGTCGGCAGTGCCGCTGCAATCACGCTCGGCTCAACGCCGACGGCATGAGCAGCAGCAGCAGCAGCCACGGCGTTCCGAACGTTGTGCGCACCCCACATCGGTAAGGACGTCGACACTGTCGTGCCGTCCGGGAAACGCAGCCGGAACGCGAGGCCGTCGGGCGTCTCGACGATCTGGGTCGCACCGACGTCGGCCGACTCGCCGAGCCCTGCTGTCCAGCGTGGTGCACTCGCCGCTTCCGTCGCTCTCAGCGCACGCACGTCATTGTCGGCGACGATGATCCTGCCGGCGGGATCAACGATCGCGGCGAAGCGAGTAAACGCCTGCTCGATCGCCTCGACCGACGGATAAATGTCAGCGTGGTCGTATTCGATGTTGTTGACCACGGCGACGTGGGGGCAGTAGTGCAAAAACTTCGGTCCCTTATCGAAGTAGGCGGTGTCGTATTCATCGCCTTCAACGACGAAGTTCCCGCCACGCCCGGCCCGAGCACTGACGCCGAAGTTTCCTGTCACGCCACCGATCATGAAGCCTGGCTCGAGACCGGCACAGTCGAGGATCCACGCCGCCATCGACGACGTCGTCGTCTTGCCGTGGGTCCCTGCGACCACCACGGGCTGGACGTCTGCCAGGAAGAGCGCACGAAGCGCTTGGGGCAACGAACAGTGAGGGATTCCGGCCTCGCGGAGTGCGACGGCTTCCTCGTAGTCGGGCCGGATCACGTTGCCAACAACCACGACGTCAGGCCGCGGTATGAGGTTGTCCGCTCGGTACCCCTCCATCACCCGCACGCCTAGGTCGCCGAGGATCGTCGACATGGGTGGGTAGGCCCCACGGTCCGATCCTTGGACGTCGTAACCGCGCTTGACCAACATCTGCGCGAAGGCACCCATCGCGCTCCCGCAGATCCCCATCACATGAATTGTCCTGACTTCCCGCCAGTCTACAGGTTCGGGCGGGCGGCGTACGTCGTCGGTGGTCACGTCCATAGCCGCACGATACGCCCCTACCCTCTCCTCGCCAGAAAACTCACTCTTCGCAACGGCTTGAGTCGACGCACGCGTTGAAATCCGAGGGCCTGCAACGTCAGCCAGCGCAAGGCTCGGCGCGGCGAGGCCGTCTTGACACAACCATGCCGGGTGCTACCGTCACACGTCCTAGGGTCGAATCGATGGAGGACCGCGTGGCGGACGCTGAAAAACCGGCGGGGAGTGGCGACGGTAAGGCGATGGATGCAGCTGCGCTGAAAGCGCGCCTGGGTCTCAAGCGCCGACGTTCAACGAATTTCGTGCCAGGGAAGGCGGCCGCGCCACCTCCCGAGCAAGAGACGGTCATCGAGCCGGTGCCAGAGGAGATCGTCAAGCAGGTCCCGACGGCCGAAGACATTGCGGCCGCGCGAGAGCGGGCCGAGGTCGCGCTCGCGGCAGAAGGGCCGGCGGTTGAGGACTTCTCGACCTTTGGCCAAGAGTCGACCCCGCTCCCAGCGGCCCTCCCCGGCCCTGGAGACCAAGCGATTGGAGCGGCCGAGACCTACCCAGGCAAGGGCAACGACAACCTCAAGAAGATGCTCGCGCTGGCCGGCATTGTTGGGCTCGTGGCCTTCGCCCTTGGCATGAGCTGCGGCACGACCGGTGAGCAAAACGACCTCCGCGACCGCTGGATCTACGAGGCTCAGACGAAACGCGGCCTCTTCCTCGACGCTCGCGCAGCCGACGGCAGCAAGGTCCTCACCCGCATCGAGGAGCTCCGCGAGGCGCTGTCGGCAACCGTCAAGCAGATCGATGCTGTCGAAGCCAACAAGGATGTCGACATCACCGCGCTCGACGAGGACTTCGGTAAGCTCATTCCGCTGCTGCAGGCCTACAACAAGGACAACGTCTTCATCGACCCCATCTCGGTGATGGGCGAGGAGATGCACAACAGCAAGCTCATGCGTGACCTCGTGACCTATGCGGGCATCACCAAAGAGATGCACGACAACATCAAGCTCCTGCTTGAGGAGTCGGGCGTGCGCGCACAGATGCTGCAGATGCCGGCGACAACGAAGCGCGTGATCCTCAGTGAAGCGACCGAGGAAGAGGTCCCGGACCTCGGCAAGGTGCCCTTCTCGTCAGGCCGCTGGGTCAAAGACAGCGGCAAGCCGGCCCAAGTTGCCGGGACCTGGCAGCAAATGGTGTTGCTCGTAGGCGACAAAGAACCCAAGCAGGTTCAGACGTCGGCGATCATGCGGCTGGACCTCGCGCAGCTCTACAAGGAGCGCGTGAAGCTCGCGCAGCGGGTCAATGTGATCCGCTGGATGCAGGTCACGCGTAAGCTCGACGGCATGGCCAAGGGTCTCAACTGGGACAAGGTCGAAAAACTCATCAACGAGTGGGCTGACAAAGAGTAAGGGCGCACAGCCGACACCAGACGCCTGACTGCCCTGCAGTCAGGCGTTTGTTGTTGGCGCTCGTTTTGACCGCGCACGCCTGAGTTCCCAGTGCCAACGCCGCCACGTCCGCGGCGTGGCTTCGTTGCGAGGGCGCACCAGACGGCACGCTTCGGCCCGCCCTGTCCGGTCGCCGTGGGTTGATGGTCTGCATGAACGCGGAGCGACCGGCACGCGTAGCGCGGCTATCCGCGCTTGAAGCGCTTGCGCAACGAGCCGAGGAGTCCGCCGAGCTCGTTGACGCGCAGCGCTTGTGCGAGCGCGAAGTACACGACGATCGCGATGCCGACGGCCGCGGCGACCCACACGACCAAGACCAGCCGACTCTCTACCTCCGAGGACGGCCAGGCTTCACTGAAGCCCCAGACGGCTCCCGCCATCGCGAGCGTGGCCACACCGATCTTGCAGATCCGCAGCGCAAGGTCTGCGAGCCCAAGCCCACCGAGCTTACGCTCGAGGAGGTAAAGAAAGATGGCCGTGTTGACCAGCGCTGCGATGCTCCCCGCCAGCGCGACCCCGCCGTGACCAAGCGGCACAGACAGGGCATAGCAGAGCACGATGTTGACCACCGCAACCACAGCTCCAACGAGCGTTGGCGTCTTCAGATCCTTGTACGCAAAGTAGACCTGCTGGAAGATCCTAGCTTGGCCAACGAACCAAAGGCCCATCGCGTGGAACTGGAGCGCATAGGCCGTCTGAGCGGTTGAGGCGGCGTCAAACGCTCCCGACTGAAAGAGCAACCGGATCACTTCCGGTCCGATCAGAAGGAGCCCGGCCGTCGCAGGCAGCGTCACAAACGCGATGAGGCGCGTGGCGTAGCCTGTGGTGTCACGCACCGCCGCCTCGTCACCGGCTGCCGTGTGATCGGAGAGACTCGGCAGGATCACCTGAGCCACAGAGACAACAAAGAGCCCAAGCACCAGCTCTTGGAGCCTCAGCGAGTACTGCAGCGACGCAATCGAACCGCCCTCGAGCCCGGACGCAATGAGCTGACTGACGAAGACGTTGATCTGATAGATACCCGCGGCAAAGACGCCTGGCCCCATGATCTTGACGACCCGCCAGACCGCGGGATCGCGGAAGCGCATCTGAAAGCGCACGCGCGAAGGCGTGTGCTTTTTAAGGTAGGGCAGCTGAAAGAGTATCTGCAGCACGCCGCCCGCCAAAAAGCCCACCACAAGCGCGTAAGAAGGGTCCGGAAACGTGGTGCTGAACGCGATCGTACAGACGATGATCGCCAGGTTGAGCAACACGGGTGTGAACGCCGACGGTCCAAAGATCTTGTGCGAGTTGAGGACCGCCTGAATGACCGCCGCGACGCTGACGAGGGCCAGATAGGGCCACATCAGCTGGGTCAGCACGATCGTCAGCGCAACCTTGCCTTCGACGTTGCGGAACTCGCTGGCAAAGAAGGTCTCGATAAGCCAAGGCGTCAGCAGGATGCCAACGACGGTGACGGCGACGACCACAAGGGTCAGCAAGGTCAAAAACCGCGACAGGAACTGCTGTGTGTCTTCCTCGTCACCCCGCCGCAAGTACTCAGCAAACACCGGGATAAACGCTGCCGTCATCGCCCCTTCGGCAAAGAGCCGCCGGAGCAGGTTTGGGATCGTCGACGCGAGCCCGAAGGCATCTGAGGCTGCCCCGGTCCCGAGGTAGAGTGCGCGGACCTGCTCACGCACAAGACCGAGCACGCGACTGACGAGCGTCATCAGCGTCATGATCCCCGCAGAGCGCAGGATCGAGCGCCGCTTCGTCTGAGCCGGCTTCGACTCAGCCAAGCTCAGCCTTGGCGGCTTCCCAGAGGGCGTCGAGCTCAGCCTCGTCGGTGGTCTCGAAGCGCCGCTGCTGAGCGGCAAGCGCCGCCTCTACATGGGAGAAGCGAGCGACAAAGCGATCGGTCGTGCCGCTCAGTGCCGACTCCGCACTCACGTCCAGGTGACGTGCGACGTTGACCACCGCAAAGAGCAGATCGCCAAGCTCAGACGCGATCGCAGCCTGGTCACCGGATTCGATGGCCTCGAGCAGCTCTCGGCGCTCCTCGTCGATCTTGTGGAGTGGTCCGTCAACGCTCTGCCAGTCGAAGCCGACCCGACCCGCACGCTTGGTGACTTTTTGCGCTCTCATCAGCGCCGGCAACGCGCGAGGAACGTCGGCCACTCCGCCTTTTCCCTCTTTGAGCTTCTGCGCGTGCCATAGCTGCTTGACGACCTCAGGGTCGGTGACCCGATCGGTCCCGAACACGTGTGGATGACGTCGGACGAGCTTGTCGCTGATGCTGGCGATCGCATCCCTCAACCCAAACTCACCGCGCTCACTGCGCAGCTGCGCGTGGAACACGATCTGGAAGAGCAGGTCACCGAGTTCCTCCTTGTGAGCGTCGGCGTCGGCGCCGTCCATCACGTCGAGAACCTCGTAACACTCCTCCAGCAGGTAGCCCTTCATGGTCGACAGATCCTGCCGCCTGTCCCACGGGCAGCCGTCTTCCGCACGCAGCGCGGCCATGATGTCGCGGAGCCGCTCAAGGTCGAGTGGCGCGTCACTCACTTCGTGACCGGCACCGTCTTGGGTGTCGTGACGATCGTCGGCAGCTTCTTCGGCATCACAAGCTTGCCCGGCGCGGGCTTGAGAACGCCCGCACTCGGCATGGCTGCGCCCGCCGCCTTCACCTTCGCCGTGGCCGCTTTCGTGGCCATCGACGCTTTGCGCTTCAGGTCCAACACTGCACCCGGCGCGCCGCTCTTGCCAGGCTCCACAGGTACTGCAGGTGCGGCCTTCGCGCCACCAGGGGTCGGCACGTTCTGCACTGGCTGCTTCGCCTTGGCACCGGGCTGAGCCTGGACGCCTTTCGGCGCTGCCGCGCCCGGCCGCTTCGGCAAAACGACTCCGGGCGCACGACGCACCTTGGATGGCGCGGGCTTGCGAGCCTTCGCCTCGCGCTTGGAGAACTGGACCGATCCGAACGCATCGACGTTGTGGAAGTCGCCGCCTGCCGGGGCCCAAGCCCCCATGAAGCCAGGCGTCTTCCCGCGCGGCAGCTCGATGCGGTAGAGGTTCATCCGCCACGACTCGCCGTCTTTGGGCGGGCCCGAGACGCCGGGCACATCCGTCCACGGGATCGCGATCTCCACCTGCCATGAGCTGTCGGGGTCGCCGCCTCGCTCGTTCACAGTGCCCTCAGCA
The DNA here is from genome assembly GCA_938040325.1 of uncultured bacterium. Lineage (GTDB taxonomy): Bacteria > Myxococcota_A > UBA9042 > PHBI01 > PHBI01 > CALHXW01. The sequence continues at coordinate 5,431 of CALHXW010000187.1, read as the reverse complement.
TGGACCTTTGCGACCAGGCCCGACATCGTCAGCGCCTTCGCCGCGGTCGGCCAGTCAGGCTTGCGGCGTGACGTGAAGAGCGCGTCGAAGACCTCACCGGTTGGGGAGACCTGCAGCTCAACATAGTCTTTCCCGTCCGCGCCTGGGTCGAGGTAGACCTCCACAACGTCTTGTTTCCAAAGGGTCGCGTCGCGCCCCTTTTGGTCATTGTAGATGTCTTTGTCTGGGCACGAGAACCCAACGTAGAGGTAGCGCTCGTCCCACAGGACCTTGGCCCGGGTAAGCTGCTCGCTCCTGAGGCGGCCACCAGATGGGGTCACGAACGGCCGCATATACGCCGCCGCTGACCAGCTCGGCTCGTTGAGCTTGCCGTCGAGGACGAGCGCCTCCGTCGGCTTGAGTGCCGTGTAGCGACGCGGCCGCTTGTCGGTCTTCGAGCGCCCCGCGCCGGCTTTTCCGCCCTTGATCTTTATCTCGGCGACCTCGATGCGGCCGTCGCGATCGACCCGCGTCTTCACCTCGCCGGGGTTGACGACCTTCATCCGCACGTTCGCCTGCCGGTCCTTCCACGCAGCCGCGTCAAAGATCCCCGCAAAGAGCTTCGCCGACGCGATGTTGAAGTCAGCATTGACGCTGATCTTCTGGACGTCCTTGATGATCTCACCGGCCTTCCAACGGGCGATCGGATAGAGCTCACCAACCGGATCATGGTCGTGGGTGCTGCGCTTACCGGGACCTTCGAAGTGGACGAACACTTTCCACCCGCCGCTCATGTCGACGAGCGACTCCCAGTACCAGGTCACGACGAAGGGCGTACCGGCGGCGACCTCACGCTTGTTCAAGTCGATGCCAATCAGGCGAATCTTCTGGTCGAAGACCGCGTTGATCGGAATCTGGGGTGTCGGCGCGGCATCGAGGATCGCCGTCTGGATCTGGCGCTGCTGCTCTTTGGTGTAGATGCGCTTGCGCGGCTTGCGGCACCCAGCGAGCGCGATCACCAACATCGCTAGGAGCAGCCAAGTCGGGGTGTTGTGCCATCGACGGGTCACGTGGAACCTCCAGCTAGTGGTCCATGGAAAGAAGTTTGAAGTGTTGGGCGCGCGTCGCTGTCCGCACGGGGCCAAGGAGCAGAGGGCGAGCCCGTCGACCACCATGACCGTGCACGTGACGCCCGCATAGCGGCCAGCCCAAACGGTCAAACCCGCTGACACGGACACGAGTTGCGTCGCACAGGTAGCACCAAGGGCCGCGCCACGCCACCCACGATTGACCCCGACGACCGACCGACGCTCCGATCAGCGTGGCGAAAGCAGACGGGACCCGCTATGGTCCGCGACCGATGGTTGCACCCCACACCGATGCGCGCTTTCAGATCGTCGCCGGCAAAGGCGGCGTGGGCAAGAGCACCGTGTGCGCTACCCTAGGCCTCCTCTCTGCACGAGCAGGCCGCAAGACGATCATTGCCGAGCTCAACACCCGCGAGAAGGCGTCGGTCTTCTTCGGCAAGCCTCCGAGCGGCTACACGCCACAACGCCTGGCGGACAACCTCTACAGCATCAACATCCAGCCGGAGCCCGCGCTGCGGGAGTACGGCCTGATGAAGCTTCGCTTCGAGCGCGTCTACAAGATGGTGTTCGAGAACGAGGCGATCAAACGCCTGATCAAGATGATTCCGGGCATGACCGAGCTCTTCCTGCTCGGCAAGGCGTTCAACCTCGAGCGTGAACGAAACCGTGACGGCAGCCCGACATGGGACACCATCATCGTGGATGCGCCCGCGACCGGCCACGGCGTGAGCCTGCTGCGGCTGCCCCAAGTCATCCTGCAGGTCGCAAAGACCGGTCCGATGGCCGAGGAAGTCGAGCTCATGCGGGGACTGCTTGAAGATCCAGACCGCACCCGCCTGCACCTCGTGAGCCTCGCAGAGGACATGCCGGTGCGGGAGACCGTCGAGCTGGCCAAGCAGAACGCAGAGATCTTGCGCATCCCAACCGGCCACCTCTTCATCAATGCGATCTGGCCGGACGCCGCTGTTCCTGCAGCGCTCGGTTCGAGGTCGTCCTCAGCGGCGACTCCCGCGTCGAGCCCGCTTGTGACGCTCGCTTCGAAGCTTGACGACACCGTCAGCGCGCAGTCGCTCCGCTGCCTGGATCGCTTCGACGCGCGCCATCAGCTGCAGCAAAAGTACATCGAGGAGCTCGACCGCGAGATCTTGCTCCCGTCGGTGCAGATGCCGTTTCTCTTCCGCGACAGCTTTGATGAGGCGGCGATCGCCGAGCTCGCCGACATCATTGCACCGTCACTCTGAGCAGCTCGTACGCGATCATGACTCGCCCGGTTGTGCGCGATGGCGCGCCGACCTATCGTGAGATCGCTGGGAACAACGACGTTGGAACGCGTTCTGTGCGAAAACTGCAGGCGCGCCCGCACACCGACACGACGAGGGTTCGATGACCGAACGCGCGAGACACGCAGCAGGCACCGCGCAGCTGGTGAGCGCCTTGAATGCGACGGCGACGCCCGATAGCACGATCACGCTGGTCGACCACCACGACGTGGGCCACGCGCGTATCGAGCGGTTTCGGCTCGGAAACGGCCTCGAGCTCATCGTCTGGGAAGACCACACGGTCCCCGTGTTCAGCTACCAGACTTGGTACCGCGTCGGTTCGCGGTTCGAGCAGGCCGGCCGCACCGGGATCTCGCACCTCTTCGAGCACCTCATGTTCAAGGCGACCGAGCAGATGCCAGAGGGGCAGTTCGACGTCGAGATGGAGCGGCGCGGTGGACAGACCAACGCGGCGACATGGGTCGACTGGACCTACTACAAGGCCAAGCTTCCGGCCGGAAACCTCGACTTCGTGCAGCGCACCGAAGCCGACCGTATGGCGGGCCTTGTCCTCAACGAGGACCAGCTGAACTCCGAGCGAGAGGTCGTCATCAACGAGCGCAAGACGCGCATCGACAATGACCCGGAGGGCGCCCTCTACGAGCGGCTCTACCACCGAGCGTTTCAGACCCACGGCTATGGCTGGCCGACCATCGGCTGGATGGACGACATCAAGGCCATCGAGCTGTCGGACTGCTTGGCGTTCTACAAGAGCTTCTACGCCCCCAACAACGCGACGGTTGTGGTGGTTGGCGATGTCGACACCCGCGACGTGCTGGCCGGCGCCCAGCGTCACTATGGCGGGTTGAAGTCGCAGGTCATCCCGCCTGAGCCGAATCGGGCGGAGCTTGCGCAGACGGTGGAGCGACGCGAGCTGATGAAGCTGCCAGTCAACGCTGTCCGGCTAGTGCACGGCTACAAGTGCGGCGCAGCCGGCGACCCGGATCATGCTGCGCTTGAGATCCTCTCAGAGCTTCTTGCCGGGCAAGAGTCTGCACCGCTCTACCGTGACTTAGTGCACGAGCGTGAGCTGGCAACTCAGGTGTCCTCGTGGGCTTCCTCATGGGCTCACCCTGGGCTCTTTGAGGTCAGCGCAACCCTTCAACCTCACGCTAGCGTGGAAGACGTAGAGGCCCGCATCGACCACTTCATCGCCCAGTTTCGCGACGAGCTTGTCCCCGAGCGGCAGCTTCAGAAAGCTGTCAACAGCGCGGAGGCGTCCTCGCTTCGCGCGGCGGCAGACACGGGTGCAAGGGCGCGCGGCTTGGGCCACGCCAGCACCACGCTCGGCGACTACCGCCAGTTTTGGAAGCGCCAGCAGCGGCTTCGGTCCGTCACGAGCGCAGATGTCCAGCGGGTCGCGCGCGAGGTCCTCCGACCCGAGCGGCGCACGGTCGTCGTTGCAGTGGCAGCCGATGGAGCGGCAGCGTGACTCAGTGGCGCACACTGGTCGCGGATCGAAGCCGGGCCATCAGTAACGTCGCAGTGGGCTTTGATGTCGGCGCGATGGACGACCCCATCGGCAAAGAAGGGCTCGCCTTCCTGACGGCGCAGATGCTCACACGCGGGGCGGGCGACCTCGACCACGAGCAGTTCGCTGACGAGCTCGACGTGCTCGGTTCCTACCTCCACGCCGGCGCAGGTCGCGAGTACACGACCGTTGTCGGCGACGCTCTGACGAGGAACCGGCCGCGCTTTCGGCAGCTCATGGCCGACGTCATCCAGCGACCGCGGCTCGACGCCTCCCAGCTCGACAAGCTCAAGCGACTCACCCTCGCGGAGCTCGAGCAAACGCTCGACAACGACGCTGCGGTTGCCCAGCGGGTCTATGCGCGCTCGCTCTTCGGCCCGACCCACTCGTACGGCCGACCGCTCAAGGGCACACCTGACTCGATCGCCGCCATTGGCATCGACGACGTCCGGACCTTCCACGCCGAGCGCTACAACCGCGCTGGCTTGGTCGTCGGAGCGGCAGGCGACTTCGATGACGCCTTGCTCGACGACTTCATCGCGTCGGTCACGGGCTCGCTGCCGAACGGCTCCACACCGACGCGTAAGAAGGTCGTCAACCCAAGCAATCGCAGCAGCCGCCGCGTGACGCTCGTTGACAAGCCCGAGCGAACGCAGACGCAGGTGTTCATGGGGCACACGACCGTCGACACCAACCACCGGGACTACTTCCCGCTCTTGGTTGGTCAGACCGCATTTGGCGGCACGTTCACGTCGCGGCTGACCCAGGAGATCCGCGAGAAGCGCGGCTGGTCCTACGGCGCCTATAGCTACCTATCGACCGATCGGCACCTGGGCACGTTCACGATGCGCTTTTACCCGTCGAACGCCGACACCGTGAGCGCGATCGCCCTCGCCGACGACATGCTCTCGGCCCTTGTCGCCACCGGCATCGACGAGGAGGAGCTGAGCTTTGCGCAGAACTACCTAAGCAACAGCCACGTGTTCAGCATCGACACGCCCGAGCGCCGCATGAGCGAGATGCTCTCGTGCCGCCTGTCCGGCCGCAGTCCGGACTTCGTGGACAGGTTCACCGCCAACGTGAAGGGGGTCACGCTGGCCGAGGTCAACGCCGCCCTCAGCAAACACCTTCAGCCGACGGCCCAGGAGATCGTTGTCCTGGGCACTCGCGATGCGGTCGGCGACGCGCTGTCGAGCTGGGAACACTGCGGCGAGCTGTCGGTGGTCGACTATCGCGACTCGCTCACTGCGGAACGCTAGTCCCAAATCAAGCGCTATTTTCGAGCGAGGCGAAGGCGATGCCTTTGCCAGCGGCTTCCGCTGGACGAAGGCGATGCGTGCATCGTCGAGTCCAGGTGAGCGAAGCGAACGCACGGACGTCGCTGGCGAGGGCATCCGCCAAAGCCGCAGCCGGAAAGAGCGCTTGTTTTGGGGCTAGTCGCAAAACAAGCGCTATTTTCGAGCGAGGCGAAGGCGATGCCTTTGCCACCTGCGTCGGCCGAATGAAGGCCCTGCGAGCATCGTCGAGTTCGGGTGAGCGAAGCGAATGCACCGGCGCTGGTGGCGAGGGCATCG
>CALHXW010000186.1 GCA_938040325.1 uncultured bacterium | reverse complement strand
GCTCGAGCGCCGCGCAGGCGTCGGACTTCCCCCCCTCCAACCGGACTCAGGGGAGGGTTTCGCGCCCGTCGCTCACGCCCGCGCCCGTCGCTCACGCCCGCGCTCGTCGCTCACGCCCGCGCTCGTCGCTCACGCCCGCGCTCGTCGCTCACGCCCGCGCTCGTCTCGCTCACGCCCGCGCTCGTCGCTCACTCCCGTCGCCCGCGCCTTCCCGACTACTCCGAGCGAAACACAAACGGCCACTGAATAACGCAGACGCCCCCCTTCGGCTCGGGAAACCTCATGCGGCGAACTTGCCGCAGAACACACTGGGTCATGGCCTTGTCTTTGACGGTGTCTTTGACGGCCGTCGCGCCGCGAACCTTGCCGTCGAGGCCGATGGTCCAGCGTGTCGTGAGCGAGCCGCCCAGCTCGCTGCGGGCCTGGAGGCGCTGCTCATAGCAGGCCCGGATGCGGCCGGCGCGGCGCTTGACCACGCTACGCACCTTGGTGCTGTTGCAGAAGCCGCGCACGTTCGGCCCCTTCTGGAGGATGTTCTTCACCTTGCGCTTCTTCTTGCGCTTGAGCCCTGCGCGTGCTGCGCGGCGGCCAGTGCCGTCGCGCACACCGGTGTTGATGCCGCCCTGACTGATGAGCTTGCCGGCGCCTTCGCGACCACCACCCGAGCCGTCACCAACGAAGGCCATGCCCTGCCCGCCGGCGCCCATCGCCAGCTCGGAGCCAGCCCCGGAGACAGCAGCGGCGAAGCGACTGTCGAAGTCCTTGCCGGCTGTTGAGAGCACGTGACTCACAGCTGCGAGATTGTCGCCCTTGCTCGCTTCCGCGAGGATCTTGGCAAGCCCAGTCTCGCCGGGTGCCTTTCCAGGGTCGCCGGGCGACGAGGAGTCGTCGTGCTCAGTCGACGGGCTCGGCGTGGTCTGGTGAGGCCCCTTGTTCGGAGCGACGACATCCACGACGTCCACCTCGTCGGCGTCAGGCTCGACCGTCTCGTTGTGCGCGCCGTCGTCGAACTCGCGCAGCTCGTCGGGGTCGAGCTCCAGTAGCTCCTCCTCGTCGTCTGCCGGGATCTCCACGTGCATGAACGACGCCTCGATGAGCGGCTGACGCAGCTGTCCGTGCTGGACCTCGCGCTGAGGACGTTCCTCCCACAAGAGAATGGCTGCGGCCACGAACGCCACTTGGGCAAAGGTCGAGATACCGAAGGCGGCCGCGAGCGTCTCATCAACGCGGGAGCTGGACGCCGCGGCTGGGCGGCGTGCCGGCGGGTCGGCGTGCTGAAAGAAGTAGCGCAGCTCGCCGAGCTCGACACTGCCCCAGCTGGTGGGACCAAGCTCGAGCGGCCTCCCGCTCGGCGGCAGCGTCGTGTGGACCCCGTCCACCTTGGCGAACCCCGAAGCGCCGTCGACCGGCATCAGGTCCCAACCGTTGTCGCGCGCCGTGAGCAGCGTCAGCACCGGCGGGTGCCCGTCACCGTAGCCATCAGGCACCGGAAGCGTGTCGGTCGGCCGGTCCCCAAGCGTCACGTTGTCACCCGGCGCGACGAGCTGCTCCCGAACCACCGACTCGCCCCAAAGGACAGCCACACGCAGGTAGCGGTGGTTGGTGAACACCCGAGGCCTAGAAGCGAACACGACCAACGGCCCGAGTCCGCAAGCGAGCGCGCCGACGAGCGAGAGCGTGTAGCCAGCCCCCATCGTGACCGTCTCGTGGTCCATGAGGACGGCTGCGTCATGGCGCGCGACATAGGCAAACATGAGCCAGCCAAGCATCGAGGTCGCAGCGAACATCGTCGCCCGTGCAATGCCCGTTGCGCGGCGTTGCTCTCGCAGCGCCCACACGCTCAGCCCGACGATCACCAGCGCGTGCAGCCCCACCACCCCGCCAGCAGGCCAGACGCCAAGTCCAACCACGTTGACCTCAGCGAGCAAAAAGCTCTGCCAGGTGAAGAGAGCGACCGCGAGGGTCACACAAACAGAACCAACCAACGCCATGAGATGACCCATGCGCATCCTACACCTCCGTCTTGCAACGCTGCATCAACGCGCAGCGCGCCCGTCCCGACCGCAGCGCGGCCTCAACCCTGTGTCCCTCGCTGACGGGCGGCCCCGCTCAGCTCACGTGACCTTCGGGGGTCACGCTTAGAACCGACAGCGGTCGTCGCAGATAGTTCCCAAAAAGTCGCTGTCGCCGCCCGCCGCCCCGGGGTTGCTCGCGCTAGCGCCCGCTCGGCGCTCGGCGCTCGGCGCTCGGCGCCCGCGCTGGCGCCCGTGATGGGTGATGGGTAAGCGTGATGGGTGATGGGCTGGAGTTCGCGTCTCAGGGTGATCGGTTTGACGGACTCGGCCGCGTCCTTGCGACACTGACGACCTGAGCGACGCATCGCGGCCGCGCACTGGCGCGGCCGCGTTCGCTCTTGCTACCGACTCACCTTAACCAGCGTGCCGATGACCGCATCGAATCGAGCAGCAACGTCGGCCCCGATGGGCCCCACATAGCCGAGCACGACGGCCACGTCGAAGCACGCCTGGACCTCACGCGCCGAGCCGAGAGCTGTGAGGTAGCGCTGACGTCGGTTGCCGCCGCTGACGCCGGAGCCTTCAGCAATGTTGAGCGGCACCGAAGCTGCAGCTCGGCGCAGCTGCCGAGCCAAGTCGCGGTCGCGTTTCGAAATGGCAGCCGCGGCCCGAGCAGCGTCAGCGACAAGTGAGATGGCAGTGGGATAAATGCGAAGCATCGAAGACTCGTTGAGAGGGTAAACGCGTCGCCCCGACGTCCGGAGAGACGCTCACTCACCCCCGCATTGGCGCCGCCAACGTCCGCAAGGCTCGCCGAAGGCGACCGCGCGCAGCCACGCACAGCCACGCGGAACGAAGTGAGCATGGTGAGCATGGCGAGCACGGCCCCTGGCCTTGCGGACGTTGGTGGCCCAATGCGATCCTCCAGGCGTCGACGGACAAGCAGCATCTGACGGCAACGGGCCATCGACGACTCCGTCGGCGATGGAGACGTTGGCGTCACTCACTAAGACACCAGCAACAGTCTACTAGAGCCCGTCGCTCGGCGCCCACGCTCGCCGCCGTCTCGTGCGCCCGCAGCCCGCGCCCGCCGCTCGTCGCCCGCCGCCCACGCTAGCGCCCAAGCCCGGCACGTCCGCTCACCCGAAGCCGACCACCACCTCGGTGACGCGCTGAAGCATCTCGGGCGTCAGCCCTTCACCCATCGGCAGCGCAATCGTCTCGTCACAGGCAGCTTCTGTGACCGGCCAGGACGTGAGGCGCTGCGGGACCTCGCGGAAGATCGGCTGGGCCGGCAGCGGCATCGGGTAGTAGGTCCGGGTCGCAATGCCGTGGTCGTCCAAGCGGGACCTCAGGCCATCACGCTTGCCGTCTTGCACTCGCACAACGAACTGGTTGAAGGTCCGGACGTTGCCGTCACCGCCGCTCCCACCGGTCGCGTCATCAAAGGGCGGCAGCGTCAGCCAGCCCTGCTCTTGCAGGCCGTCCCGGTACTGCTCGGCCTGTCGCGTTCGCAGAGCCAGCACGTCGTTGACGCGCGCTAGCTTGATGCCGAGCATCGCGGCTTGGAGCGGTGAGAGACGCGCGTTGAGGCCGAGAGCACTGTGGAAGTCGCGCACCCTGCAGCCATGTTGTCGCAGCGCGAGCAGGTCGTCGCGGCGGTCGGCGCTGGAGATGCACGCGCCGCCGTCGCCGAGCCCGCCGAGGTTTTTGGTTGGAAAGAACGACACCGCGCCGACGTCGCCGATGGTCCCGACACTGCGTCCGGCGTGCATCGCCCCCCACGCTTGCGCCAAGTCCTCGATGATCGCGACCCGCTGGGGTGCGTGGCTGACGGCCTCGGCAATCCCCGTCATGTCCGCGGCATGCCCAAAGAGATGCACCGGGATGACCGCGCGGGTCTTTTCGCTCACGCAGGCCGCGACGCTCACCGGATCCAGCGTCAGCGTCACAGGGTCCACATCGGCAAAAACCGGCGTCGCCCCGCACCAAAGCACCGCGGAGGCCGGCGCCACGAAGGTGAACGCCGGCACGATGACCTCGTCACCAGGGCCGAGCTCACACATGCTCAGCGCGACGATGAGCGCGTCGGTTCCGCAGCTGACACCGACCGCGGTGCCCGGCGCTCCGGGCCACTGCATCGCGTCGACCAGCGCCTCCTCGAAGCGCTCAACCTCAGGCCCTAAGATGTAGTGCCCTGAGGAAATGATCCGGGTAGCGGCGTCGATGAGCTCGGCCTGAATGGCGTCGTTGCTCGCGCGGGCATTGTAGAACGGAATCGGGCCAACGCCCGGCCCGAGGGACGCAAGAGGCTGCGGCTGTTGTCGAAGTAGGCTCATGATGACTCCGTACGGGTCGCGCTGGACGGTTCTGCCTCGAGGGCGATTGCTTGTGGTTGGCAGGGGGCTGAGACTCGGAGTGTCGACCTGAAGCTTCGCTCAGCGCGGGTCCCGCGGACGCGGTCCCTGTCGAAGTCGGCTCGGCAACGCCGCTAGACGGCGGCACGCGGGGGGCGTGTGCTCGTCGAGCTGGCCGACGGTGACCTCACGCCAAGCTCATCGAGCAAGCTTGCCCAGCGATCAAAAGAGCGCTGGCGCGTGAAGTGTGCGTCCATGGTGGCGCGTGCTTTGGCACCCAGCTCCTGGCAACGCGCTGGGTCGGCGGCGAGCTCTGAGATCACGCTGGCGAGCTGAGCCACTCGGCCGGGCTCGACGTTGAGACCGCAGTCGTGGCGCTTCACGAGCCGGGCGATCTCACCGTCGGAGTCGGTCACCGAGATGACGGGACGACCGGCCGACAAGATGCCGTAGAACTTGCATGGCACGATGAGCCCTTCGAGCGCGGGGCGCAGCGACAGCCAGTGGACGTCCGGCACCGACAGCGAGATCTTGAGCTGGTCTCGCGGTTGGTAAGGCCGGAAGTGCACGTTGGTCAGACCCCGCTCTTTCGCCTCTTTGCCGACCGTCTCAAGAAAGTGCCCGCCGCCGATGAACAGAAACGCGATCTCCTGACGGTCGCGCAGTGTCTCGGCGGCTCCTAGCATCGTCTGGTACTCGTGGGGACGTCCGAGGTTTCCCGAGTAGCCGACGACGAAGCTGTCGTCGAAGCCCCACTCGGTCCTCAGGGGGTTGTCCTTGTGTGCGACGGGCACGATGGCCTTGTCGTCAGCCCAGTTCGGGATGATGCGGATCTGCTCGGTCGGGACACCGCGGGCAGCGACCCACTCCGCCATCTTCTCGCCGATGACAACGTTCGCTGCAGCAGCACGCAGCGATGCATCGCGCGGGTAGCGGAGCACGTCGCCGAGCTTGCCGTCCATGAACGAGACTCCCACTGCGGAGGCAACCTCGGGATAGATGTCCTGAAGCCAGTTGAGGAGCTTCGCCTTGCGGTGCTTCGCTACGCCCATCAGCCCCACCGAGAGAAGCGGCGGGTCGGTCTTGGCGACGAGGACGTCACCCGGCTCGGCGAGCTGGCTGACCTTACGCAGGGCCGCAGCGTAGAACGACGCGTAGTCCGCCGTCCGGCTCGGTACCGTCCCGCGACCGAAGCGGGTTGTGCTGACGCGATGGATGTCGACGCCGCGAACGGACTCATGCTGCGGCAGGTTCGCGTCAGGGTCGTTGTAGAGCTGTCGACTGGTGACAACGCTCACCTGGCGTCCGCGCGCTGCGAGCTCGAAGATGATGTCGGTGAGGATCTGTGAAGTCGCTGAGTGGTCTGGATAACAGAACCGGTTGACGAAGATCACACGTGCCATGTGGGTTTGCCTTGTTGTGAGACGAACGAAGGGGGTTGGAGCGCGCGCGTGGCGAGCAGCCCGGGGTTAGTTGATGAGGCTCGACAGGCCGTCGTCCGACGCGGCCGCCGCCGTCATGGCCGCTGCGTCAGGCGACGCCACGGACTCAACGTCGGGATAGATAGAGCGGCTCGACAGCAAGCTCAGCGGAGTCTGAATCAGGATGCGAAGGTCGGTGAGGAAGTCGGCGATGTGCGCGTACTCGACGTCGGCGTCGAGCCGTCCCTGAAGATCCTCGGAGTTGCGTACCGTCACCTGACTCAGCCCCGTGATGCCAGGCTTCGCGTCAAAGCGCTCGGGGTGGGAGGCGTACGCTTCCCGGCTCTCCCACTCGACGAGCGGCCGCGGACCGACGAGGCTCATTGTGCCGGCAATCACGTTGAAGAGCTGAGGCAGCTCATCGAGGCTCGTCGAGCGTAGGAAGCGCCCCACCCGAGTGATGCGAGGGTCACCTTTCAGCATCTCGTAGCGGGCGTGGGGGTCGGGCTCGTCGTGGCGTAGCGTCCGGAACTTCACGATGGTGAAGGGCTTCATCCCCTCGCCAAATCGCTGCTGCAGAAACAACGCCGGGCCATTGGAGTCGACTCGGATCGCGACGCTGATCGCGGCAAACACCGGCATCAGCGCACCGGAGAGCGGCACGGCGACGGCAAGGTCTAGCATGCGCTTGGACAACCGGTAGGCCAGCTTGGAACGGCGAGATGGAGTCATCTGGAGCTCGCAGAGAGGAGGAAGTTTGAGGAGGCGACTCAGCGCATCAAACGGGGTGGGCGCTCACGGCCGGTCGAGGCCCCAGAGCTGGCTTCGTTGGCAGCGCCGGCGAGCGAGCAAACGTGCGGATCGACTCCGTGCCATGGGCGAGCAGCTCGACCACGCGACGGCCTTGGCTGCCGTCAGACCGAGGCGTATGACCGCTCCGGACACAGTCGAGGAAGTGCTGGCACTCGTTTCGAAGCGGCTCGCCTGCGTCATAAGCAACGGGTTTGCCAGGCGGCACCTGGCCGACCATCTGGTGGTCGTCGTGTGGCACCGGGCTGTCGTAGAACATCAACTTCTCGGCGGGCGTCGCGGCCCGGTCGTTGAGGACGAGCGTGCCCTTATCGCCGACGAGGACAAGCCGCTGCTCTTTGAACGCGTGCAACCTCGACGCAAAGATGTGGCCTTCGAGTCCGCTGTCAAAGCGCAAGTGTGCGTGGGCAAACTCCGCCTGCTGTGGAAAGAGGGGGCAAGCACCAACAACGCGGAGCGTGTCGACATCACTCTGAGCGATGTCCAAAAAGACCGCAAGGTCATGGCACATCAGGTCCCAGAGCGCGTCGTCGGCGCCTCGGAAGCGGCCAAACGCCGCCCGGTTGGCATAGACATAGCGCAGCTCACCAAGCGCTCCGGCCTCGACCATCTGCCGGGCCCGCTCGTACGCGGGGTGAAAGAGCATGAGATGCCCCACCATCAGCGTTCGGTTGTGCAGAGCGGCTGTCTCGACCAGTGATGCCGCCTCGAAGGCGGTGCGGGCGAGTGGCTTTTCGATGAAGACGTGCTTGCCCGCGATGAGTGCCGCGCGACCGATTCGATGATGCGTGTCGCTGGGCGTGACCACCGCAAGCGCCTCGATGGACGCGTCTCCGAGAACATCGGAGAGGGTTGCTACGTCTGAACCAAACGGTGTCGCTAGCTCTTCCGCGCGCGCTGTGTCCGTGTCGACCACGGCAGCAAGTGCCCCCAGTTGACCAAAGTTACGAATGACGTTTCTGCCCCACATGCCGGCGCCAATGACGGCGACACGCGGAGGACGGACTGAAGTCGGGCCCAAGGTATTCCCCTTCGTGTATGAGCAGCTCAACTGTGCGCGTGGCGACGGCCCCTCGCTCGCTCAGAACGAGGCAAGGCGGAAAGAGCCTCTTTGGCGTCGCTAGTTAAAGAGTGGCGGCGTCCGTCGTTTTTGATCAACGTTTCTGCGAGAACTGCGAAATTAAAAACCGACACGCCGGTAGGAGCGGCGTTCACGCGGTGTCAAAGGTCTACAGGTCATGTCGACGCTCGGTCGCACATGCCGCGAGCTCCGTTCGAAAGCTCGGTTCGGTCGAGCCCGGTCTGGCCGTATCGAGAAACGAACGCCAATAGCGCGACGTGTTGCGCATAATCGGGCCCGGGCTGTCTCACCAGACAGACCGCGCGGCGGACACCGACAACACCCAAAAGGTAGACATGACCCACCTGCTTCGACTTCGCGACTGTGCGCTCCTCGCTGCGGCGCTCTACGCCATGTCGTTGACCGCGTGCCTCGATGATCAGCCGTCCCAAGCTGCGGCCGACACAGCCGCCGACGTTGGCGATGACACCGCCGAGGAAGACACAACAGACTCGACGGAGGCCGACACCGCTGTGGCCGACACCGCCGTGGCCGACACCACCGAAGCGGACGCCGACGACGACACCCAAGCGATGGATGTTGACGACGCGAGCGAAGAGGTCATCGACGACACCGTCGAACCCGACCCGACGGCCAACTGCACGGGCAAGCTTGCCGACACCATCGAGTTCACAACAGAGACAGGCTTCGGTGACGGCGAGGACTTCACCATCGCCCCGAACGGCGACTACTACTCGTTTGAGCAGGAAGACCTCATTGTCCGCCGCGCGGGCGAGACGCAGCTCCGCCTGATCCTGCCGAACCTTGGTCAGACGGCGGGGATGTCGCTGTTGCCCGATGGTGATCTCGTCATTGCCAGCGTCGACAACGGCTCGCTGTTGCGTGTGTCCGTCGTCGACAAGCCCGGCGCGCCGGCCGGCAGCGTCAGCACCATCCTCAGCGGTCTCGAGTACCCGAACGGGCTCGATATCGACGCGGACGGCACCATCTTTGTGGCCGAACAGGACGGACAGCGCTTGCGCTCCGTCAATCCCGACACCGGCGACTTCACGATCCTCGCGACCGACCTCTGCAATGCCAACGGCGTCAGCTTCGGTGTCGGCTACGAGCGCGTGTATGTCGGCAGCTTCGGGTGTGGGCTCATCTACTGGCTCGACCGGGAGGCCGACGGCTCGTGGAGCGCGCCATCGGCTCTAGGACGGAACGGCCTGATCGACCAGACGGATCCTGGCGACCCGGACCCGGTCGAGCCCGAGCTCAACTGGTGCCTGAACATGGCGGTTGGCGCTGCGTGCGGGACGGAGTCGATCCCAAGCGGGACCTGCGAAGACACCGGGGAGCCCACACTGACCTGCGTCGCCGATAACGGTCCCCCCGTGCTTGTCGCGGCTTGTGAGGCGAAGAGCAACGGTGACGGCTGCCTCGTGACTGCCGGCGGTAGCGACTACCCCGGTTTTTGCGAGAACCTCTTCGGCGAGTTCCAGTGCAACATCGACGACGATCCAACGTGCGACGGCAAGGGCATTGCAGAGCCCTGCACCAAGCTCACCTACGGCTACCTCTACACCGGCCAGTGCCTGCCGACGTTCTCTGGCCTTCGCTGCAACGGTGAGCCCGGCGGCGGAGGAGGCGGAGGTTGGGGCGTGGATCCACACCCCGAGAGCATCGGTACTGGTCAGCTTGACGGCCTCAACGTCGACGCCTGCGGCAACATCTACGTGACAGAGTTCGTCGAGGGACTCATCTGGCGCATTGACGCTGACCATGGCCCCGCGGTTGCCGTCACGAACCTGCCCAGCAACTGGATCCCCAACCTCCACTGGGGAGTCGGGACCGCGGGCTGGGAGCCCACCACGCTCTACGTCAGCGACCGCGACCAGGGGCGAATGTTCGCCCTCGACGTGGGATTCTTCGGCAAGGAGACAACCGCTCCGACCACGCCAGCGGTGACGCCATGAAGCAGCACGTCACGCGCATCGCGAGAGCGTCCATCGGGGCACTTGCAGGCATCGCCATGGTCTCGCTGACCGCCTGCGAGGCTGACGACGCGTCGGAGCCGAGCGACACCAACGCCGACGTCGCGGAGGACGCCGGCACCGACACGACGGAGGCGGACACAGCCGAGGCCGACAGCGTCGAGATGGACGTGCCGGACGACACCGGCGGCATCCCAACCCCGGATGCACTGGGTGGTGCATGTGAGCTTGCCGTTCGTGCGGGCGTCTTTGTGGTGGAAGCCGGCAGGTTCGGCTCCGTCGCTGGCAGCATGGCGTCAGGCGTCGTCCCCGTGACGATCCTCGAGGAGACCGTCACCGAGGGCGACTGCCGACTCATGAAGCGCAACAACCCGTTCTGCTCGCCGCCATGCAGCTCGGGCGAGACCTGCGACTTCGACGGCAGCTGCATTGCCTTTCCCGAGACGCTCGACATCGGTGACGTCGTGATCGACGGCCTCGCTGAGGGCAGCGTGACGATGTCGGCGGTACCCCCGGGCAACAACTACTTCAACACCAGCGTGCCCAACCCCCCCTTCGCTCCGGACACGACGTTGCGGTTGAGCACCTCTGACAGCCCCGCTCAGTCCGCCACGACGCTCTTTGGATGCGGCTTTGAGCTCATCACCGGCACGGCGGAGTGGCAGGTGGCGCCGGGGGAAGATCTCGAGATCAACTGGGAAGCACCGACCACGCCCGATCCGCTCGTGAGCGTGTCGCTCGAGATGAACGTCGACCAGCACGGTAACTCACCGGTCATCTTGCAGTGTGAGTTTGACGACGACGGCGCCGCCACGATTCCTGCGTCGGTGATCGATGCACTGCTGGAGGCTGGCGTGACGGGATTTCCAAACGGAGTGCTGAGACGGCGCACCGTCGACAGCGTGTCGACGAACAGCCTCTGCATGGAGTTTGAGGTGAGCTCGAAGTTTGTGCCGGATGTGACCGTCGACGGCCACACGCCGTGCTCCAGCAACGCCGACTGCCCCGACGGGCAGACGTGCAACGTTGCGATTGAGAGCTGCCTTTAGGGACATGCGGGCAGGCTCCGCGCAACGGCCCGTCTGCTTGGTGCTCTAGGCGTCCGGGACCCACGTGCCGTGGTAGGTCGTTGGGATGGTTTGGTCGAACCAGGCACAGGCGACGGGGCCCTCGGCGAGACGCGCGCCGTCTAGCACGGCGAGGTAGGACTGCGCTCGCTCCGGTGCGTGCACCAAGGTCAGTGCCCACACGTCTGTCTCGGCGGTAGCACCGCCCTTGGGCACGATGACCGCCTCGCTTGGCACATGCCCCTGAGGTGGCGTCCAGCTGTCGCGGTCGGCGATCTGACCTGGCGCGCGGGTGTCGAAGCGAAACACGTGACGCTGGCCCGCCTCTTCGCCAACAAGCCAGATGTAGCGATGCGCCGTCGCGACGCGGGACGCATGCACCAGCGGGAAGTCGCACGGCCGGTCGAGCAAGATCTCTGCGGCGACGCTACGGGTGCGGCGATTGACGCGGTAGCGCCAGAGCGCAGGCATCTCAGCGCCAGAGTCTTCATCCCCGTTAAGCGTGTTGATCGTGTTGAAGTCCGGATAGCGGCACAGGTCCAAGACGACGTCATCGCCCTCGTTGTAGGCGTTGGCGAGATGCCAGGTCCAAAACGGACCGGTCTGAACGCGGATGGGAGCGCCGAGGTCGTCGAAGGGCGCGACAACGATCTCGGTGCCGAGGTCGGGCTTCCACTGAAAGAAGTCAGCGATGTCGCCGCTGCCGAAGAGCGCCCGCAGGACCGAGAGCTTGACCGGCCCATGGACGAAGACCGCATCGCGCTCGGTGACGGCAAAGTCATGGACCATCCCGGCCCAGCCCATCTCGACGGCGCCGAGACACTTGGGTGCGCCGCTCGCGGGCAGCGAAAAGATGTCGAGCTCCATCTTTCGGCCGTAGCGCGTGCCGAAGTTGATGAGGGTGTCGCCGACCCGCTTAGGGTGTGCAGAGAAGCCTCCCTTGATGAGTCCAAGGGTGTCGACGCCCAAGGTCGTGAGGTCGTCAGGGTGCATCTCTTGGGGACCTGCGGCCTCCATCAGCGCAAAGAGGCGACCCTGCCAAGACATGACCGACGTGTTGCCCGTCGCTTTGCTCCGCTGGCGGAACACGTTTGCGAGCCGCGTCGTCTTGCGGGCCTTCGAGGTATAGAGCTGCCGGCCAGCGCGCTCTTCCTCCTGAAAGCCGCGGCCCATCACGACCTTCGAGCCGCCGTGGACCCCGTCATCACCGAGTCGCATCGCGGTGATTGCACCGTCGGCCTCAAAGGTGTGACCGACGCGGACACCAAAGCGCTCAAAGAGTCCCGGCCCTGCGCGGTAGAGGGTCCCACGGAGGTCATCGGGAAGCTCACCTTCGACCGCGAGTGCTTCGAATCCGTGCGGGCGGCCGAGGGAGTTCAAGAGCGGATCGTTCATCGCGACCATGGTGTCTCTCCTTGTGTTGCAGACGCTACCAGAAGCAGCGCGTTTCGCTGTGTCTTCATGAGTAAGTGAGTCTCACTTACTTTTCAAGAGTAAGTCTTACTTTCTTTCGGCTGACGGACGGAAGCACCTGTGGCAGAAAGGGCTGTGTGAGCCGAGCAACCTACCACCACGGTGACCTCCGACGCGCCATTATCGAGGCCTGCATGGGCCTGCTTGAAGAGGGCGGGCTCGATCAGGTGAAGATGGCGGAAGCTGCGCGACGCGCAGGCGTCAGCTCCGGAGCACCTTATAAGCACTTCAGGGATCGGGCCGATCTGCTCAGAGCAGTCGTCGATGAAGCGAACGTGCGACTCAACGCCCAGCTAGACTTGGCCCACGCCAAGGCGCGAGAGCGTGGAGCAGACGCCCAGGAAGGGTTTCGCCAAGTCGGGATCGAGCTGGTCGTGTGGGCTGCCACGCACCCCGCGCTCTTTCGACTCATCTCGTCACCTGAGTACCTCCCGGACCTCGGCACCGACAGCGACACGGACGACCCGAACGAGGCATTCTGGCGTCAGTTCATCAGCGCGTTTCAACAGGGCCCGCTTGCGCCAGACGGGCCGCTTGCGAAGGCGTTTCGGGGTCGCACGCTGATCCATGGGCTTGCGATGCTCTTTGCGAGCGGGACGCTCCCGAAGCTCGGCGTGGGGCCAGCGCGTGCGCGTGAGATGGCGGAGCTACTGACCGGTGGTAGCTGAGGGGTGTGCTGACGAGCGCGACGCGCGCGGTGCCGTCGCAAGCCCTCGGCGGGAGCTTGTCTTTTAGCGCTCTCAGCGCTGCAGGCATCGAGGTGGAACGGAAACGACGTTCGCTGATGGTGACCGAGGCGCGAGCGCTGCGCGCGTAACCTGCCGCAACGTCGGATGATCTCAAGCGCACGCTCGATGCGTTGAATTTCTTTTGATCATTTTCGACGCGGTTCGACACGTAGTTGTCAGCCAGGGAACGGAGAAACTGATGACCGACGTATTTACGCTCGGGCAGCTCAGCGCTGCCCGCGATTATTATGACACGCACGGCTACGTACGCGTGAAGGGCGCACTGGATGTCGGCGCCATCGAGCGCTTCTTGGCCGCCTATGACAAGATCAAGTCAAACAAGCTCTTTGTGTACTACTCCCAGTCACTTCAAGCCGCTGTGAGGCCCCGCGTGAGCGGCGACGGCCACATCCAAGAGAGCATGCAGAACGCATCGCGGCTTGGCTTCTTCCCGAAGTTCGGCAAGGCCATGCGCGGGCTGCTCTTCCAGGCAGGAGTTGCCGATGCACTCTCTGCCGTGACCGGCTCGCGCGAGCATGTGTCGTGGCAAAACATGTTCTTTGACCAGTCGACTGGCACAATCGAGCACCAAGACTCGTGGTACCTCGACACCGAGCCTGCGGGGTCGCTCATCGGCGTTTGGTACGCACTTGAGGATATCCACGCGAGCTCAGGCCCGTTCTTTGTTGCGCCTGGAAGCCACAAGCTGGGCCTCGTCAACCGTGACGACTACCCGGACCACGACGACTTTGTCGCCCACATTCGAGAGCTGATCGCCGGCGATGACTACGACCTCGTGCCGATGCATCTTGAGCGTGGCGAGATCCTCCTGTGGCACCCTTTCCTGATTCACGGCGCGTTCAAGCCCGACAACCCGCGGCACAGCCGCAAGTCGCTGACCTGTCACTTTTATCCGCGCGGCTTAACCGCCAAAGACACCGAAAAGGACAAGCTCCTCTCGATCTACAACCACACCAGCCCCCGCGCGACGGACAACCCACGGCTGTGGGAGGCTAGCCGGTTTGACGACCGCATCTACAACAGCCTCGTCTACCTGCTCTATGCCAAGCGAGCTGTTCGTAGCGGGCGCCAGATCATCATGCGGCGCGACAGCTACGCAACATCGGCCTAACAGCGTTGGGCTCATGACCGCAGCACTCGAGGGAACGGCAACGAGACCGCGTCAACGGAGCACCCGTTGCTGTGAGGTACTGCTGCGGGCCCCGGCGACGCGGCGGCTCGGTGACGGGACGCCCGCTGGCGGTGAGCGTCGTGGCTGAGGCACCGCGGTCGCGCTGGCCGTTCGACACAACGCTCACGCGCGCGTTGGCGATAGCGCTCATCTTCAACTCGCACCTTGAGGCCTTCTATCCGCGCGCCTGGCTCGCGGGTGGCGGACTCTGGGGCAACACAACCTTCTTTCTCATCTCGGGCGTCGGCATCGCACTCAGCCGCCGAACCTACAGCGAACCTGCTGGCCAATGGTACGCGCGGCGCCTCAAGCGTATCTACCCAGCGCCCTTGCTCGCCGGTATCGTGCTCTACGGGTTGATCGGCGGTCACATTGCCTGGGAAGTCTCCGACCTCACCCGCAATCTGCTCTGGCCAACGCGGTTCTCATACGTCGGCCAGATCGTGCTGTGGTACGCCGTGGGATTCTTTCTGCTTCGTGTGCCACCGCCACAGCTTGGTCACCGCATACTCTTGCTGGCCATCGGCGCGTTGCTTGTTCCTATTGGAATCACCTTTGCCAACGCCTACGGCGCCGTTGGCGTTGGCGAGCGTATGCACGGACCACACCTTGCCACGGCCGGTCACTGGCTCGTCAACCTCCAGACCTTCCTCATCGGTCTCGCCATTGGCGTCAGGCGCCCCACCGCCACCAGCGGCGTGCGGCCTCTTGTGCTCTTCGGCGTCATCGTGGTCGCATACCTCGCGCTGAAGCTCGCGGTCGCCACGAATGTCTCGGCATCGCGCCTGTACCCCGTCCTGCTCCCCATGGCGCAGCTCCTCGCGGTCGCGACCTTGATGGCCTGCGCTCACCGCGGCACACAGCAGGTGCTCGAGCGCTTCCCGCGTGCCCACGGCGCCGTGACGTGGCTGAGCAACCACACGCTTGAGATCTACGTGACCCACTTCTTCTTCGTCGAACACCCGGCCTTTATCGGACTGCCGGCACCCCTCGGACTCGTCGCGACACTCGCCGCATCGCTCGTGACCTCGGCTCTCCTCAAGCCCGCAGGCAATCGCCTGGTCGCGTTGGGAGAGCGCGTCTTTGACAAGAGGGACGCGTCATCCCGGACAGCCGCATAGCTAGCAACAAACTCTGGTGAGCACAGGTGCGCTGGCGCGGACCACAACGCGGGTCCCGCGGCGCAGCTCCTGTCGATGTGTCGAGCCCCC
>CALHXW010000185.1 GCA_938040325.1 uncultured bacterium | reverse complement strand
AGCGGGCGACGAGATTGCCGCAGGGGACGGGGCAGACGCAGATGACACCAGCCAAAGACATGCTCTCGGTGGCCGTCGCGAGTCGCCAAGACGCGCCCGACGACACGCGCGAGTGGCTCGTGACCAACGGCATCGGCGGCTACGCATCGAGCACGGTCGCCGGCCACCACACCCGGCGCTACCACGGGCTCTTGGTCGCCGCGCTCGACCCGCCGCTCGGACGCACGGTGATGTGGAGCCGGGTCGACGAGACCGTCACCTACCGTGGCAAGCGCTATCCCTTGGCGACGACGCGCTGGGCCAGCGGCACCGTCGAGCCTCGCGGCCACGAGCTGCTCGTGTCGTTCAGACTCGAAGGCACGGTCCCTGTGTGGCGCTGGGCACTTGCCGACGCCATCATCGAGCGCCGCATCGCCATGGTCCGCGGTGAAAACGCCACCGACGTCGTCTACCGCGTGGTCCGAGCCGCTGCCCCGGTGACGCTCAGCGCGAGCCTGATCGTCAACCATCGCGACTTTCACCACACCACGACGGCAGGCAGCGGCGCCATCAACATGGGCCTGCAGTCGGCGCCCGAGGGGCTGGTGGTTCGCGCTCGGTCCGATGCTGCGGCGCTCAGCTTCAGCGCCGACTCTGGCACGTTCCGAGCCGGCTACGAGTGGTACCGTGGCTACGCGCTGACTGCCGAACAGGCCCGCGGCTTGGACGCGGTCGACGACGCGCTCTATGTCGGCAGCTTCGGCGTGACGCTGAGCCACGGGGGGACAGCGCGCCTGCGAGGTTCAGCGGTCTTACCCGACGCGGTGCCTGGCGCTGTCGGCGCGTCGGCCGTCGCGGCCACCCGAGAGCGAGACGGCGAGCTCGTCGCTCGAGCGCTGGCCGCCGGGATTCCCGACGACCCGCTGGCAAGACGCCTCGCGCTGGCTGCCGACGCCTTTGTCGTGTCGCGCCCGGTGGCCCACGAGACGGCTGGTGGAGACGGTGCCCAAGCGGCGGGAACATCGGTCATCGCAGGCTACCCGTGGTTTTCGGACTGGGGCCGCGACACGATGATCTCGCTGCGCGGCTTGACGCTGGCCACGGGCCGCCCGGAGCTCGCCGCCGACGTGCTCAAGACCTACGCTCGGTTTGTCGACGGCGGCATGATCCCCAACCGCTTCCCCGACGACGGCACGGAGCCCGAGTACAACACGGTCGACGCCACGCTCTGGTACGTCGAGGCGTTGCGCGCGACGTGGTCGGCGACCGGCGACACGGCGCTTGTCGAGCAGCTCTTCGAGGTCATCGAGCGCATCGTTGCCGCACACGAGCGCGGAACCCGCTACGGGATCGCAGTCGACGGCAGCGACGGACTGCTGCGCGCGGGTGAGCGAGGCGTTCAGCTCACCTGGATGGACGCCAAGGTCGGCGACTGGGTCGTCACGCCACGCATCGGCAAGTGCGTCGAGATCAACGCGCTCTGGTTCAACGCGCTAACGGCGACGGCCGAGATGGCGGCGGCGCTGGGACGCCCCGAGCGCCTCTGGCGTGAGCGCGCAGCGACCGTCAAGGCGAGCTTTCAGCGCTTCTTCGACCCGACTCTCGGCCACTGCGTGGACGTCCTCGACGGCCCCGGTGGCGACGAGCGCTTGCTGCGGCCCAACCAGATCTTTGCGGTGTCGCTGACCCACTCGGCGCTCGATCAAGCCCAGCAGCGCGCCATCGTCGACGCCGTTGGGGCAAGCCTCGTCACGCCCTACGGACTGCGCTCGCTGGCGCCCAGCTCGCCCGGCTACCAAGGCCACTATGGCGGTGGCCGTCGAGCGCGTGACGGCGCCTACCACCAAGGCACCGTATGGGGCTGGTTGCTCGGGCCCTATGCCCTCGCCTACGCCAGAGCCACCGGGGACCGCGCTGCCGCCCGGGAGTTCCTGGCGGCGCTCGAGCCTCACCTCCTCGAGCACGGCGTTGGCAGCGTCGCCGAGGTCTTTGACGGCAACGCTCCCCATGCCCCACGCGGCTGCATTGCCCAGGCGTGGTCGGTCGCAGAGACGCTCTGGGCGTGGCGCGAGCTCGCGCGTTAGATGAGAGGCCGTCGTTGCGCTGCGCGGACGCCATCCTGGACGGGGAACCCCATGAACTGGAATGAACTTGCAGCCGACCTCGATCTGGCGCCGTCGCTGTCGGACGGGGTCGTATGGTGGCACGGTCAGCTCAACGGCGAGCACCTCGCGGTACGCCTTGCCGGTCCGGTCGACGCGCCGCGGCTCGAGTCCGTGAGGATCGACGGCGACTTCCCGTTCACGCTGCTGCCCCGCGCCCTGCGGTACCTGCCGCCAAAGGCCACGCTGCCGCCGAATCATGGCGACGTGCTCGGCGATGGCCAGCCGCTCCTCTACCCAGCAACCGAGTCGTTCCGCGGCCTCACCGCACGCACGGCCCTGCAGCTGATGACGCTGCAAGAGCGCTTCGGAGTCATCGTCTCGCACACAACGCTTGAGGTGCCTGCGTGTGGCTGTGCGCCTATTCGCTCGGTCGATGGCGTGCGGCGGCTACTCGACGAGCTCACGCAGCTCGTGACGACGCTCACGGGCCGAGACCCGTTGGAGCGGGAGGCGCGAGACGCGGAGCTGACCGAGTGGCTCGCCGGTTCGACCCCCGCGCAGCTCGCTGCGCTCGGCGACGGACACCTGAATGCGTTCATCCGCGAGGTGCAGTCGCCAGTGAAGGTCTATCGCGCCGTCGGGCTCACGCGTTTTCTGGCAGGGCTGGGCGATCAGACCGAGCCGTTGGTTGACGCTTATATCGACAGCCCCAACGACGAGCACGTCGCACTGGGTTGGCTCTGTCGGTTCGCCACCGGCCATAGCCGCAAGCATGCGTCGCAGAAGCACTCACAGCGGGGAGAGTTCGCAGCTGCACTTGCGCTTTGCGATGCCGCCCCGGAGCCGATCGCGCTCGACGCCCTCTTGGGAGTGTACCGCTACTTCCATCGCGGCAACTCCTTACAGCTCAGACAGCTTGCAGACTGCTTTCACAAGCACAACTACTTCGCGGCGACGCCGTGGATCGTGCCGCTCATCGACTGGATTCCCGATGCAGCTTGCTACGCGCTGGGGCGCTGCGGCGACGAACGCGCGATACCTGCGCTGGAGAAGCTCGCCGGCAAGCTCTTCGGCGGCGACGACAAGCGCAACGCGAACGCCGCGCTGGTCGAGATTCGCGCGCGCACCAAGAAGGCCGCAGCGACCGGTGGCCTGACGCTCTCGACAGACACCAACAGCGGCGGGCTGTCGGTGAGCGGCGACTAATCGCCTCTCGGCTAGCCCCAAAACAAGCGCTCTTGCCGGCTGCGGCTTTGGCGATGCCCTCGCCAGCGACGTCGTGCGTTCGCTTCGCTCACCTGAACTCAACGATGCACGCATCGCCTTCGTCCAGCGGACGCCGCTGGCAAGCACATCGCCTTCGCCTCGCTCGAAAACAGCGCTTGATTTGGGGCTAGCAGCGTTGCCGGGAAATGCGAAATCTGATGACTTTCCGATGCGCTCAACGCGGGTCCCAGG
>CALHXW010000184.1 GCA_938040325.1 uncultured bacterium | reverse complement strand
CGCCCCTAAGTGCGTGGACGAGCCCGGCCTGCCCGGCACCACGACAGCGGTGACTCCACGCTCTCTGCACGGCCAAGCACACCGTGCCTTGACGCTCTCGGCCGCGCGATCCAGTGTCCGCCGACCTCAGGAGGCCGCATGGCACGTCAGAATTCCCGCGTTGCGAGCATCGAAGACATCGACCTATCCGGTCGCCGCGTCTTTATCCGAGTCGACTTCAACTGCCCCCTCGATGAGGGCCGCGTGGCAGATGACACCCGGATCCAGCGGGCGCTGCCGACCATCGAGTACGCGCGAAAAGCCGGGGCGAAGGTCATCCTTGCGAGCCACCTCGGCCGGCCCAAGGGACGCGCCGTCCCCGAGCTGTCGATGGTTCCCGTTGGCGAGCGCCTCGCAGAGCTGCTCCAGACCGAAGTCATCGTTCCTGACGAGCCGGTTGGCGACGCCTCGAAGAAGCTCGTGCAGAACCTGCGAGACGGTCAGGTCCTCCTTCTAGAGAACCTTCGCTTTCATCCAGGCGAGCGCAAAAACGACGATGGCTTCGCCCGCTCGCTCGCGGCGCTCTGTGATGTCTACATCAACGACGCGTTTGGAACCGCCCACCGTGCCCACGCCTCGGTCGAGGCACTGCCTCGGCTGATGCGCGACAAGGCTGCCGGCTTCCTGATGCACAAGGAGATCACGGCGCTTACCGAGCTCAAGACCGACCCGGCGAGACCCTTTGTGGCGGTGCTTGGCGGCGCCAAGGTCAGCGACAAGATCGGCGTCATCAACCATCTCATCACCAAGGTCGACCGCCTCGTGATCGGTGGCGCCATGGCCTACACGTTCTGGGCTGCCGCTGGCGTGTCGCTCGGCCGCTCGCTGGTCGAAGAAGACAAGATCGACCTCGCGCGCCGGATCGCGCTCAAGGCAGAGGCCCGCAACGTCGAGCTGCTGCTGCCCAACGACCACGTGGTCGTCGAGGACATCAACGAAAAGGCCGCCCACGAGGTCGCCAGCAACGAGGGATTCCCTGCCAGCGGCATCGCGGTCGACATCGGGCCCCGCTCGATCCTGCGGTTCCGCCGTGCGATCGAAGACGCCAAGACGGTGTTTTGGAACGGGCCCATGGGCATCTTCGAGATGGACGCATTTGCTGAAGGCACCAACCAGATCGCCAACGCCATCGCCCACGCGCAGTGCCACTCGGTCGTTGGCGGTGGCGACTCGGTCGCGGCGCTAAAGAAGACCGGCCTGACTCCGTTTATCACCCACGTGTCGACCGGTGGCGGCGCCTCGCTCGCAATGATCGAGGGCAAGGACATGCCAGGCATCGAGTCTCTCTTGAGCACCATTGGAGCAAACCTATGAGCGAGGACACCGCACGCCGGCCGCTGATCGCCGGAAACTGGAAGATGAACACCTCACTGGACTCCGCGAGGTCGCTGGTCGACGGTGTCGCTTCTGCTGCGGCATCGCACGCTGCGGTCGACGTGATCGTGTTTCCGCCGACCGCGTTCCTTCAGTCCGTTGCGACGGTCGCGGCTGGCCGCATCGCGGTCGGAGCCCAGAACCTCCACGACCAGCCAAAGGGCGCCTTCACAGGCGAGCATGCGGTGTCGATGCTCGTGGACGTCGGTGCGACCTACGCGCTGTGCGGCCACAGTGAGCGACGGCATGTCTTCGGAGAGTCGGCCGAGTGGGTTGGTGACAAGGTTGCGGCAGCGCAGGCGGGCGGTCTGACGCCTGTCCTCTGCGTCGGCGAGACGCTCGCGCAGCGAGAGGACGGCGACACCATGAAGGTTGTCCGCGCTCAGCTAGAGGCAGGCTGCCGCCACCTCGACGCCGACGGTGTCGGCGCGATCGTCATCGCGTACGAGCCGGTGTGGGCGATCGGAACAGGCCGCACCGCCTCCCCTGCGCAAGCCCAGCAAGTCCATGCGGCCATCCGGGGGTGGCTCACTGACCGGATCGGTGCCGCGGCCGCTCAGCGCGTTCGCATCCAGTACGGCGGCAGCGTCAAGCCTGCGAACGCAGCAGAGCTGTTGGCCCAAGCCGACATCGACGGAGCACTCGTCGGCGGCGCTAGCCTCACGGTCGAGGCCTTCAGCGGCATCCTGAGCGCCGCGGCATCTGAACGAGCGCCGTCTGCCTGAGAGCGCTCTTGACCGGCTATTGCGCGTCTGATAGTTGCGCGCGTCTGATACGTGACAATCCTGTTGCCTCCTGGCCGCAGGACAGACCTTGAGGTCCCATGGAAAGCGTCGTCCTAATTCTCTACGTGATCGTCTGCATCTTCCTGGTCTTGGCGATCATCCTGCAGCCCGGTAAGGGCGGCGGCATGGGTGCGCTGGGCGGTGGCGGCGGTGGCGGCGGCGGTGGCGCAGCCGGCATGTTCGGCGCCAAGGGTGCCGTGCCCTTTCTGAGCAAGCTCACCGTGTACCTGAGCATCGGATTCGGTGTCTTGGTGCTGGTTCTTTCCCGCATGCAGATCGACCGAACCGCGATCCAGGTACCGACGACAAACGTGACGCCTCCCGCCGCAACCGCTCCCGTGGTTCCGGTCGATGGCTCTGCAGCGCCCGCAGCTGGCGGTGCAGAGGCGGCTCCGGCAGAAGGTGCTGCTGAATGATGTTGACGGCGCCGCGGCTTCTCTGATAGCTCCCGGCACCTGCTACGCGAGAGTGGCGGAATTGGTAGACGCGCTAGGTTGAGGGCCTAGTGAGGGTTAACCTCGTGGGGGTTCAAGTCCCCCCTCTCGCACCAGATAGCCCCGAGGCAACTCGGGGCTCTTTTTTTTGCTCGCAGCTCCGCAGATGACCCTCGCCGGGAGACGGACCGTCAGCCCCGCGCGACGGCCTCACGGCTCGCAGCGAGCGCTCCCCACACACGAAGGATGACGAGATGCCGCGAAGACGCCTCCTGCTCGCCATCCTAGCCCTCGTGTTCGTCGGTGGGTGCGATAGCCCTGACGAGATCGTCGATGATGCGGTCGCCGCTGCCCGTACCGGCGACCGCGCAGCTTATGCCGCGTGCTTCACCGAGCGATCGCGTCCGATCTTGGCGTCATTCTGGGCGGCCGCCGACGAGGCCAACCCCAAGCTCGGTGTGCTCTCGGTGCTCGGCGATCCGACCGTGATCCGAGTGCAACCGGCACGACGCCTCCATGGCGGCCCTGAACGTGCCGTGGTCGTCGTGGAAGAAGCCGGACGCCGCGCACGCTTGGTCGTGCACGAGCTCGCCGGGACCTGGCGCATCGATCTGGTCGACACCGAGCGCGAGATGAGCGGCATGGACCGCTTCTAGCCTGGCCCGCACGCCAAGAGTCCGAAAACCTCACGCCCAGCAGAGGTTCTGAAAAAGCTCCGATGCTGGTAGGCTCGGCCTCATCCCACCACGAATGCACCGGTACTCAGACGCATGACTCGACTCGACATCCCGCGACTCAACCGACTGGCGAGGCTGGCCGCGCTGGCCCTCATGGTGCCGGTCGTCTTCAGCATGACCGGCTGCGAAGAGACGCCCGACACGCGGCTTGAGGCCTTTCGCACCGCCGCCGATGACAAAGAGCTGCCTGCCTACACCGAGTTCTTCACCAAGCGCTCGGCGGCCTTCATCCGCGGCGTCGTCGCCGTGCGCGAGCGGACCAACCTGAAGTACCTGACCAAGGTCTTTGAGCTCGTGCCGGCGGGCGATGTTGAAGAGTCCCTTGTCGACGGCAACATGGCGATTCTCACGGTCAACGATGGCTCCAAGACCAACAAGATCCGGATGCTCAAAGAGGACGGCCAATGGCTGATCGACATCATGGACGACGACAAGATCTGGGCCCCGATCTCACCGAGGGACGCGCGATGAGCGGACGACTCCCTATCCGCATCCGCCGCGGTCTGCTCGCACTTGCAGCCGTCGGCCTGCTCAGCGGCTGCGACCAAGAGCCACAGGACGTCTACTACTCGCTGGCGACTGCGGCTGAGTTCGGTGACAAAAAGGCGTTCTTGGCGGGATTTAGCGAGTCGTCGCGGCCCATCATCGAGACGATGATCAGCCTATCGGAGGCCTACCCACTTCCCAAAGCGGACCCGCTCAAGCAGCTCGTGTTCGCCCACATTGAAGAGGTGGAGCTCAAGGGCGAGGACGAAGCGATCCTGCTCGTCAGCCGCGGCCAGAAGGAGCGCAAGATCCTGATGGTGAAGACCGAAGAGGAGGGCTGGCGCATCGACGTCAAGAAGCTCAACGACTTCTGGGAAAAGAAGGGCAAGTACAAAAACCGCGAGTAGCCCACCGCTACGCGAGCAGCGGCGCGAGCTGAGCAGCCGCCGGAAAGAGCCCGAAGATGCCGCCGGTGTGCACGAAGACCGGGCAAGCGCCGAGGAGCTCGGGCTCACGGGTCAGCAGCGTCTGCAGGCCAATGAACGCCTTGAGGCTGTAAACCGGATCGAGCACCAACCCGGTCGTGCGGGCCGCGTCGCGCAAGGCAGCGAGCTCCTCGTCGGTCGACACGGCATAGCCGAGGCCTTGGAAGTCCCGCAGCGCGATCGCGTCGGCGGCAACGTGCGGCTGCCCCAGCTCAGCCTCCGCAGCCGCGGTGATCTCGAGCACGCGCTTGGTAAAGAACGCTTCGCTGTCGCAGACGTTGATGCCGACGGCGCGCGTTGACGCCGACCGGCGGGCGATCCCAATGGCCAAGCCCGCCAGCGTCCCGCCAGAGCCCGTAGCGGCGATGACAGAGGTGGGTGCGCGCCCAAGCGACTCGCAGATCTCGTCGAAGGCGTGGGCGTAGCCGAGGGCACCGAGCGCACTCGAGCCGCCCTCGACGATGGTGTAGGGCCGACGCCCGGCCTCTGCGAGCTGCGTGGCAAGTGCTGCCATCCGCGCCCCGCGGACGGACTCGTCGCTGTAGTCGGCCCGCGAGATGGGATGGATCGTGGCGCCAACAAGCTGGCCGAGGAGCACGTTGCCGGTCGGCGGGCTCGGCAGCTCGTCACGACGGCCGTGTTCGGTCCGCAGGAAGAGATGTGGCTGCAGCCCAAGGGGAACGGCGGCCATTGCGGTCGCGCGACAGTGGTTCGACTGGATGCCGCCACAGGTGAGGACATCGGTGGCGCCTCGCTGGACTGCGTCGCCGAGGAGATACTCGAGCTTGCGGATCTTGTTGCCGCTGAGGTGGCTGCCGGTCAGATCGTCGCGCTTGACCCAGACCTCCACGCCAGCCGGGGCCGCGAGCCCGTCAAGCGTATGGAGCGGCGTGGGCTGGTGAACCAGGCGTAGGCGCGACAGCGATGGGCGCAAGTCGGTGTTTGTCATGGCCCATGCGTGCCAGAAACTTGGTTGCTTGGCCACAGGTCCAGGGCTATGACCTCCTCCTTCGGCACGCCTGCCGGCCACGCCGAGCCAGACATCAGCGAGCGGTGACTCATGAGCGGAAAAGTTAAGCCAGTCGTGTTGAAAGGCTTCCGGGACTACCTACCCGAGGTCGAGCTGCCGCGCCGTGCCATGCTTGACACCATCGCGAACGTCTTTGAGTCGTTTGGCTTTGGCCCGCTGACGACCCCGGCCATCGAGTACAGCGAAGTCCTGCTCGGAAAGTATGGCGACGAGGGCGAAAAGCTCCTCTACCGCTTCCAAGACAACGGCGAGCGTGACGTCGCCCTCCGCTACGACCTGACGGTTCCTCTGGCCCGCGTGATCGGGGCCAACCAGGGCCTTCCCCTGCCCTTCCGGCGCTACCAGATCGCCCCAGTGTGGCGAGCAGAAAAACCAGGCCGCGGACGCTTTCGAGAGTTTGTGCAGTGCGACGTCGACATCGTTGGCGAGGCGTCCATTCGCGCCGATGCCGAGTGCATGCTCGTGGGTCTCGCGGTGCTCAAAGCCCTGGGCGTTCCGCGCTACCGCATGCGGGTCAACAACCGAAAGATCCTCGACGGCGTCCTCGACATCGTTGGCGTCGACGGACGCGAGGCGCGTCACGGCGTCCTGCGCGCGATCGACAAGCTCGACAAGATCGGCCGCGCGGGCGTCGAGGCTGAGATCGCGCGCGAGGTTGGCCTCGACGCAGCGGCCACGACCCAGCTGCTCGACACCCTCGCCCGTCCACTCTCGACGGCTGCCGAGGTCGGCGCTCTACGCGAGGAGCTCAGCGGGAGCGAGGTTGGACTGGTCGGCATCGACGAGCTCGAGGCCCTGCTCGCCATCGTGGAGGGTGCAGGCGAGAGCGCGCACGTTGACGTCGATCTGACCATTGCCCGAGGGCTCGACTACTACACCGGCACCATCTACGAGACGTTCTTGGTCGGCCACGAGAACTTCGGCAGCGTGATGTCCGGTGGCCGATACGACACCCTCCTCGGCATGTTCCGAACGACGGACGTGCCGGCCGTCGGCATCAGCCTCGGCGTTGATCGGCTCTACGCCGCGCTGCTGGAGCTCGAGATCGTCAAGGCGTCACCGCGCGCAGCCGATGTCTTCGTGGTGCTCTTTGATGAAGCCGACTACCCCGGGCTCATCCGTGTCGCCCAAGCTCTGCGTGCCCATGGCGTCAAGAGCGAGCTGTCGCTGAAGCCCGCCAAGCTCGGCAAGCAGTTCAAGCTGGCCCAGCGCAAAGGCTACCGCTTCGTCATGCTGGCCGGTGCCGACGAGCTCAAGCGCGGCGAGGTCGCTATCAAGGACCTCGAAGCGAGCGAGCAGAAGAGCTATCAGCTGGCCGATATCGCTGACTGGGCAAGCGAGCTGCTCGCTTAGACGCCCGCTACGGCAACACAGCGCGGCCGCCTTGGTGTTTGGCGCAAGTTGAGGTCGGTCGAGGATGAGGAGCGCACCAGGAACTCCGTTGAGTCAGCCGGGCAGACGGTTCCCCTGACACGGACCACGCGTTGCATCTTCTTGGAACTCCTTGGCTCCGTTGGTGTCCGCACGACGTGCATCGCGTGTGACCGGAATGTTCCCGGCGCACGTGATGCTATCGAATAATTACGGCCGTGGTGTGGATCCGCGCAGGGAATCAGGCACCATGGAAAAAGCGCGGACGTGGACAACGATGACAACACTCGGTTTGAAAGTTTGGGCGCCCCTTGTGGTTGCCGGCCTCGTGGGAGGTGGTTGCGCAAGTGCACCGACGCAGTCCTCGCGCACGATCGAGATGGATCCCATGCGCTTCGAGGTCACGCAGGGCGCCAACGGTCCAAAGGTCGAGGTCCTCGACCCTGAGCTGCTGTTCAAGGAAGGCAACCGGGCGTTCGAGGCACTTAACTTTCGGGTCGCGTCAGAAAAGTACCTGCTGGTCGTCGAGCGCTTTCCGGACAGCCGCTACGCGGGTGTGAGCGCGTATAACGGAGGCCTCTCGCTCGCACGGGACCGGCAGTTCAAGGCCGCGATTCCTCTCTTCGAGCGCGTGGTGAACGCCAACAAGGGGTCACGCGACGCCCAGGACGCGCTGCTACAGATCGGCGCCTGCTATCGGACGCTTGAGCGTTGGGACAAGCTCATCGAGGTTGCCAACGAGGTGCTCAAACCACACTACGACGGACTGCGCCCCGTCGAGCGAATCGAGGCGATCGCCTTGCGCGGGTTCGCACGACAGAAGAAGCGCGACCTAGCGCTGGCCGAGCGGGACTACAAGCAGGCGCTGGCCATCTACAAGAAGAACCTCGCAAGCCTTGCGCTCAAGAAGAGCCACCACGTGTCGCTGGCGCAGTTCCAGATCGCCGAGATCTACCGCGAGCTCTTCCACTCGATTCGTTTCCAGCTTCCCGTCGAGCGCATGGAGCGCGACCTCGAGGACAAGTCGAACTTCTTCTTGAAGTCGCAGTCCGGCTACCTCAAGGCCCTTCGGCTTCGCCACCCGGACTTCGCTACGATCAGCGGCTACCGGCTTGGGGCGCTCTACGAAGACTTCTATGACGACATGATGGCTGCCGAGATTCCAGGCGAGCTGAGCCGCGAGCAGGTCGATGAGTACTACGGTGAGCTCAAGGCCAAGATTCGCCCGCTTCTTGTCAGAGCCATCGATGTCTATGAGCGAAACCTCCGGCTCGGCCAGCGGATCGGCCGCGCCGACGACTGGGTCACGAAGACGGAGGCCAGCCTCGCACGGCTCAAGGACGTCCTGCGCCAGGAGTCCGCGCGGGACGCCGAGGCCGTGCTGCGTAACAGCCCGAGCGAGGACTGAGCGTCCGTCCGACGAGATTGACTGCGCGACGGTGCAGGACGGACGGACCCACTCAAGCCTGAGGAACCCGTGACAGGGGTTTTGCTCGCTTGGCGCGAGTCGACGTCGTTTCCGGCTGAAGATTGAGTGCGTCACCGCGCCGTCGTCGAGAGACCATCTCCGAGCGTCAGATCGCCGACTTTGGCTTGTATCGGACAGGTCCTGAGGCTATCTGTGGGCAGCACAGCTCGGGAGATGGTGATGCGGACAACAATGGGTGTGATCTTGGCAGCTGCAGCGCTCGTTGCAGGCTGTGGGAGTGACGACAGCAACGGCGGCAACGACACCAGCGCCCCGGACACGTCGATCAACACCGACACAAGTGTCGGCGTCGACACCAACACCGACACGACCGTGCCGGATCCCAACGACACGAACCCGCCAAACTCCAGCTTTGACTGCAGCACGGACGCGGACTGCACCGGGGGCGCCATCTGCAGCTGCGAGGGCGTTTGTGTTGTGCCGCAAGGCGCAGCCTGCGAGACCGACTTGAACTGCGGTATCCCGAACTGGTGCAACCCATGCACGGGCTATTGCGAAGAGCAGGCCGACATCTGTGGCGAGTGCACGCTCTCGCGCGGGTGCAAGGACGACGGCGAGTGCGTCCCTTTCACCGACGGCGGCAACCGCTGCTCGCTGGCCTGCATCTCCAATGCGGGCTGCCCCATTGGCTTCAACTGCGTGGATCTACCGAGCGCACCCTCGCGCCAGTGCATTCCGGCCAGCGGTAGCTGCATTGAGCTTGGCCTCTGCGAGGACGACGGCGACTGTCCCGACGCCCAGGTCTGCAACGAAGGCAACAAGCAGTGCGGACAAGGCTGCAGCGAAGATGGTGGCTGCCCCAATGGCCAGGTCTGTGTCCTTGGTCGCTGCAACCCACCATGCAGCGGGGACGCCGACTGCGTCGCCCCCGCGGTTTGCGAGGACAACGGCCACTGCCGCATCCCCGGCAGCTGCGGCTCATCGAGCGAGTGCCCGGAGCCAGAGACCTACTGCAACACCCTCAGCGGCATGTGCACGCCTGGTTGCCTCGTTGACGCCGACTGCAAGGACGCCTCCCTTGAGTGTGTGAGCCAGTCGTGCCAGCCGAAGGGCTGCGAGCACAACTACCAGTGCGCGTTCGGTGAAGTCTGCGACAAGGGGACCGGCGACTGCGTGATGGCCGCAGGCGACCACTGCTCGACCTGCGAAGAGGGTGACCCCATCGCGTGCGATGAGCCGAGCCTCTGCGCGGAGTTCCAAGACGAGGACGAAAACCCGCTTGGCAAGTTCTGCCTGCGCCCGTGCATCGATGACCCGATCGACAAGTGCCCGCAAGGCTACCAGTGCACCGAGGTCATGATGGAGGGCGGCCCCTCGACCTTCGTGTGTGCGCGGCAGTGCTACTATGACCCGGTTGGCGGCAGCAGCGAATAGCGCGAGTGAGCCTCTCACGAGAGTGAGCCAACGAGCACGAAAGGCGCCGCAGGGCGCCTTTTTTCATGCCTCGCACCCCACAAGGAAGGCGCGACGAACAGACAGGGCAGAGAAGAACCTGGACTTGCCTCACGACGTGCATACCCTGTTGATAATGACTATCATTACCATCAAGGGTGAGACATGAACCGCAGAATGTTCGGAAAACTCAGCAGAGGCCGGGGTCGAGGCCGCTCCGGCATGAACACCGAGGTGATCGATGTCGAAGACGTGTCGCCTCGCATCAAACGGATTCGGCTCGCTGGCCAAGCGCTCGTTGGCCTGGACTTCGAGCCCGGCTCGAAGGTGAAGCTCCGACTCAACGGCAGCATGCGCAGCTACACGCCAGCGACTTGGGACCCAGCCGCTGGGTGGGTCGATCTCCTGTTCTTTCTCCACGGCTCAGGCCCTGGAAATGACTGGGCGGAGGTAGCAACGAAGGGGACCGACGTCCAGGTCTTTGGACCAAAGTCGTCGCTGCCGCCCTGTCATCGGCCCGTCTCTTGGGCCATGTTCGTTGGCGACGAGACCACCCTCGGTCCAGCGCTCGCACTCTTGAACGCGCTGCCGCCAGAGTGCACAAAGCTCGGAGCGATCGAGCTCGACCGCGTGGACACAACATGCGTCGCCCGGCTCGGTCTGCCTCTGACCCCTGTCATCCGTACTTCCGAGCGCGGGGAAGCGCTCCTGGAGTGGCTCGACGACCTGCAGCTACCCGACGGGGACGGCGTTGTCTGGATCTCCGGCCATCACGGCAGCGTCGGCAGGCTTGAGCAGGCGCTCGCCGCGCGCGGGCTGCCCGCTTCATCGGTCCACACAAAGTCGTACTGGAATCGCCCGAAGGACCGCCTGCGATGATCCGAGCGTCGCGCTCCGGGCGGCGCCGCAGGACGTCGTCGCGATGTGGCGCGCGTCTTTAACAACGGCGTTCGAAGGCCAAGGAACTGTCAGGACGCCGCCGCAACCTTGCCCGCGCGCTTCTTCTTACGCTTAGACCCATCCGTCGCCGTCTGTGCGTCTGCTGTCTCGATGCCTCGACTTGAGAGCTCGTCGTCGATGAGCTGATCGAGCTCAGCCGACGTGGCCCGAAGAATCGCCTGGCGTTCGTGGAACGGCAGAAACGCTGACTTGAAGCCGTTGATGATGAGCTGCCGGACGTCGCGCACGTCAAAGTCGAAGTGCTCAACAGCGCGCGAGAGCTCCGTGGTGACGGTCGTGTCCGTCAGCAGCCGGTTGTCGGTGTTGATCGTCACCCGAACGCCGAAGTCGTAGTAGAACTTCAGCGGGTGGTTTTTGAACTCGTCGACAGCACGCGTCTGCACGTTGGACGTGAGACAGACCTCAAGCGGGATGCGCAGATCGTTGACGTAGTTGAGTAAGTCGCCGTCTTCGCGCAGGCGGGTCCCATGGCCGATCCGGTGGGCGCCGCAGACATGGATCGCCTGATGGATACTCTCAGGCCCGTAAGCCTCGCCGGCGTGGCAGGTCGAGTTCACGTTGTTGTTGCGGCAGAGGTAGAACGCCTCTCGGAAGTTCTTGGCCGGGTAGTCGTACTCGGCGCCGGCGAGGTCAAAGCCGACCACGCCTTTGTTCTTGTAGGCGACCGCGAGCTCGGCAAGCCGCATGCTCTGCTCAGGCGCGATGTGGCGGATGCCGGAGATGATGACGTTGCAGATGATGCCATGGTCGCGACGTGCGTCGGCGAGCCCGCGCAGCACGGCCTCCACGATGCGCGTCATGGACAGGCCTTTGCGCATGTGGAGGATGGGCGCGTACCGCACCTCCATCAGCCGGACGTTCTCGAGTGCGGCGTCCTCGGCGAGCTCGTAGGCAACGCGGTAGAGGGCTTCCTCAGTCTGGAGGACGGAGAGGGTGACGTCGAACGCCGTGAGGTAGTCGTTGAGATCTTCGCAGATCTCACCCATGTGGATGGCTTTGGCGAGTGGGCCAGGCTCATAGGCCGGCAGCTTCACGTCGAGCTTCTCGCCGAGGTCGATGATGGTGCTCAGTCGGAGCGACCCATCGAGGTGAACGTGGAGGTCGGTCTTGGGGAGCTTCTGAAGGAACTCGCGCGTCGGGATCACACCCACTGCGGGGTCAGGCGTTTGCATTCGGTCTTCCTTGCCGTGTCGGCTTTGTCATCTCTTGTGTTCCGGGCACGGTAAGGGCGGCGTCGCCTTCCGGCAAGGCAAAGCGCTCCTGCAAGACGCTCGCCCAGCGCACGCCTCGGCTCCGCCCATCGACGTCGCCGCAGGTGAGACCTGCTCGCCCGAGACGCGTCAGCGCCTTGAAACGACGAGACCCCGCGTTGCCGCAGGGTCTCGTTTCTTCGACAGCAGTCAACCCGCGCCAGGCGACGCAGGCTTCAGCCGTTGGCGCGCTATTGGTTTGAGCAGTCCGGCGGGTCGCCCGGGCAGTAGGTCAGGTCGACGTCGATGGCCTTGTCATCACCAGCTTCGAGCGCGAAGGGCGTGAGCTCAACCTTCGCAATCTCGTTGCCGTCTGCGTCGAGTCCACGGACCAAGAGCACCACGTCGGCGTTTGGCGTCAGATCCTCGTAGAGGATGCCGGCGACGTCGTCACCGCTGTCGGGATCGCGGTAGACCGCATCGCACTCGCCGTTTGCCTCGCCCTGCGAGACGGGCTGGCCGGTGGCGTCGAAGAAGACGTCGGTCTCCACCTCTTTGATGTCGGAGGAGCCGCACTTGCCCTCTGGAACGCTCCAGTCGACGCGAATGCGAGCCGGCTTCTGCACGAGCACGATGTCATCGGTCTCGACGACCGCGTTCTCGCGGACCGAGACGCTGCTGAGCTCGCCGATGAAGGTGCCCTTGTCGCGCTGGTCGAGACCTTCGACCACCACCCTGTACTTACCGGGTGCCAAGTCGAGGAGCTCGATCTGACCTGCGCTGTCCGTCGCCGGGCAGTCAACGGTGCCGGAGAGCTTCACCTCGTCGTTTTGGATCGCACGGGCTTCAACGCGAACGACACCGCGGCTTCCGCACGTCGTGCTCGAGAGTGCTCCGTGGGTCCAGCTCACGACCATGTCGCCAGGCTTGACGGGGTCATCGCCGCACGCACCGAGCAGCAGCATCAGTCCGAAGATTAAGGGTGTCCGCTTCATAGGGAGCTCCAGTGTTCGAGGGGCCGGTTGGATGGGAAATCTTGCGCGTTCGGCCCAAAGCGCTGACACTATTCCGACGATGCGAAACCGAGTCAACCGTGCAGGTTACTGTCACCGTGGGAGCACGACCCTCTTGTTGGGCCTAGCCGCGCTGGTCGTTGCCGCGATCCCGTCGCCTGGTCAGAGCGCAACGCCAGCTCCCGCGGGCACACCCGCTGCTGTCGACACCGTGCGCCAGTCCAACCCGCACTTCACGGCCGTCTCCCGGCTGCACCGGGATGCGCGCTGGGATCCTGTTCCGATCGTGCCGGGCACCTCGCGGGTCGAGTATGTCCTGCTCCGACCGAAGGTAGCTGCCCCAGAGCGCACCCCCGTCGCCGTCAAGACCACGCAAGTTGCTCAGGCGCGAAAGCCCGTCAGCGCCCAGCGCGTGACGACCAAACCCAAAGCGGCCGTAAGCCCTGCACCCAAGGCCCCTGCCGCCGCGAGCGGCACTCCTAGCTCCGCAACCGCGCTTCCAAGCTGGCGCCGACGCCCCATCATGGGCGACGGCTCGACGCCCGGCGAGCTCTTGGCTGCAGCGCACCGGCTCCTCGGCGTCCAGGAAAGCCTGGGCGGGCGCTCGTTTCTGCAGCACGCACTGCTGGTGGCTGCCCTCGACGTCGAAGTCGGCGATCCGGATGACCGGTTCGAGCCGCAAGCCCTGCGCGCGCTGCGCGCGAGCAACTCCATCCTCACGGACGAGAGCCCCCGCGCCGGAGACCTCGCGTTTCTTCGAACAGGGAGCGGCGGGCTCCTCCGTGCGGCAATTGTCGAAGCCATCGATCGTCAGGGCCGCGTGTGGCTGATCGGCGAGGTCGCAGGGACCGTCGAGCGCTTTGAGCTTCAGGACGGCGCAGAGCTCGTTGCATACGGCAGGCCGTGAGGTCGTCACGACGCCCGAAACGGGTATGGATGGCCGATGCGACCTGACTCGATCCGCGGACCAGGCCGTGCCTTGCGCTGGGTTGTCCCCGCCGCAATGGTTGCGCTTGTCCTGCTTGCCCACGGCCCGCCGTCACCACGAGGGCTCGACGCCCCCACACGCATCTTCAGTGCCGAGCGCGCGCATGATGTCCTCAAGAGGCTCGCCGCCGATGTCGGCGCTCACCCTGTAGGAAGCGCGGCAAACGCCGTGGTTCGAGGGCGCCTCATGGCGGAGCTGCGTGAGCTCGGCCTCGACCCGGTCTTGCAGCCCACGTGGTCGTGCGCGGGCGGTACCTGCGCGTCGCTTGCAAACATCGATGTCGCGATGCCGGCGCCTGAGAACGCGACAGGACCGGCTGTGCTGCTCCAGGCGCACTATGACTCGGTGCCAGCAGGACCTGGAATCGCCGACGACCTGGCCGGAACGGCCAGTCTCATCGAGATCGCGCGCGCGCTCTTGACCGAGCCCGCAGGTCGGCCTGTGCGGCTCCGCTTCACCGATGGGGAAGAAGCCGGGCTCCTGGGCGCAAGAAGCGCTCTCGACACGGGCTACGACACGGTCATCAACCTCGAGGCCCGCGGGACGTCCGGCGCCAGCTTGCTCTTTCAGACCGGGCCAAAGAACCGCTGGATCATCGACGCCTATGCGGATGCCGACACGATGTACCGCGCATCGTCTGTCTTTCAAGCCGTGTACTCGCTCATGCCCAACGACACGGATCTGAGCGTGGACATCGCGCGCAAGAAGAATGGCGCGAACTTTGCCTTTATCGCTGGGGCGCAGCGCTACCACACCCCCCGAGACGACCTCGCACACCTGGACCTCGGAAGCGTCCAGCACCAAGGCCAGTCGGCGCTCGGGCTTGTCCGAGCCCTTCGAAAGACTGCGGCGGAAGCGGAGGAAGGTCAGGCCACCTACTTCGACGTCCTCGGGATGACGATCGTTCGATGGTCACAGTCGACCAATCTCCTGTGGCTGATTCTCACCCTCGTGCTCTTGGCGTTCGTGTGGGTCGCTGTGTTGATCCGGAGACTGGGTCGCGCGCCGCACCTGGCGCTCGCGCTCATCGCCCCCCCGCTCGCGCTTGCCGTCGCTCTCGGCCTCGGCCTGCTCGCGCAGTGGTTGCTTGCCGCCGTCACCGGTGGCGCGACGGCGTGGTGGGGCGCCAACGCCGGGGCGGGTCTCACCTATGCCCTATGCGCCCTCAGCGGAGTCGCCTTTGTCCATGTTGGTCTCTCCGATCGCGTGGCCGGATGGCCGGTCTTCCTCTCCGTGTGGACGTGGTCTGCGCTGCTCGGCGTGCTTGCCGTCGCAACGGTGCCTGGGTTCAGCTACCTCTTCATTGTCCCCGCGCTGGTTGCAGTGGCGGGCGGCGCGGTGGCTTGCGCGATGCTCGTGGAGCGCCCGCCGTGGATCGTGGCGAGCATCGTTGCAGCACTCTGCTGGCTGCCTCTTGTTGGCGACATCCTCGATGCGCTTGGCGCCTACTCCCCCGTGATCATCGTCACGCCGATCGCCTTCGCTGCGTTAGCGTTTTGGCCGGCGTGGGGCGTCGCGCGTCCCGGAAGTGGTTGGCGCTGGGTGGCGGGCAGCGTCGGTGCGCTTGCGGCGACGATCGTGGCGACAGCGTTCGTGCCGGCCTACACCTACGACACCCCACTCGGTCTCAACGTCGTGACCGTGAGCCATGCTGGCGACAACACCGCGTCCCTCTGGGTCCAGCAGCGAACCGTCAGCATCGACGGGGAGACGGGCCCACTGCCGAGCGGGCTCGATGACCGGGTCGAGCCAGTCACGGCTGGCACGCCATGGGTCATCGGAGCCGGCGCTGGCTTTCGCGCGACCACTGACGCCCAGGAAGTCGCCAAAGCGCCCCGGCTTGAGCGCGTAGGAGCCACCGACAGGTTCGTCCTGCGCTCACAGCGTGGCGCGCACGTCCTCGGGATCTGCGCGCCGGGGCTGGCGAGCGTCAAGATCGTTGGCGGACCTGCGTTCCGGGGCCGCAAGCAACGAGACTGTCGCCTGCATCGCTTCCTTGGCGCACGTGACGGGCAAGTGGAGCTGGAGATCACCGGGCTCTCTGCCGGAGCGGTGATTCACGTCATGGACGAGCTCCGTGGCCTTAGCCTTGGTGGCCGCTCGCTGATCGCTGGCCTAGGCCCGGATGTGGTCCCGTTCCACGAGGGACACCGCTGGATCTCAACCGCCGCTTACCGCTTTGGTGCCAGCCCGGTCCAGTAGCGCGGGCCCGGTCCGCGCCCCCTGGCCTGCCCAAGATGCTGAAGCGCGAGTCCGCGACGCTACGGGACACGATCTGAAGCGTTTGACGCGGACCAAGGCGATAGCTTGGCGTTGCAGCACATGCCGGCCGTGAGACCTAAGCGGAGGGCTTCGCACGGAGAGCGGCGCGCAGAGCTTCGCCATCGCTCCCGTGGCGCCCTTCTGCACCGCGC
This sequence comes from uncultured bacterium, assembly GCA_938040325.1. Lineage (GTDB taxonomy): Bacteria > Myxococcota_A > UBA9042 > PHBI01 > PHBI01 > CALHXW01. The sequence continues at coordinate 16,816 of CALHXW010000184.1, read as the reverse complement.
TCGATAATCTCAACGCACGCCCGCAGGTAGCGCTCAAGAGTGACTCGGTGGTCAACCGCTGGCTCCGCGCGCAGTAAGCTACAGCCGTCAGCAGCCAGCTCTCCAACAAGCTCATAGCCGAAGAGCCCCGCTTGGCCCTTACAGTCATGCAACAGACGATAGGCATCGTCGGGGTCAAGCGCTTGCCCATGCTCAAGCGCAGCCAGAGCCGAGCGAAAGCGTTTAGCAACGACGACAAGCCACTCGGCGCGAAGCTCCACCAGCTCGTCGAGCTCTGCCACCCACTCCTCGCCTGGGCTGGGCCCGCGGGCGACCCGAGTCAGTGCGTCGCGAATCTGTTTGCTTCGGCGCGTCCGAATCTCGTCGGGCGCCAGTGCGGCACGCTCCATCACATCGCTTAAGACACTCAAGAATGTTGCCCTTTGAATCGGCTTGACCACGAAGTCGTTCATCCCGTGGGCAAGACAGCGCTCACGCGTTCCAGCCATGGCGTCAGCCGTCAGCGCTACCACGGGGACAGTCGACCAGCTGTGGGTCGACTTGCGGATACGGATGACCGTCTCAATGCCGTCGATCCCAGGCATGTGCAGGTCCAGCAGCACGAGGTCGAAGCGCTGCTCGGCAAGGAGGTTCAGTGCCGTCTGGCCGTCTGCAGCCTCGGCCACACGGATGCCGAGCGGGCGCAAGAAGAGCCTGACAATCTCACGGTTCGTCTGGTTGTCATCGACCACCAACACGTCCAGGTCCACGAGTCGTGCGCCCCAGTTGAGCGCGCCACCGCGCTTGGAGATGGTCATCTCACGGGCCGCAGCCACCTCAGCGAGCACGACCACGGAGAAGCGCGACCCCTTCCCAAGCTCGCTCTCAACGACGGCGTCACCGCCCATCATCCGCGCGAGCTTGCGAGTGATTGCCAGCCCCAGCCCGGTGCCGCCAGCGGTCTTGCCCGGGGTCGTGTCACCCTGAACGAACTCATTGAAGAGCAGCGGCAAGACGTCGGGTGCAACCCCGATCCCGGTGTCGACGACGGCAACCTCAACCCTGTATTGCTCCGGCGAGATGCGCTGACAGGAGAGCTCAACGCTGATGCTGCCGGAGTCTGTAAACTTCACGGCGTTTGAGACCAGGTTGGTGACGCACTGCCGGAGCCGGACAGCATCGAAGCGCAACAGGTTTGGCCCCGCGAGCACGGTCTTGAAGTCGAGCGAGAGTCCCTTGTCAGCGGCACGCGGTGAGAAGAGCGCCACGATGCTCTCAACCGCTTCAGCGACCGAGCCATCGACTGGGTTGAGCGTCAGCTTACCCGCCTCGATCTTGGCAAGGTCCAGCAGGTCATCGATCAACGCAGTCAGCGTCGCGCCCGAGGTCAAGATCACATCAAGCTTGGCCTTCGCGCCCGGCCCCTGAACCTCCGCCTCCAGCGCTTGCGCCATGCCGAGCACGCCGTTGAGCGGGGTTCGGATCTCATGACTGATGTTGGCCAAGAATGCCGACTTCTGTTCGTTGGCGCGTCGTGCCTCACGTCCGAACGCCTCGGCAGAACGTTTCGCTTCGAGAAGATCGCTGACGTCGGTCTCGTCGATGAGGTAGGCCGGCAGCCCAGAGACCGCGTCGAGAAGGTATACGATGCGGAAGTCGTGGGTGCGAGTGCCCGCCAGGGTCGCCGTTTCGCACGTGACCTGGGCCCGACCTTCGCTACGTGCGCGGGCCAGAACCGCGGTGGCGTTTGCCTCACCAAGCCGCTCCAAGAGCGAGGGTCTGCTAGCGCCGAAGCACTTGCGCCACGAGGTATTGGCAAAGAGCAAGGCCCCGTCTTCGTCCACGAGCGTGACCATGATCGACGTGTGGATGAGCGCCTGAGACATTCGTTCCATGTCGTGAGACTGCGACCGGCGCACGCGTCCAGTGCACAGCATAGCGACTCTGCCATCGTCGAGCCGAAACCTCTGAAACTGCACGTCGAGAGAGACCGGATTTCCACGAGGGTGCAGCGTCCAAGTCTCGGCGAACACGACATCGGAGAGCGCAAACTCCTCTTGGAACTGCGCGAGCCGCTCCGCGACGGCAGAGGACATGCCTTGGCGCATGTCTCGGCTTGAGAGCTCGTCGAGCGACGGGCTCATCCATAGGTCCAACGCGGCGGGGTTGGCCCACACGACGCGTGCGCGGTCGAAGTCGTAGATCCACACGGGACTGCTGATGCGCTCAATGATGGCGCGCTCGAATGATGGCTTCACGCGAAATTCACCTGGTTGTGGCGCCACGTGGCTCGCAGTGGTCCTGTCGTGCGAGTAACAATGAGTGGCCCCAACAACCTAACCGGTCTCATTGGACAAAGACAAAGTCCTGGTGGGGCCTGTGGCCGAGATCTTCGAGCGCTCTCGACACGGTTGCCCCCGCACCACGGCTTGCGACGGCGATCACCGTCAGGGCGCCGTCCGGCGGGCCAAGGGTGTCCGGAGCGATCACGGCGAGCCCCCCGGTAGACACCTGGCCGATCTTCTTCGGATCAATGTCGATAAATCGCGTGACGTTACCGCCAAGAGCGAGGAGCCCCCGGGCGTGTCGTTTTCCGTACGGACCGGCGCCCCAGATCTGGCAGCGCCTGCCGCCCGTGAGCGGCCCCGCCAGGAGGCAACGATGAACAAGAGCCCGCCGCGCGTCGGTTCCGTAGCGGGTGTCGACACGCGTTAGCCTCGCCGAGCTGTCGACCCAGGTCACCAGTGGTCGCGGTACTTGGGCAAAGCGGGCACCTGCCGCAAAGAGCCTCAGCCAGAGGTCATGGTCTTCGGCGAACGCCCCGTCGCGATACGCGCGCTCTCCGAGCAGCGCGCGCCGCACCATCGTGCTGGGGTTGATCACCGGTGCATCGACAAAGCGGTAGAGCGCTTTCAGCTCATGTGTCGACAGACCGTTGACCCAGTCGACGTATCTGGACATTCCGTGCCCACGCTGGCCGCCCTCGCCTGCACGGTAGCGGGTCCCCTCGTAGACAACCTGAGTGGACACGACATCCACGTGGGACGTCGCTTCAGCACACGCGAGCGATGCTGCAAGTCGCTCGGGCGCCATCCGGTCGTCGGCATCCATTCGTGCGACCCACGGAGCCCGCGCCAGGTTGATCCCGGTGTTCGCCGCCTCGATAACGTTCGCGCGCGGCAGCTCAACAACCCTCACGCGGCCGTCACGAGCAGCCGCATCGTGTGCGATCGCCAACGAGCCGTCGGTGCAGCCGTTGCAGACGATGAGCAGCTCGAAGTCGACGACCGTCTGGCGAAGACAGTCGTCGATGGCCGCTGACAAGGTGGTCGCCGAGTTAAAGACCGGCAGCACCACGCTCACCCGCGGGCTGACGCTACTCCGGACGGGTCTCTTCGAAGCGCGTTCCGTCGTGGGACCAGATCAAGGTCTTGTCGTCGCTAACGGTCTTGAGATGGACTGGGCGACTCCACAGAACCACCAAGTTTGCGAGGGTCTCCTTGGCGTAGTCGAGCTTGAGGTCTTGGCCGTCATGTCGGTGCTCCAAGAGCAGCTCGCCTCGGTTTTTGTAGTTGGCGTCTTCAACGAAGATCGCCGGCTGACCGAAGTTCGTGAGCTGCTTGAGCATCATCGCTTTGACCTCCAAGAACTCGCGCGTCTTGACCTCCCAAGCGTCATTCTTTCGGTTGTAGTTGTACGTGAAGAGCTTCTGCTGCTCGGCAAACTCTGGCGTGAGGAACTCGTCGATGAACATGACGTCGTTGTAGACCTTGCGAACCTGAAAGATCTTCTCACGTCCAAGCCCCAGCTGGCGGTCCCAGTTGGCGCGCTGCACCATGTCGTCACAGCGCTCGTACTCCAGCCCAAAGCGGCCCTTGTTCCAGCGGTCCTCGATGTCGCGGAACAGCTCGAGGCCAATCTTGTACGGATTGATGCTCGTCGCGCTCATCGCCATCGTGCCGGAGTGGACACACGCAAAGTCGATGATCTCGGAGTCATCGCAGATGTGCTCGGTCATCATCGTGCTGTGCCAGTAGCTCGCCCAGCCTTCGTTCATGATCTTGGTCATCCGCTGCGGGGCAAAGTAGTAGGCCTCCTCGCGAATGATCGACAAGATCTTGCGCTGCCAGCGCTCCAGCGGCGCGTGCTCGAGCAGGAAGAGCATCACGTCCCGCTCGGGCTCCGGCGGGATCTTCTTCTTCAGCTCTTCGAACTCGCGCGCAAGCTTCTCGCGCCGCTCAGCCAGCTCCGCCTCCGGGTTGATGTAGCGGTCCATGTAGGAGCGCGCCGGCAGCTTCTGGATATCCGGCGGTAGCGCATCCTCATCGACCGCCTTGCGGCGTCGCTCGATGAACGGCAGGTGCAGGTCGATGAGGTTGTCGATGGACAGACAGACGTCGACGAACTGCTCAACCCGCTCTTCGCCGTGACGCTCGGCGATCCGAGCAATCTTGCTCGCGTGGTTGGCCATCTGGTCGAGCATCTTGCGGTTCGTCCGCGAGTACCACGCGTTGTTTTTGAAGAAGTCGCAGTGGCCAAAGACATGCGCCATGACGAGCTTCTGCTCGACGTCCGCGTTGCCCTCGAGCAGGTAGGCGTAGCAGGGGTCGGTGTTGATGACGAGCTCGTAGATCTTGCTCAGACCCCACTTGTAGCTCTTGGAGAGCTGCTCGTACTGCATCCCCCACTTCCAGTGACGGAAGCGGGCCGGAAAGCCGTCATAGGCCGCAAGCATGTTCATCTGCTCGTAAGTCACGAGCTCAAAGATGGTCGGGAAGAAGTCGAGGCCAAGCTCGGCGGCGAGCTTTTCGATCTTCTGCGCCCACTTGCGCAGCTCAGGGCTCAGCGTCAGCGTCGTCACGCTATTTCCCCTTTCCGAGGAAGTCCTTGATGGACCCGACGATCGCGTCCTTGTTTTTGATCTCGCTTGTGATGACCTGGTCGTCGCCCCGGAAGTGCACGCGAAGATCCTTGATGAACTGTCCAGAGCCGTAGGGGCTCTCGACCTGGCCGTAGCTAAAGACGTTCGAGCTTGGGACGATGTGGTCGCGCAGCAGCTTGACGCAGCTCATCGTGTCGTCGGCGGACCAGTTGTCGCCATCGGAAAAGTGGAAGGGATAGATGTTCCACTCGCCCGGCGGGTACTCGTTGTTCATGATCTCCCAGCACAGCTTGTAGGCGCTGGAGATCATGGTTCCGCCGGACTCCTTCGTGCGGAAGAAGGTGTCGCGGTCGACCTCACGCGCTGACGCATCGTGGATGATGTAGCGACTCTCGATCCCTTTGTATTGACTACGCAGCCACGTATCGAGCCAGAACGACTCGATGCGCACGATCTCCTTCTGCTCGTCTCCCATCGAGCCCGACACGTCCATCATGTAGATGATGACCGCGTTGTGATGCGGCTTGGTCTCTTCCTTGAACGAACGAAAGCGCATGTCGGCGCGAATCGGCACGATGGTCGGGCGCTTTGGATCATAGACGCCGCTGATGAGCTGCCGACGGAGCGCCTGTTGGTAGGTACGCTTGAAGTTCCGGAGGCTGTTGGGCCCGACCGGACGAATGCCGGTGTACTTGCGGCTGTAGCTCTCGAACTTCTTCTTGCCCTTCGGCTCGATGTTAGGAAGCTCCAGCTCCTCGCCGAGGATCTGGGCCAGGTCATCGAGGGAGACCTCGACCTCCAGCGGATGCTCGCCTGGACTGTCGCCTGCCTCGCCGGGGCTCTGACCTTGGCCCTGACCGTCGCCTTGCTGAATCTGGTCGCCGGGCTGGCCATCGCCCTGCCCCATGCCACCATTTTCCCGCTGGCCGAACTTGAAGCGCGGCAGGTCGATCTGCGGCACCGGCACGCTCACGAGGTCCTTGCCCTGCCGACCGATCAGCTCTCCGTTGGAGATGTACTTCTTGAGGTTCTTGCGGATGCGCCCGCGAACGATCTCGCGGAAGCGTCGGTGGTCGCTGTCGATACGCTGCACGTCAGCTCTCCCAACGTTCGCAGGAGACGCCTGGGCGCAACGCGGATGCGACACGCTTCGGTCGTCGCTCGCCCTGTCTGCTCATTGGCGTCTCCTTCTCTCTCGCGGCCCAGACGGGCTGAGCCTGCTCTACTTGCGGTCTCGGACTTCGCCGCGCGCGAAGATCGACGCGACGTAGTTGAGGACGTCGGTCGCCGACTCCTCGTTGTAGCCATAGTTCGTGATGAGCCGCTGCTTAACGATATCGATCTTCTCTTGAGTCTCGCGATCGACCACGTTCGACACCAGCGTGCTGAGCTTGATGGTGTCCTTCTGATCGTCGAAGAGCTTCGCCTCAAGCGCTCGGTGCAGCCGCGTGTTCGTCCGGTAATCGAACTGCTTGCCCTCGATCGCCAGCGCACCGATGTAGTTCATGATCTCGCGGCGGAAGTCGTCCTTGCGACTCTCCGGGATGTCGATCTTCTCCTCGATCGACCGCATGAGCCGCTCGTCAGGCTCTTCGTCTTGGCCGGTGAAGGGGTTCTTGACGCGCTCCTTCTGAGTGTAGGCTTTGACGTTATCGATGTAGTTGGCGCAGAGGCGCGAGATAGCGTCCTCGTCGGCGCTGATCGCCCGCTGGACCTCGTTTTTGACGATATCTTCGTACTCGCGCTTCACCTCGGTCAGGGCGCCCCGGTACTTCTCACGGTGCTCATCGTTGGTGATGAGGCTGTGGTGCTTGAGCCCGGACTCCAGCTCGTTCATGACGATGAACGGGTTGATGTAGCGCCCGCCCTTCTCACCCGCGAGCGCGTTGGAGATCTTGTCCTGTACGTAGCGCGGCGAGATGCCGTCGAGCCCTTCGCGCAGGCTCTCCTTTCGCAGCTCCCTCACGTTGTCTTGCGTGTAGCCGGGCAGCGACTTGCCATCGTAGAGCTTCATCTTAGACAGCAGCGCCAGGTCGTGCTTCTTCGGCTGCTCGAGCCGCGTCATCACGGCCCACATGGCGGCGACCTCGAGGGTATGAGGCGCCACATGGATGCCGCGCACCCGGTCGCTGTCGGGCCCGAAGTCCTTCTCGTAGATGCGGACTTCTTGGCTCTTCTTGGTGATGTAGGGGATGTCGACCTTCACGGTCCGGTCCCGCAACGCCTCCATGAACTCGTTGTTGAGCAGGCGCTGATACTCCGCCTCGTTCGTGTGGCCGATGATGACCTCATCGATGTCGGTCTGCGGGAACTTCTTCGGCTTGATCTTATGCTCTTGAGTGGCGCCGAGCAGGTCGTAGAGGAACGCAACGTCCAGCTTGAGCATCTCGACGAACTCGATGATCCCGCGGTTGGCGACGCAAAACTCACCGTCGAAGTTGAACGCCCGTGGGTCCGAGTCACTGCCGTACTCAGCGATGAGCCGGAAGTTGATGTCGCCGGTCAGCTCCGTGCTGTCCTGGTTCTTTTCGTCCTTGGGCTGGAACGTGCCGATACCGACCCGGTCCTGCTCGCTGAAGACAAAGCGCCGCACGCGGACGTGCTTCATGACCTTGGCCCAATCACCGTTGTAGCGGGCCATCAGCTCCTGGAACCGATAGCGGCAGGCCGGATTCAGCTCGCCCTTGACGGGAATTCGGTAGCGACCGCTCTTCTCACCAAGTCCGAGGGTCTTGATGGCTTCCGCACGCCACTCCAGCGGGATCAGCTGGAGCGGGTCTTGGTGCATCGGGCACGGGACGAACTCACCGTCTCGGCCAGGCTCATCGAGGATCCAGTCGTAGGTATAGATCGCGCCCTCGTCGGTGCGCGTGTAGCGCTCGAGGCCGTTTTTGATCTGACGAACGATCGTCGACTTAGAGGAGCCAACAGGACCATGGAGCAGGATGACGCGCTTCTCCGTGCCGTAGCCAAGCGCGGCACTCTTGATGACGTTGACCAGCTTCATGATCGGGATGTCGAGCCCGAAGATCGCGTCCTTGCCGTCCCCCCGGGGGTCGTCAAAGAAGTTGTAGCGCGTGATCTTCTTTTTGCTGTCGACGTGCTCGCTGACGCCGTAGCTGATGATCATGTCGTACATGCGCTGCCACGACGTTCGCGTCACCTCGGGCTTTTCCCTGACGAGCGCTAGGTACTCGTCGAAGGTCCCGGTCCAGTGAAGGTCCTCATAGACCTTCTTGTCTTGCAGGGACGCGATCTGCTCGGTCAACGATGCCATAGGACGCCTCGGTTGGTGCGATTGCTCAGGAGTGGTCGCTCGTGAATAAGCGGCCGCGCGTAGTGCAATCATTAGCATAGCCACTGCTCGCATCAACACGCCGCACGTCGATTCGATTCACGCGGCCCCTGCCTTTGGCACCAGCAACCGCGCCGCCGAGCCCTTGCAATGCCGGGTCCGACGCGGCGCAGAGCGCCATCAAGAGCCTGCGTGACGATGCGCGCAGCGCCCGCTGACGGGTCACAAATGCGGGCGCCAAAGAGGATCGCGCCGACACTCGCGCAAGCGCTTCACGCCAGCGCGTCGCCCGCTCAAGCTGGCGCTTGCGGGCCTGGCTGCCTCTGCGAATCTGCCTCTGCCAGCGACTTACGCGCGGGTCTGGAAGCGCTCGCCCGACGAGCCGGCGGAGGCAACATACCTGCCGATATCAGCACGCATCTCGTCATCGAGGCCCACGAACTCAAGCCCAACGCCTCGGCAGTTCGCGTCGTCATCGACAGACACGATCCGGGCCTTCGTCTCCACGCACAGCCCGGTGGGCAGCGTGAACTCAAGCTCGAAGAGCACGCTCGGATCAGGCGCGTACGCATCGTCCATGACCAAGAGATGAACCCCACCCGCCCCAAGGTCGAGCGCTTGGTGGACGCGACGGCGATCCTCGCGCCGCTCCTCGACATAGAAGTCGACTCGGCACCGCATGAGACGGCGGCGTTCCTGCAACGTCACTAGAATCTCCCATTGCGCGCCGCGGTGCTCGGCGCTCGTGCGCGGGATCCCATATCCCGAGCGACTCGAACTTAACCCAGGGCGGCGAGTAGGTCGCGTTTTAGGTCATTGATGTCTTCAACCCCCACGGAAAGGCGTACCAAGCCATCGCTGATGCCAAGCTCCGCGCGGACGTCTGCAGGGACCGAGGCATGGGTCATGATCGCTGGGTGCTCGATGAGCGACTCGACACCGCCCAGGCTCTCGGCGAGCGCGAAGATCCTCACCCCCTCAAGCAGCCGGCGCGACGCGTCTAGCCCCCCTGCGAGCTCGACGGTGATCATGCCGCCGAAGTCGCGCATCTGACGCTTGGCTAGCTCGTGCTGCGGGTGGCTTGGCAGCCCCGGGTAGATGACCTTGGCGACCGCTGGGTGCTCATCGAGCATCGTCGCAAGCGCCATCGCGTTTTCGCAGTGGCGCTGCATGCGAAGGTGCAGCGTCTTGATACCGCGCAGCGTCAGAAAGCAGTCCATGGGCCCGGGGACAGGGCCAACAGCGTTCTGAAGGTAGTGGAGCTCTTTGGACAGCTCGGGACTGTCGGTGACGACCGCGCCGCCAACGACGTCGCTGTGGCCGCCGATGTACTTCGTGGTCGAGTGAACGACGAGGTCTGCACCCAGCGCGATCGGCGACTGCAGGATCGGCGTGGCGAACGTGTTGTCGACCGCGAGCAGCAACCCAGCCGCATGAGCGCGCTCGGCGACCGCGGCAATATCGCTCATCTTGAGCATCGGGTTGGTCGGCGACTCCAACCAGACAAGCTTGGTCTTGTCCGTCTTGACCCGGTCAATGGCGCTCGCGTCGGTCAGATCCACGAACGTGAAGGTGATACCTGCGCGGGACCACACCTTGTCAAAGAGCCTGTAGGTGCCGCCGTAGACATCGTCGCCGACGATCACATGGTCGCCGCTCTTGAGCATGTGCATGACCAAGGATGTCGCGGCGCAGCCGCTGGCCATGGCCACGCAAAACCGAGCCCCTTCCAGCGCGGCGAGGCAGTCTTCAAGCGCGGTCCGAGTCGGGTTGCCGGTGCGGCTGTATTCGTAGCCCGTGTGGACGCCAGGCGAGGACTGGACGTACGTGCTCGTCAGATACACGGGCGTCATGATCGCGCCAGTGGTGGGGTCTGGAGCTTGGCCGGCGTGGATCGCCAGTGTGCCGAGTCCGTCTTTCGTCGTGTCGCTCGAGTGCTCTGCCATGGCGGCTCCTTGATATCGTACGCCCGCGTCAGTCTGTATCAGAGATCGCTGTCACCTGGCGCGACAAACACTCGTGGTCTTCGCGGAAGTGGGTTTCTAGGACGCGCGTGAGGTGCGCCGCAGGGGCAGCGAACGAGAGGAAACCTCCACGCGGGTTGCTGGGACGCAGTCCCAGAGCGAGCTCGACATCGACAGCAGCTGCGCCTCTGGGACCCGCGCTGAGCGCATCACCGCGTCATCAGGAAGTACATTTCCCGGCAACGCCGCTGCGACGCGGCCGAGCAAGAGCGTTTGACACGCGGAGTGCGCAGAACTAACACCAGCGCCATGTTGAGCGCACACAGAGACTCGCGCACGCCCTATTCCTGCGCTCGCAAGCACTCGCTGGCGGCCGTGGTTGTCGCGGCGCTCGTCGCCGTCGCCGGCTGCTCACATGACGGCGGCGACCCCCGCGCCCTTGTCCCTGTCGACGCCAGCGCAGCCGTGGTGGTGCCGACGCTTGAGACGCTGCGAGCCGACATGGTCGGACTACTGGCTGGGATCGAGGGCACGAGCGGCGTCCTGGAGCTCCTCAACGGACGCTACGGTCTCGACATGCGCAGCGCCGAGAGCCTTGAGGCCGCTGGCATCGACGGGCGGCAGGCGCTCACAATGCATGTGGAGGGCGATGTTGCCGTGGTCGCCGTCGGCGTCGTCGACGACGAGCGATTCAAGAAAAAGCTGAGCGACCAGGTCCTCAAGGCCTCCGGCGGCACCCTGGCGGACGCCGTCGCGGGCGGCCAGTCGGCGGTCGGCCCCAAAGACGCCTGGGCGGTCACGTGGGGCGTCAAGCCGGGTCATATTGGCGTCGTCTGTGTCGGTCCGACGCCCCAGCGCACGGCGGAGGTCTTTGGCGCGGTCAGCAGCAGCCGCGGTGGCTTTGTCGACGGCCCGGCCTATGCGGCTGCCAAGACCGTCGCTGGGCCTGACGCCAGCGCCTACGTGGTCACCCAGCTCAACCCGCAGCTCCCTGACCAACTCGGGATGGTGAAGAACCTGGTCGAAGGCTGGGCATCCGAGCTGCCAACATGGAGCGGCGGCGCCACTGTGGCATCGGACCGGCTCAGTGTCGTGCTGGAGTCGCCGGTGGGCGAAGACGCCGGCTTGCCGCTTGGCTGGGTCACAGTGGACGGGCCTGCCGATGTTCTCGCCAAGGTCTTCCCCAAGACGACCACCCTCTTCATGCGTGGCCGAACCGACATCGGCAGGCTCCGCAAGCTGCCGAGCTTTCTGAGAAAGCGGCTCATTCCGAAGACCCTCCCAGGGATGCGCGGACTCCCCGTTCCGCCGCCTGCGGAGCTCATCGAGTTCCTGGACGGCGACTGGGCGCTCGCGCTGCTTGGCATCGACCAGGACGCAACGCTCCAGAACCTCGCTGGCGCACAGCGCTCGACCGCTCGCGCGCTGCGCTTCCTGCATGTGGCGTTCGCAGCCCGCATCACCGATCCCGAGCTTGTCGCAGCGGCCTTTGCCAAGATCACCAAGCGCTTCGCCAAGCAGAAGTGGACGGTCGCTGAGATCGAAGGGGGCGGCTGGGTCGGCGTGAGCCTCGTGCGTGACGGTCAGGTCTTCAGCGTGCTCTGGCGTGACGGGATAGCGGTCTGGCTGTCGGGTGCTGGCGAAGTTCAACGCTTCATCGCTGTGGGCGAGGGTCGCGCCCTTCCGCTGGCGAGCGTCGCCGAAGGTGAGCCCGTCGCGGCCAAAGCCGTCGGCGTCACACCAACCACGTTCGGCCTCAACCTCTCATCGCTGCGTGTGACTCGCGAGCTCGCCGAGAAGGGCGTGCCGCCGTACTTCCTCAAGATCATCAACGACCTCCGGATCGTCTCGGCGTCGCTCGACGCGACACCCACCGCTGTCCGGCTGAACTTGGACATCGCCCTGTGATTGCGCTCAGCAACATCCACAAGACGTACCGCACCGATGGCGCCGACAACCACGTGCTGCGCGGCGTCGACCTGTCGATCGAGGCGGGCGACTTCGTCGCGCTGATGGGCTCATCAGGCAGCGGCAAGACCACGCTGCTCAACATCATCGGTGCGCTCGACCAGGACTACCAAGGCGACGCAACCATCGCCGGCCAAGACCCGCGTACCCTCGGCGACAAGGCCCTGAGTCACTTCCGAAATCGCTCTGTGTCGTTCATCTTCCAGCAGTTCCACCTGCTCAACCACCTGCCGGTTCTCGACAACGTCATGATGCCGAGCTGGTTTGCGAGCGATGCGCGTGACAAGCGACCGGAGCTCGCCAAAGAAGTCCTTGCGAAGGTCGGGCTGGCCCACAAGGCCGGGTCTCGTCCGAACCACCTCAGCGGCGGCGAGAAGCAGCGTGTCGCCATCGCGCGGGCCATCTTCAACCGGCCAAAGATCCTGCTCTGCGACGAGCCAACGGGCGCCCTCGACAGCGCGACGAGCGACACCGTGTTTCACCTCATCGAAGACCTCAACCGTACCCTTGGCTTGACGATCGTCGTCGTCACCCACGAGCCGGACATCGCGGCGCGCTGCCGCAGAACGGTCCGTATCGTCGATGGCCAGGTCGCATCGGACACAGCATCCGCAAGCGCCGGCGCACCGGGAGACACCAGCCGAGGTGACGCATGAGCTTATCGCGCGTCCTAGCGATCGTCTGGGCAAACATCACCCGCAACAAGCGCTCCTTCGTGCTGTCGAGCATCGGCCTGATCGTTGGCGTGGCAACGCTGACCTTCTTCGTGTCCCTAGGCATGGGGATCCAAGACGGCGTGCTCAACAAGATCTACCCCGTCAACCAGATCGAGGTAGAACCCAAGACGGTCGGCATCGTCGGCATCCGCGAGGACGTGATCGACAAGACGCGTCTCGGACCCGAGATGGTCGACCGACTGGGGACGCTGCCTGGCGTCACCGCCGTGTACCCGAAGATCCGCAGCAAGCTGCAGGCGCGCCTTTGGGGCGGCAAGGCCCTCTTTGGGTACGCCGCGCGTGCCGAAGCGTTTTTCGATGGGCTCGATCCAGCGCTGCTCAGCTCGGAGCTGGCCCGCAACGAGCGCGTCGACGACAAGCGATCGAGAGCAGGCCTTCGCAAGCCAGTGAAGTGCCTCAGCGACGAGGAGTGCCCGCTCGGCAAGCGCTGCGGTGAGGCCGGGGTCTGTGGCGACATCGAGTACTGGAAGCGCTTTGGAGACCACGGAACCGCCGTGCCGTGTGCTGGCGACGACGCCCGGTTCTGCCCGTCGGGCATGGGCTGCGCTGCCGGCGTCTGCCAGCCGCTCTGCGAGGGAGCCACTGGGACCTGCTCGGACAACGCAGCGTGTGTGCCCCCCGCCAACTGTGAGTCCGACGAGTGCCCTGGCGTCTGCGCGCAGACCTGTCAGGTCGACGGAGACTGCCCGAGCGCGTTCACATGCGACACCAGCCCCAACGGCCCGAAGGTCTGCCGGCGCATCCGGTGCGAGCTCGCCTCGCCCAACGCGCAGTTTTCCGAGCGGCTTCGTGACCAAGCCGGCCGCGTGCTTGGCAAGTGCGCCAACGGCGTCGCCTGGAACAGCCCTGCATGTGAGCCACTCACCTGCCCCAGCGACACGTACTGCGCGCCACTGTCAGTCCAGCGCAAGGACGGCTTCTGCGAAGCGCCTGTGCCCGTTGTGCTCAGCCCCGTGTTGATCGAGCTGTTCAACTCGAGCGCAGCGAGCTCTCTCAACATGCAGCCCATCGATGGCACCGACGCCATGATGGGCTTTCAGTTCCGCTTCCACTTTGGCGATAGCTACTTCGCCGGCGATCTTCCGAAGGAGTCGCAGGCGGTCAAGCGGGCGGAGATCGTCGGGTTTTCCGACAAAGCTCTCGAGTTCGGCGTCACGATGCCGACCGACTACGTTCGGGCGATCAACGCACGCTACAAGGGCCGCGGGGCAGCAGAGACCTTCGACACCTTTATCCTCGAGACGGAAGGCAACGAGGACGTGTCCGAGCTCATCACGGAGCTGGACACGTGGGGATTTTCGCTCGCACGAAAGAGCGAAGACGCCCGCAAGGCAGCGGACCTGCTCTTCATCCTCACGGTCGTCTTCAGCTTCATCAGCGTCGTGATCATGGTCGTCGCAGCGGTCAACATCATGCACACGTTCCTCACGCTGATTACCGAGCGCCGCTACGAGATCGGCATCATGCGCGCAGTCGGCGCGACCCGAGGCGACATCCGCAAGATGATCCTGCTCGAGGCCACGATCCTCGGTGTCTTCGGCGGCATCGTCGGCAACATCTTGGCGTACGGGTTTTCGCGGACCGTGAACTGGGCGGCCGCCGAGTACCTCGAAGGGATCCCCTTCAAGCCGGAGGAGTTCTTCGTCTTCGACTGGCGGGTGATCGTCGGTGGCGTGCTCTTTGCGTGGCTCTTCTGCCTCATCGGTGCGCTCTTGCCCGCCAACAAGGCCGCGAGACTCGACCCGGCCGTGGTCCTGACCTCGTAAGGCCAACGGCCGCTGGCTCAGGCCACAGAGCGCAGGCACGAAAAAGGCGCCCAGCGAAGGCTGGACGCCATTTCCCGACCCGTGTGGGTGAGCGTTTAGAGCGAGTTTGCGGTGATGGACCAGGTGCCATCAGCGTTCTTCTTCAACCTGACGGGCACTGCCATGCGGGCTGGATGGGCAAGGTCTTTAATAAAGACGCGTGCCTTGTTGCCTTGGACTTGGCGCTTGGTGATCTCGAAGCTGCTGACGTCACCGCTCTTGAGGTACCAAGCGGCCTGCTTGGTGAAGCGCTTGAACGCGTACCGACGGATGCTCTTGATCTGAGCCGGCGTGCTGCGCTCGTCGGCGTGAATCGTCGCGAGGTAGGCATCGAAATCGCGAGCGAGCGCGGCCTTGAACGCCGCCTCAAGGGTGGCTTCGACGCCCTTCGTCTCGCGCTTAAGCTCGACTTCGACGGCCGTGAGGTCGTCGGCGACCGGGGGCGTTGCGGTGGCAGGAGATGCTGCGAGCGTGCCGACGAGCAGCACCGCAGCGGTGTTGAGGATCCAGTGTTTGATTCGCGTAAATCGCATGAGTTCAACTCCTTGGGCCCGGTTCTCTCTTCCGAGAGCGTAGCCACCCTTTCGCGTCAGTTCCAGTGGGCCCTGTGATCAACGCGGGGGTCAAAGCTACGCCGGCAAAGACGCCGTCGGCCGGAGATTATTCATTGCCCACGTCGTTGGCTGCGTACGAAGCCCACCCCAGGCGAGTGCGAGCCTTGCGCACCCCAGGCCGGGTTGGTAGTCGTCGCGCGACACAGACAGCGTCACCGTGGGAGGATCGTATGGACCTAGCGTACCGAGCAGCAGGGCTAAACCACGGCGAGCTGACGCATCGCTACGGCGACGGTGTGCACATCCTGAGCGACCCCTACCATCTCTCGCTCCTTGCCCGTCTCAGCTCCGATGACACGGTGCAGCCCCAGATCAACCACTTGGTGACCACCCTCTACCGGGACCTCATCGCGCGGGTCGTCTGCAATGAGCTGCCCATCTGCGAGAGCAGCTCCGACACGCGGATGATCGCCCACACGCCCAAGGGCGTCTTTAAGGGCGAGATCACCGACCCCAACACCAAGGTCGTCTGCGTGGACATTGCCCGCGCCGGCATGTTGCCGGCCCAGGTCTGCTTCGACGCGCTTAACCACGTGCTCGAGCCCAGCGGCGTGCGCCAGGATCACCTCATCATGAACCGGGTCACCGACGACGACGGACAGGTCGTCGGCGCCCGTATCTTCGGTGAGAAGACCGGCGGCGACGTCGATGGCCGCGTGATGCTCTTCCCTGACCCGATGGGGGCGACCGGCACGTCGCTCATCAAAGCCATCGAATACTACCGGCAGGTCGCAGGCGGCGAGCCGAAGAAGATCGTGACGATGAACCTCATTGTCACGCCAGAGTTTATCCGCAACGTGAAGGCGACCCACCCTGAGGTCGTCATCTACGCGTTCCGGCTCGACCGCGGACTCTCCGACGAGGATGTGTTGGCCAGCGTCCCTGGTACCCATCCGGATCGCGAAGTCGGCCTCAACGACATCCAATACATCGTGCCTGGCGCCGGTGGGTTGGGCGAGGTCATCAACAACGTCTTTGTCTGATCCCCGCTGGCGCGCATCGCTCGCCTCTCCCCTCTAAGACCCGCAAGCCCCCGGAGCGACCATGGACATCAAGGCCAGTGACCTCGAAGTGTTGATCGACGAGCAAACCCTTGCGGCGCGAATCGCCGAGATGGGAGCCGAGATCGCCCGCGACTATGTCGGCAAGGACCTCGCCGTGATCGGCATCCTCAAGGGCTCGTTCATGTTCCTCGCCGACCTGGTACGCGCGATGGATGTGGAGTGCACGATCGACTTCCTAGGGCTGTCGAGCTACGGCAACGAGACGCGCTCGACCGGCGTCGTCAAGATCACCCAGGACCTGACGTCGCCCATCGAGGGACGCGATGTGCTCATCGTCGAGGACATCATCGATACCGGCCTGACGATCGGCTACCTGCTTGAGAACATCCAGACCCGACGGCCACGCTCGGTGAAGGTCTGTACGCTCCTGCACAAGCCCATCAACGCCACGTCCGAGGTCCCGATTCACTACAAGGGGTTCACGATCGAGGACCACTTTGTGATCGGCTACGGCCTCGACTACCGGGACAAGATGCGCAACATCCCGTTTATCGGCCGGTTCGCGGGC
>CALHXW010000183.1 GCA_938040325.1 uncultured bacterium | reverse complement strand
CGATGCGCTTGTTTGCAACAGACACTGGGGACTCCGTGTTCGACACGGCGATTCTGTTCGACTCGATCGAGTTCAAGTAGCTGCCGGCATGAGGCGTCGCTTCCGCGGGCGGGAGCTGGCGCCCTGCGCTTGAGCTGCGAGTCAGTGCTGTCGCTAGCCCGCACTTCTCACAACAACTCGGCTGCGGACGGCGGATCTGCAGCACCTGTGCGGCCGTGCTCCTTGCGGAAAACTCAAGGGGGCTCGACACATCGACAGGAGCTGCGCCCCTGGACCCGCGTTGTGGCCCGCGCCAGCCGCACCTGTGCGGCACCTCCTTGTCCTCGCTCGAAAACAGCGCTTGATTTGGGGCTAGCAGCGTTGCCGGGAAATGCGAAATCTGATGACTTTCCGATGCGCTCAACGCGGGTCCCAGGGGCGCAGCTCCTGTTGATCTCGAGATCACTCAGGGGCTGCGCCCCTGCAACCCGCGTTGTGGTTTCCCCTCGTTCATCACCCCAGCGGCACCACCTCGCTGCGTCCCAGAATCCGCATTTCCCGGCAACACTGCCGGAGCACCTATCAGGTGAATTGCATCCGAATTGGTGCGGACTTGCGTTGGCCACCAAGGCGCGACGAGGGAGTTTATCGGGATATGTGACCGAGGAGCAACGACGGCGCGGGTCCAGGGGCGCAGCTCCTGTCGATGTGTCGAGCCCCCTTAAGTTTTCCGCAAGGAACACGGCCGCACAGGTGCTGCAGATCCGCCGTCCGCAGCCGAATTCTTGTGAGAAATGCGGGCTAGGCCTCGCTGGCCTCGTCGGAGCTGCCTGGCCTGAACTTGAGCGTCATGCCCCGCAAGAAGTTGCGGAGGATCTGGTCCTGACAGACGCGGAAGTGCTTGTGGCCAGGCTTTCTGAAGAGCGCACTCAGTTCGTGCTTGCTGAGCGTGCGGTCGGCAAGCTGCAGGATCTCGAGCATGCCTTCGGCGCGAAGGTTCAGCGCAATTCTGAGCTTCACAAGGATCATGTTGTTGGTCAGCACCCGCTCGGGCTGAGGCCTCGGTCCGTCCCGTTTGCCCCGACGGTGAACGATCAGGCCGTTGAGGAAGGTCGCAAGCTCCGTGTCGCTACACTCCCGAAACCCGTCCTGCTCCTCTCGCTTTAGCCACGCGCTGATCTGGTCCCGGGTGACCTCTGCGCCCCCCTGTCTGAACAACGTGATCATCATCGAATCGTTGAAGTCGAAGACGTAGCGGATTCGGCGCAGGATTTGGTTTTTGGTCAACTCGGTCTCGGTTCGCGGGGCCTGCCCCATGGCAGCCAGGCCACCGCTCGGTCAAGAGCAAAGGCGTCCAACCAGGGTCGACGCTGGCCGGGCACCGCGACGAACGAAGAGCGCGGCGAGAGGCAGCCGGCCTTGGGAACGTCCGTTGGGCGCCTTCCGTTGTTGGGGACGCCATGCCTCGGCGCTCGAAGTTTCCCGCGAAGTCTGATAGCCGCTTGCTATGGCCGACAACGCTGACACCACCGGTTCCCATGACGTAGACGCAGACGACGAGCGCGCCGGGCGGCTACAAGGCGTCCAGCGCTGGTTCGTGTACGCCTGCGGCCTGGCCGTCGCGTGCTTCGTCGTCCTGCAGGTCATGTCGTCCATTCAGGCGAAGGGCCCGGAGGCGAAGCTCAAGCGCTTGATGCCCCAGATCGGCGCCGACCTTGTCGACGCGCCGCTCACGGCCGCCCAGGCGACCCTTCCGATGGAGCGGGATCCACAGCTCGGCGGGTCGATGCGCCTCAACGAGTTCCCGAGCGACACGCTCATCTTCGTGAACTTCTGGGCAACGTGGTGCAAGCCCTGCCGCGACGAGCTGCCGAGCATGTTCCGGCTGCGGCGCGAGCTGAATGGACGACGCTTCATCATGGTGGCGATCAGCTACGATGACTCGTGGGACACCATCCGCGACTTCTTTGTTCGCTGGGCCGGCGGGATGCCGGCGTCTCGCGACATGCTGCTCCTGCGCGACCCGGTGACCGACGGCGAGGGCACGCTCCGCGAGGCGTTTGGAACCTCCAAGCTGCCCGACAGCTATGTGCTCTACAACGGCAAGGTCGTGGCCCGCTTCGTCAACGCGCGCGACTGGGCCAACCCGTCGATCGTCGAGTACTTCAAGCGGCTGACGGAGCCTGGCTGATGGATCCAGGCGAGGCGGCTGGCGGAAACAAGCCTGTGCAGCAGGACGCCGGACTCTACGCCGGCGCGCCCCAGTCCAACGACCCGCCCACCGGCACCCGTGGCCTGCGAACGTCGACGGCGACTATGCTCGCGCTGCTGCTGGTGCTCGCTATCGTTAGCGTGGTCCGGGCGCTGTGAGCACGGCACTCGTCTGCAGCGGGCTCCGCAAGGTCTATCCCGACACCGTTGCAGTCGACGGGGTCGACCTCACCATCGAGGCGGGAACCTGTCTTGGGTTGCTTGGACCCAATGGCGCCGGCAAGACCACCGCCGTCGAGATGATCGAGGGGCTGACGGTGCCAACCGCAGGCACGATCGACGTCTTTGGCCTGCGATGGGGCAGCGGGCGGGCCAGTGACCAGGCCATTCGCGCGTCCATCGGCGTGCAGCTTCAGGAGACCCACTTCTCGCGCAAGATGCGCGTGGAGGAAGTCATCGTGCTCTTCCGCAGCCTCTTCAAGCGGGGCCGAGACCCAGACGAGCTGCTGGCGTTGGTGCAGCTTGAGCCCAAGCGGCGTGCCTTCTTCGACAAGCTCTCTGGCGGCCAGAAGCAGCGACTCGCCCTGGCGTGTGCGCTTGTCGGGGCACCAAAGCTGCTCTGCCTCGACGAGCCAACCACCGGGCTCGACCCCCAAGCGCGGCTGGCGATCTGGCAGATCGTGGACACGTTTAAGCGCGAGGGCGGGACGGTGCTGCTGACCACGCACTATATGGACGAGGCGGCGAAGCTGGCCGATGACGTGGCGGTCATGGACAAGGGAAAGATCATCGCCCGCGGCACGCCTGACGGCCTCATCGCGTCGCTCGGCGCCCAGCAGGTTGTTGACCTCACCACGGAGCCGCCGCTGCCGCTGAGCGACTTCGACGACTTGCCGAGCGTCCAGAGCGTTCGCGCACGCCCGCCGGGCGTGCGGCTCGCCGTCGACTCGATCGCCGGCGCCATGGGCCCGCTCCTAGAGCGCGTCGAAGCCCGTGGTGCGCGCCTCGACGAGCTATCCACCCACCGTGCGACGCTCGAAGACGTCTTCGTGCACCTCACCGGCAGGGGGCTCCGCGATGGCTGACGACCTGCCGACGCGAGCTGAGCCCGCCGCCACGCCACCAGCGAGCACGGAGCGCCAGCGGCCGCTGCTTCAGATGACGAAGGCGCGGATCCTTGAGTTCTGGCGCGAGCCCGCCGCCGTCTTCTGGGTGTTCGGCTTTCCGGTGCTCTTGGCCGTCGCTCTTGGGCTGGCGTTTCGCGAGCAGCCCCCCGAGCCCATCCGCGCAGGCGTTGAAGCCGGTGCACCACACGCTGCGGCGCTCACCGAGGCGCTCGGTGATGCAGAGCTGGTCACGCTCATGGAGCTGCCCGCCGCCGAGCTCGACCGCGCGCTCGCCAAGGGATCGGTCGACCTCATCGTGCGTGGCTACGCGCCGCCGATGGTCGATGTCCTGGTAGACCCCACGCGGCCCGAGAGCCGGCTCGCGCGGCTGGAGCTCGACCGGGCGATCCAGGCGAAGCTCGGTCGCCGCGACGTGGCGACGATCCGAAGCGACACGAACGTCCCGCGAGGCAGTCGCTACATCGACTTTCTGCTGCCAGGGCTCATCGCGCTCAACATCATCGGCTCGAGCCTCTGGGGCGTGGGCTACTCGATCGTGACCGAGCGCAGCAAGAAGCTGCTCCGGCGCTACGTCGTCACGCCCATGCGGCGTCGAGACTTCCTGCTGGCGATCATGCTCTCGCGTCTCTGCTTTCTGATCGTCGAAGTCGCGGCCCTCTTGCTCTTTGGCGCCTGGGCCTTCGACGTGACGCTGCAAGGCTCTGTGCTCGCGGTGATGGGCATCGCGTTCCTTGGCGGGATTGCGATGACTGGCTTGGCGATCTTCGTCTCGGCCCGCACCGAGTCTGTCGAGGTTGCCTCGGGCCTCATCAACTTGGTGATGATGCCGATGTGGATCGTCAGCGGGACGTTCTTTCCCTACGAGCGCTTCCCCGAGGTCCTGCACCCGCTGATCGAGGCGCTGCCGCTGACGGCGATGAACAACGCCATGCGCGGCATCATCAACTTCGGCCAGCCGCTCAGCGACTTTGGCAGTGAGATGCTCGTGCTGGCGATCTGGGGCTTTCTCGGGTTCGTGATCGGACTGAAGGTCTTTCGCTGGCGCTGAGCGTCCTGACCGGCGCACGCGCGAATCCCGGGTGGCGGACGCTTCGGAGCATCGTGTAGGGTCGCGCGGATGAAGAACTCCGATGAAAACGGCGGCGCGGGAGCGCCAGGGCCAGGGCCACTGACGCTGGGTGAGTTTGAGCCGGCTTCCCTCGCTGACTGGCGAGCTCGGGTGGAGCGCGACCTCAAGGGTGCCCCATTCGACAAGCGCCTCGTCAGCGAGCTGGTGGACGGCTTCGCCCTGCAGCCGGTCTACACCAGCGGCAAGGCAACCAGCATCGACCGAAGCGCACGGGGGTGGGCGATCAGTGCCCGCGTGGTCGACGCCGATCCGAAGCGTGCCGCAGAGTCCGCCCAGACGGAGCGTGCCGGCGGGGCCGACAGCGTGCGGTTCGTCGCAGACTCGACGCTGGCGCGCGGCGGCTCCCCCGCGGACCTCAAGCTCGATGGGGTCGCAGCGCTCGGTCCTCGCGACTGGACCAGCCTCATCGAGGCCAGCGGACCTGGGCATGTGGCGCTCGACGCCGGGGCCGCGACCGCCCGTTTGGGCCTCGCGCTGGTGGGCTCGGCCCGCACGGAGGCTATGAGGCTCGAGGTGGACCCCATCGGTCACTTAGCCAGCACCGGCCTGCTCCCTCAGGGCATCGAGACCGCCTGGGACGAGGCGGCCGAGCTGACCAAGGCAGTCACTGGGCGGCGCGAACTGCATGCGTTGAGTGTCTCAGACTCCGCTTTTCACGCCGGCGGTGGGTCGGAGTCGGCGAGCCTCGGATGGGGGCTTGGCTGCGCGGTGTCGACACTGCGCGCGCTAGACGCCCGGGGAGTTGCACCTGCAGACACCGCAAGCCTCATGTCGTTTCGCGTCTCATTGGGCGCCGACTTCCTGCTCGGCGTGGCCAAGCTGCGCGCCCTGCGCCAGCTCTGGACCCAGGTGATGCAAGGCTGCGGGGTCGCTGAGCCCAAACCACTCCATGTGGTCGCCGAGCTTGGGACCCGCGCGCTGAGCATCCGCGATCCGTGGGTCAACATCCTGCGCGGCACGACAGCGTGCTTTGCTGCCGGCGTCGGCGGCGCCGATGTCTTCGAGCTTGCCCCCTTCGACGCGCGGCTTGGATCCGCCAGTCCCCTGGCCCGTCGGGTCGCACGCAACACGTCGCTGGTCCTGCGCGACGAAGCGCACCTCGGCGCCGTGACCGACCCGGCGAGCGGCGCGTGGGCCCTCGAGTCGATGACGGCAGATGTCGCCCGGATTGCTTGGGCGGTGATGCAGCAGGCTGAGAAGGCAGGCGGCGTGGTCGCGGCGCTGGTCGATGACAAGCTCCAGCACCTGGTCGACTCGCTGTGGAGCCGCAAGAAGGCACGCTTGCGGAAGCGACGCGACGCGGTCGTTGGCGTCTCCGCATTCCCAAACCTCACCGAAGTCCTGCCAACGCCTGTCGACCACGCCGAGGAGGACGCCCACTTGAAGCGCCAGTCGGCACCCGCAGATGCCATCACGTGGCCGAGCGGCACGCCAACGCGCTGCCAAGAGCTCGAGCCACGGCACCTGAGCGCGCCGTTCGAGGCGCTGCGAGACGACGCCGACATCGCCAAGCCGAGCGCGTTGCTCGTGACGCTCGGCCCGGTGGCAGAGCACAACGCGCGCACCATGTGGGTCACCAACACGCTCGCCGCGGGTGGCATCGCCCTGGTCACGCCCGAGGGCGACACCGCCCCGGCGGACGCGCTGCGGGCCAACCAGCTGCGCGTCGCGGTGGTCTCCGGCGCCACCAAGCGCTACGTCAGCGAGCTTGAGCCACTGGTGGCGAGCTTGCGGTCTGCGGGTGCAACCAGCGTGGTCGTTGCCGGACGTCCCGGCGACCATGAAGACGCCTGGCGAAAGGCGGGTGCCACCCGTTTTCTCTACGTCGGCCAAGACATCGCGATGAGTCTCGAGGTCATCCAGCGGACCGCGATCGTCAGGAGGCACGCATGACCTTCCCGAACTTTGCCGATGTGCCCTTTCGACCCGACGCGGCGGCTGCGGACGCTGCCCCTGCTGCGGACACCGCCGCTGGCCGGAGCACGCCGGAGCAGATCGCTATCAAGGGGCGCTACACGGCGGCTGACGTCGCGGACCTCCCCACGCTCGGAACGATGCCGGGGCTGCCGCCCTTTCTACGGGGCCCGTATGCGTCGATGTACGTGATGCGCCCGTGGACCGTTCGCCAGTACGCAGGTTTCTCGACGGCCGAGGCATCCAACGCCTTCTACCGCAAGAACCTGGCGGCAGGCCAAAAGGGTCTGTCTGTGGCGTTCGACCTGGCGACCCACCGCGGCTATGACTCCGATCACCCGCGCGTCCCTGGCGATGTGGGGATGGCGGGCGTCGCTATCGACAGTCTCTACGATATGCGCGTGCTCTTTGACCGCATCCCGCTCGGCGAGATGAGCGTGTCGATGACGATGAACGGCGCGGTGCTGCCGATCATGGCGCTCTACATTGCGGCGGCGGAAGAGCAAGGCGTGCCGCGCGACCAGCTCAGCGGAACCATCCAGAACGACATCCTCAAAGAGTTCATGGTCCGCAACACCTACATCTACCCGCCCGCACCGAGCATGCGGATCATCGCCGACATCTTTGCGTACACCAGCCGTGAGATGCCGCGCTTCAACGCGATCAGCGTGTCCGGCTACCACATGCAGGAGGCGGGTGCGACGGCCGATCTTGAGCTCGGCTACACCCTCGCCGATGCGCTCGAGTACCTGCGCGCTGGCTTGGCCGCGGGCCTCGATATCGACGCGTTCGCGCCGCGGATCTCATTCTTCTGGGCCGTCGGGATGGACTTCTTCATGGAGGTCGCCAAGCTACGCGCGGCTCGCATTCTGTGGGCCAAGCTGGTCAAGCCCTTCGGTCCGAAGAACCCGAAGTCGATGGCGCTTCGAACCCACTGCCAGACCAGTGGTTGGAGCCTGACGGCCCAAGACGTGCACAACAACGTCGTGCGGACCTGCATCGAGGCGATGGCCGCGACCCAAGGTGGGACTCAGAGCCTGCACACGAACTCGCTCGACGAGGCGCTCGCGCTGCCGACGGACTTCTCGGCGCGGATCGCTCGAAACACGCAGCTGATGCTCCAGCTGGAGACAGACACCTGCAAGACCGTCGACCCCTGGGGTGGCAGCCACTACGTCGAGCGCCTCACGTGGGAGCTGGCGGAGCGTGCATGGGCTCACATCCAGGAGGCCGAGGCACACGGGGGAATGGCGAAGGCCATCGAGGCCGGGATTCCCAAGCTCCGCATCGAGGAAGCCGCTGCGCGCACGCAGGCCCGTATCGACTCGGGTCAACAGACCGTGGTCGGGGTCAACCGCTTTCAGCCGACCGACGAAGCGCCTGTCGAGGTCCTGCGCGTCGACAACAGCGCGGTCCGCGAGGCTCAGCTGGCGCGACTCGCTCAGCTGCGTGCCGATCGTGACCCTGCCAAGGTCGAGGCCGCACTTGCGGCGCTACGAGCCGCTGCAGCTGGCGACGAGAACCTGTTGGCGAAGTGCGTGGACGCTGCGCGTGCGCTCTGCACGGCGGGCGAGATGAGTGACGCGATGGAGACCGTGTTTGGCCGGCACCAGGCCTCGCCCTCGGCCGTCCGCGGGGTGTACGCTGCCGCCATGGAAGACGCTCCAAAGGCACGCGCCAAGATCGACCGGGCTCGGGCCGCTGCGGCCGAGTTCGAAGACGCTCAGGGCCGTCGGCCGCGCATCCTCGTCGCCAAGATCGGCCAGGACGGCCATGACCGCGGGCAAAAGGTCATTGCGACGGCATTTGCCGATCTCGGCTTCGACGTCGACATTGGGCCGCTCTTTCAGACGCCGGAAGAGACGGCCCAGCAAGCGGTCGACAACGATGTGCACTTGGTGGGGGTCTCGTCGCTCGCGGCGGGCCACCTCACGCTCGTTCCGGCGCTGCGCGACGCCCTCGCCGCCGCCGGGCGCGAAGACATCATGATCGTGGTGGGCGGCGTGATTCCGCCGGATGACTACCCCACTCTCCGAGAGGCCGGCGCGAGCGCTATCTTTGGGCCTGGGACGGTGATCTCGGAAGCCGCTATCGAGCTCTTGAACACGCTCCGCACCGCGCTGGACTGACCCGTGGCGCCCCCCATCGACGCCGAGGCTCTGGCTGCGTCCGTCATTGGAGGCGACCGCGCGGCGCTCGCCAAAGCGATCACGCTCGTTGAGTCGAAGCGCCAAGACCACCGATATATCGCTGCGATGCTGCTGACGCATTTAACTCGTCGACCAATGGCGACGCTCCGTGTCGGAATCACCGGCGTCCCTGGCGTGGGAAAGAGTACCTACATCGACAGCTTAGGGATGAAGCTCATCGAGCGAGGGCACCGTGTGGCCGTGCTGGCGGTGGATCCGAGCAGCAGCCGGTCTGGCGGGAGCATTCTCGGCGACAAGACGCGGATGGAGCGGCTGGGCCGCTCACCGTCTGCATTCATCCGCCCTTCGCCGACGACAGGCACCTTGGGTGGCGTGGCCTCTCGCACCCGCGAAGCGATCATTGTGTGCGAAGCCGCTGGCTTCGACGTGGTCCTGGTTGAGACCGTCGGCGTCGGGCAGAGCGAGACGCGCGTTGCCGACATGACGGACCAGTTCGTTGCGCTGATGCTGCCGGGCGCAGGTGACGAGCTCCAGGGGATCAAGCGCGGTCTCATCGAGATCGCAGACGTCCTGATCGTGCACAAGGCCGATGGCGACAACCTACCGAAGGCGAGACAGGCCGCCCGCACCTACCGCTCTGCACTTCGCGCCTTTCGCAACGCGTCAAATAGCGCGGATGCGCCCGACGTACTGCTTGCAAGTGCCTTGGCTGACACTGGTGTCGCAGAGAGCTGGGACGTGATTGGGCAACGCATCAAAAGGATCCAAGCGTCCGGCGTGTTCCTCGAGCGTCGACGAGCGCAGCGCGGCGCGTGGTTCCGAGAACGATTACACTCGGCAATCATTGATCATTTCATGGACTCTCCAGGGACAGCGGAGGCCTACGCCGAGCTGAACGCGAAGGTCGAAAGCGGCGAAGTTTCAGTCGCTGAAGCAATTGTAGGGTTACTCGCATCACGCAACGCGGTATATGAAACGTGAGGCGCGGAGAGACGCCAGAATGACCTCGCAGCCCAGGGCGCGAGCGGAGCGGTTAGTTAGTGAGCGAACGGCAGCGCATATTGGTAGTGGAAGATGATGCGACAAACGTTAAAGTTGTCGCACACATGCTCGCCCACCTTGGGTACACGCATGACGCTGTCTACGACGGCGAGCAGGCGCTAGAGGCACTCAAGAAGACGTCTTATGGGCTTGTGTTGATGGACTGCCAGATGCCGCGGATGGATGGCTGGGAAGCCACCCGGCTCGCACGCGCCTGGCAGCGCGACAACCAGCGCGCGCAGACACCGATCGTGATCCTCTCGGCTGACATCTCCATCACCGATGATGCCCGCTTCGTCGAGCTGGGCCTCGACGGCTTCTTGGCCAAGCCGCTTCGGCTCAAGGTCTTGGAAGACACGCTCAAGGCGACCATGGGCAAGCCGGCAAATGCCGACGCGAACCTCGCCGACACTGGGCGAGCACCAGCGACCGCTGCGCAGGACGCACGAGACAGCAGATAAGCGTGCTGACTTGGGCCGCGTCCACGCGAGGCCGAGCTTGAACGCGGGTCGACGGACGCACGCCTCGGTCCTCGACACTGGCCACTGACGGTCGCTTGCCACGATGCTGGGCCGCATCAGCCGCTCTGAGCCGGGTCCAAGGGCTCGGCGTTCTTGTCCTCGCTCGAAGGCTCTTGAGCAAGCCCGTCTGGGCGTGCATCGCGGGCTACGCCGCGCCAAACGAAAAGGCCGACGAGAGTGCTCGCGCATCCTCGCCGGCCCGTGTTCGCGTCGACGTGCTACTCTGAGGTGTGGCAGCCCAAGCAGCCGAAGCCCTCGCCCGTCGAGGGATCGAACGTGTCCATTCCTAGCAGCCCCGCCATGGTCGGGACGACCTCGGTCTGCATGAACACGTGGACGGCGTCGGTGCCAGCGAAGTCGGCAGGCCCGAGGGGCGGCAGCTCCGCATTGGGCATGGAGAAGCTACCGACGGATGCGCCTGAGCCGTGACAGGTCGAGCAGTTGAAGGTCTCAAAGCCCGCGCTGTCGAACTCTTGAAACTTGTCTTTCATCGCCGGGACGACGACGCCGCTCATGTAGGCGCCTTGCTGACCGGACGCAACGGCTTCGTCCCACGTTGTCGGCACGCTCGGCGTCGTGTCAGCGCCAGTGTCGGTCTCGACGGTCGTGTCGTCGCCGTCTCCACCGTCATCATCGTCACCGCAGCCCGCCCATGCCAGAGCGCCAAGTGCGCAGGTGAGTGTCAGCAGGTGTCGTGTCCAGAGGGCATGTCGTCGCAGCATGGGCGCTCCTTCGTTGGTGTCGATCCAGTGTCGCCGAATTCGACAGATCGCGCCAGACGACTGAACAGGAATTTCGGAAAGCCGCCCCTTGCAAGGTTGCCAACCGCTGCCATCGCGCAGCGCACGTCAGCAAACGGGGCGATCAACGCGCTCGCGGCGGCGAGCTCAGGCTACTCGACCGTCAGCTCCTCAGCGATGAGCTCCTCGGCGGAGTCATAGACCAGCGGGGCGAGCTGAAGCTCGTGAATGTCGACGTTGAGGCGCTCGTGGCGAATCGCGTGGAGCTCGCCAAACAGGCGCTCGAAGGTATAGGCGAAGCCGCCTTCGGTGCCTGCTTCCACGTCCAGCGATCCTTCCATCTCAGCGACGATCGGGGCGAGGTAGCGGTCGACGTAGGCCGGACTTAGCACCTTGCTCTTCGGGTAGAGCAGACCAGCGATGTCGCCAGGCCGCACAATCGCGGTGTCGCGCTCTTCGAGCAGGTGAAAGAGCGCCAGCAGCGTCACGCGGCGTGCGTTGCGCTCAAGACGCTTCGGATCTGTCACGCGACGCCACAGCAGTCGGACAAGCGGAATCGCGAAGACCGCCAACGAGAAGAAGAGCGGAAGATGGGCGACAAGGAGCGACTCGCCGGACCACCCCGTGTAGGGCGGAAAGCCAGAGCCGTAGACGTAGGTGAGGACCGCGGCAAGGGTCAGGTTGAGCAGGTTGAAGCCGATGATCCAGCCGGAGCCGCCCTGCGGAATCCCGATGACCGCTGGAGAGAGCTCCATCCGATCCCAGTCGTAGGTGTACTCGCGCAGGGCCTCAGCGCGCTCGGCCATGTGATGGAGACGCTCGACCGCGTCTGGCGGGAACACGAAGTGGGTTGTCTCAAGGTGCTCGATGCGTCCGCCGACCATCTCGATGAGGTGGCGAAGACGATGCAACGCCTGCGAGGCGTCCGTGTTGGTGTGGTGCGCGAACTGAGTCACGGTGACGACCCCGTTCATCCGCTCGATCCAACGCAGGGTGTCGATGTCCTCGGCGGCCGTCGCCATGAGCTTGTCGAACGTGTAGAGGATGACCCCGTCGTCGTTGACGGTGACGTCGCCCTCGTAGCGTGCCGCAACGCTCAGCAGTATGGCGTCGGCAAGATCGACCGGAAGGCCGGTGATGCTCACGGCATCGGCGGCCGTGATGCGGCCGTTGTGCGTCGAGATAAAGCCGAGGAAGTTCTTGTCCTGAGCGCGCGGGTCCGGCACCGGACGCGGCGGACCAAAGATGAAGTCCCGCACGGCGCGCAGCAGCCGCGGCTTCTCCAGCACGCTCTCCCGCTCGAGGGCGAGACCGAGGTACTCCATGTTTCCGCTCGCGTCGGTCGCCGACTGGGCCTCTCCGACCCGCTTCCGACGTCGTTCCTGCTTGTTCCTGAGTCTGCGCCGGACCTTGGCGATCTTCTTGTCGTTTCGCACGCGCCGCTGCTTCTCGCGGAGCACGCGGCGGTCGGTCTGCTGCGCCGGGCTGGAGTAGCACATGAAGCAGACATCGCCGCTCGCGTTGCAGCCGTCGCAGCCGTCGCAGTCTGCGCCGTCGCAGTCCAGGTCGCAGTCGCCGCCCTGGGATGCGGCAGCGATGCCGGCGACGGCGATGGCGACCAACAGAAGCACGTAGAACACGAAGTACGAGACCAGCACGACGGTTAGCGAGCTAAAGAAGACGACCTGGAACCACCGATAGCTCGTCGACAGGATGCGATCCCAGAGACTGCGGGTCTCGATGTTTCGCGTCCGCTTGACGGAGTAGACCAGCTCGCCGTTGTCATCGACGGCGATGTGGCCGCCAGCGAGGTTGAGCGCTGGCAGGATAGAGCCCTCGAGCTCGTGGCCTGGCCGCCCGGTTCCGCGGACGATATCGGCGAGCGTGGCACGGCCGCCGGCGTCACGGATGGCTTTGAGGATGTCAGACTCGAGCATCGGTCGCTCCGGAATGCGTGGAGGAGTGCGGTGACGGCTGCGGTAGCGCCAGCTGACGCATCGCAACCGCTGGTGCCGGCAGCTTCTTGAGTGCCCGCTCAGCTTCGCGACGGAGACTCTCCACCGTCGCTTCGCGTAGCACCTCGGTGTTTCGCGTCAGCTCAAGCGCGTCGAATGCGCTCGCGAGTGCCTCGAGCCGCCCTTCGACAAGACCACCGAGGTAGTCGAGCGACGCGGGCGTCAGGCCACCGAGCGTCTGCATCAGCGGGTTGAAGCTGTTTGAGGCGAGGTCATGGGCCACGTCGTCGATCGCGTCGACGAGGTAGATGGTGGTTCCGAGCCGCGCGCCGAAGGTCGCCATGGCGTCGACGGCGCTGGCGGACGCGCTAAACCGCGACGCCAACCAGCGAGCGATGGCCCCGAGTCCGCGCGCGGTTGGTCCCGACAACGCGTCGATGTCGGCGGACCGGTCGGCCTCGAGCGCGCTCTGCGCGCGGAGCTCGAGCCGCACGGCCTGCAGCGGGAATCCTGCGTCGACGAGCCGGCGCTCGCTCTCAGCGACGTCCTTGGCAAAGAGTGCCGCGGCAACCTTCGCGGTGCGCGAGTCACGGTCCACACGGTCGTCCACGAGCTTCTCACCGGCGAGAAAGAGCTGCAGCGCCGCGACCAAGGCGACCGCATCGGTGTCAGGCCCAAGCGCGACGCGGTGCCGCAAGCCGAGCTTCAGCGGGCAGCGCACTCGGTCGCGATCGAGCGGCTGATCGGACATCCCCTCGACCAGGAGCAACAGGACGCTCGCGTCCATGCCTGCGAGCAGTCGCGTACGGGTCCGGTAGCTCCGCCCGAAGTGGGCGCATAGACCGCACTGAGCGTGGCTGGCGCGGCCACGGCCATGACGCCCGTCAACCTTGAGGTATCCGTACATGCGCCGGAGTCTACACGGTCACCGAAGCGTCCGCTGGAATTCCTCGCGGGCTGAGCTCGTCGAACCACGCGTTGGACGGCACGTCCGTGCTCGACGGCCGTGGCACTTGTCACTGCGTCGGGGATCCCGCCATGCTGAGCCGATGGCAAGCCCCAAGAACTACATCACCCCGCGAGGCTTCAAGCGGCTGCTCGACGAGCACCGCTGGCTACGCCTCCGGGAGCGACCGACGATCGTCGAGGAGGTCGCGTACGCCGCCTCTCTGGGCGATCGCTCCGAGAACGCCGAGTACATCTACGGAAAGCGGCGCTTGCGTCAGATCGACCGGCGCTTGCGTTGGCTGACGCGGCGTATGCGTGCCGCTGAGGTCGTCGATCCCGCAGTCGACCGCGGCGACCGCGTCTTCTTCGGCGCCACGATCGTCATCGGCTACGAGGACGGCAGCGAGCGAGAGCTGGTCCTTGTTGGTCAGGACGAGATCGAGTCCGACAAGGGCAGGATCTCGTGGCGCTCGCCGATGGGCGCTGCGGTCATGCGCCGCGCGGAAGGCGACATGGTGACCATGCGCCACCTCGGCGATGAGACGGAGGTCGAGATCCTCGAGGTCCGCTATGAGAAGCAGACCCCCGACCCGCTGAGCCGCTGGGACCTCTACCGCCAGGAGCTTGGCGTCTTGGAGCCGGACTCGCTGACGTTCGACGAAGAGGAGTAGCCCCCTCTATTGTTGCAGGCAGCTGTCGATCGCCGACTGACAGGTCCCTGCACAACGCCATGTGCTGCACTGGGTCGCGCGACTGCAGGTGTCGCCCTCCACAAGCAGCGGCGTGCAGACATCGGCCTGGCAGAAGCCGGACGCGCAGCCGGCATCGTCCACGCACGCCTCGCCGATGAGGGCCGTCGCCGTGCAGATCCCGCCGCGACAGACGCTCTTGTACTGACAGCTGACGCCGGCGCCGCAGAGCTCTCCAAGGCCGGCAATGTTGGGCCCTGCGCAGACACCCGCGTCGCACGCGCTTCCTTGAACGCAGGGTTGGTCGTCACCACAGGCCTCACCTGGACGGCTACGGGCGACACACACGCTGTCGACGCAGCGGGCGGTGTCCGCGCAACGCACACCGTCGCCACACGCCTCGCCGACGGCAACCGTTGCCGCGCAGGTCCCGCAGAAGTCGAGCCCCAGGACGCACTTTGTGCCGGGGGCGCAGACCAAGGTCTCAATGCCGGTTGGACCGATACCGCAAGCGCCGCCGGCTGGGACGGCACCCTCCCAGAGCGCGCCGCAGTCGCCGTCGAGGTCGCGGAGCTGCTGCTCGCAGGTGACGGTCCGAAGGTGGGCTGTGCACTGGGTGACGCCCGGCACAGAGAGCTCGACCAGGCCGACCGCTTCCAAGGCGATATAGGTTGGCTCGAACTTCGCGTTGCAGGCCTCGACAAAGACGGCGCGGCAGGCCTCGACGGAGCTCACGGCCATCCGGTCGCATCGAATGTAGTAGTCGCAGAACGCTTCGGACATCAGCTCGCAGTAGACCTCGGCCGTGGGGGGACCGATGGTCGTGTCCTGAGGAGCGAGCGCGGTGTCCTCGCCGGCGGCGTCGAGCTCCGTGCTGGTGTCGTCGAGCGCGTCGCCCGAGACGTTGCTGTCGTCGGCGGCGGTGTCGCTCGCTGCATCGCTGCCGGCGTTTCCGTCGTCGCCACATGCACCTAGAGCCAGGCAGGCGACCAGGATGGCGGTAGGGAGGTCCCGCTTCATGATGTCGCCGCCTTCAGATCGATCCAGCCGCTCGGGGTCGGCAGACCATGATGAACCCAGATGTTGCCAGCGTCTGGCGCCATCACAACCGCGCCGTTGGTGTTGATGCCGTCGAAGTCATCGCGACAGATCGCGTCGGTGCCGTTGTCGGTGTCGCCGAGCATCGCCTGGAGAGCAGCGACCGAGTGCCCACCGTCAGTCGGCCCGGTGAGGTCTTCGAGGCGTGCTTGCCGTTTGAGCGACGACGACGACGCCTTCACGCCTTCGGTCGCTTGATTGGCGGGCACAAGGCAGTGGTTGGTGTGCACGTAGGCGCCGGATGGGACGTCCTGACGGTGGGCAACCTCCGCGCGGCACTCGAAGGCGGCGGCATCGCCCCCTGGTCCCAGCAGGTAGTAGAAGTGGGCGCCGGCGCGATGCGCGTCGACAATCGCACGGGCGCCGTCGTCGAAGCTGCGCTGAGCGAGCACCTTGTGGATGATGCTGAGGTAGGTCACACCGGGCCGCGCGTCCATGCTGCGGACGTTGGTGGTACCGATCGCGAGGCCGTGTTCGTTGAGGCCAATCAGTGAGAGGCAGCCCACCGTAGTGAGAGACCACGTCTGGGGGCCGTCGGATGGGCGCCGGTGGACGCTGAGCACGTAGGGAAGATTGTCGGTCGCGAGATCCCACGTCTGACCGCAGTAGGCGGCACCGTCGGCGGTGCGGTCGCCCGCGACAATGTACGACGAGCAACCGCCGAATGCGTCGAGCTGACCGGGCCAGCAGAGGATGTCGCGGATGTCGGTCAGCCCGTTGGTCGCGAGGATCTGTTCGACCGGCATATCGGCGCCCTCGGCGATCCCGCAGAGCTCTTCAAAGCCAGCGCGGTGATAGGCTGCGGTCGGCGCAACACAGGCCCGCGCCGCGCGAGTGACGTCGTCGCGGTCGACGATGCGGCCACCGTACTTCTTGGCCTGGCGGATGGCGTTTGCGACGCGGAGCTCGTAGAACTCGGCGATCTCAGCACGCAGCTCTTCGCCGAACGCGCGACCCATGGACCGTGGGGTCCCCTCGAGAGTGATGATCTTCATGCCGCGATGCTCTGCCCTTGGGTAGGTGCTTGGCAAGGAGCACGTTCAGACAGCCCGCGATCGGCAACTGTGACCATGGCCCGACGCTCCGCGGATACGCAGCGATGGCGTCGTCCCCTGGCTTGCGTCTAGGTGCGGCTACGGTAGGTTAGCACCGGCTGGGTAACCGCCCGTTCAAAAACTTCTGAATGCCGAAGGCAGCACAGCGTCTTTGGCTAGCACAACACTCGTTGGCGTTCCTGGAGGGATACCGATGCTACGCAAATTCATGATTCTTGGCATTCTCGTTGGCTTCACCGCGCCCGCTATCGCTGCGCCCCCCGGCACTGTCGAGCGACGCAAGAACAACGCAGAGCTGCGGACAGACCGCAAAGAGATGAAGAACGACAAGGGCGACCTGGCGCGGATGCAGGTCCTCTACGCGGCCTACAAGAAGGCGCGTAAGAGCAACAACACCAAAGCCATCGCCAAGCTCGACCAGCGCTTTATGAAGGAGCTGCGGGTCGAGAAGGCCGAGTCCCGCAAGGAAATCCGCGGCGACAAGCGCGAGGTCAAGCGCAGCAAGCGCGAGCTTGCGCGTGACAACAAGAACCTGCGCCGCGCGACGCTCAAGGGTCAGCCCGTCAAGGCCAACCGCGCCATCCGCAACCGTGCTGACGACCGACGCGACCTGCGCGACGACCGCCGTGACCTGCGCAAAGAGGTGAAGACCCAGAACTCGCGCAGCAGCATGCTCGCTCGCTACAAAGCGCTCGTTGGCAAGACGGACATGGCGTCGCTCCGCCAGAAAGAGGACATCATCCGCAACACCATGCGCATGGCGCAGCAGGAGATCCGCGCCAACCGCGTTGAGCGCAACGAGGATCGCCGCGAGAAGAAAGAAGATCGCCGCCAGCGTTCGACGCGCTAGTTGCCGCGATGGCTAGCCGAGGCTAGCCGATCGAAGTCCGACAAGGGCGGCCCGAGAGGGTCGCCCTTTTCTTTTGGAGGCCTTGTAGGCGGTCGCGTGACCGTAGATGCGATCGCGCGTTGACGCAGGCGCCGGCGAACGCCAGAGTCCGGCGGGTAAGGAGCGAGTCGCCATGAAGAAAGTCGAAGCGATTATCAAGCCCTTCAAGCTTGATGAGGTGAAGGAGGCGCTGGCTGAGGTCGGCATCGAGGGCATGACTGTCAGCGATGTGAAGGGCTTTGGCCGGACCGGCGGCAAGAAAGAAGTCTACCGCGGAGCCGAGTACATCGTGGACTTCGTGCCGAAGACGAAGCTTGAGATCGTGGTGCGTGACGAGCAGGTCCGTATGGTGGTGGAGGCGATCGAGCGCGCAGCCCGCACCGGCAAGATCGGCGACGGAAAGATCTTTGTGCTGCCGATCGAATACGCCGTGAGGATCCGCACGGGCGAGACCGGCGGCGACGCCATCTAGCCGGTTCTTGGCGACACGCGGCCGCCACAATCGCCGACGACGAAACACCGCGGAAACAATTCCACGCTAGGAAGTCATCCGTCCCCCCGGGCTCAGCCCGTCAACCAACGAGGAGATCAGCAGATGAAAGGGATGTCGCCGAAAGAAGCCATCGCGTACGCCCACGAGAAGGAGGCCGTCATGGTCGACCTCAAGTTCGTGGACCTCTTGGGCACCTGGCAGCACGTTCAGGTCCACATCGCCCAACTCGAAGAGGACTCTTTCGAGGAAGGCTTCGGCTTTGACGGTTCGTCCATCCGCGGGTGGCAGCCGATCAACAAGAGCGACATGACGATCGTCCCGCAGTCGGACACCGCGCGCATGGACCCGTTCGCGAAGTACCCGACCATCAGCTTCATCTGCAGCGTGGTCGACCCGGTCACCTACGAGCCCTACGAGAAGGACCCGCGCTTCGTCGCCAAGAAGGCCGTGGCCCACCTGAAGTCGACGGGCCTCGCCGACACCGCCTACATCGGACCGGAAGCCGAGTTCTTCCTCTTTGACTCCGTACGCTACGAGCAGACCGGCAATGCCGCCCTCTACGAGGTCGACAGCAAGGAAGGTCACTGGAACAGCGGCGCCTACGAAGAGGGCGGCAACAAGGCCTACACGTCGCGCCCGAAGGGTGGCTACTTCCCGACCAAGCCGTGGGACTCCCTCGAGGACATCCGCACCGAGATGGTCTTGGAGATGCTTGGCGTCGACATCGAGGTCGAAGCGAGCCACCACGAGGTTGCCTCGGGCGGTCAGTGCGAGATCGACATGAAGTACGACGAGCTCGTGTCGATGGCCGACCAGCTCATGTGGTTCAAATACATTGTCCGCAACGTCGCTGCCCGCAACGGCAAGGTCGCGACCTTCATGCCGAAGCCCATCTACGGCGACAACGGGTCGGGGATGCACACGCACATCTCGATCTGGAAAGACGGCGAGAACCTGATGGCTGGCGACAAGTACGCGGGCCTCTCGCAGACCGGCCTCTACTTCATCGGCGGCATCCTCAAGCATGCGCGCGCCCTCTCGGCGTTCTCCAACCCGACGACCAACAGCTACAAGCGGCTGGTCCCTGGCTACGAAGCACCGATCAACCTCGCGTACTCGAGCCGCAACCGGTCGGCCTCCATCCGCATCCCGCTCCAGGGCAGCAGCCCCAAGAGCAAGCGACTGGAGTACCGCACGCCCGACCCGATGGCGAACGGCTACCTCTCGTTCTCTGCGCTGCTGATGGCGGGCCTCGACGGCATCGAAAACAAGATCGACCCAGGCCAGCCGCTCGACAAAGACATCTACGGGCTCTCGCCGGAGGAGCTCGCCAATGTCGGCCAGGCACCGGCGACGCTGGCAGAAGCGATCGACGCGCTGGAGCAAGACTGCGACTTCCTGCTCAAGGGCGGGGTCTTCACCGAGACCCTCCTCAACGACTGGATCGCCTGGAAGCGCACGGAAGAGATCAGCCAGGTTCGGCTGCGTCCGACGCCCTACGAGTTCTTCCTGTACTTCGACCACTAGGCCCTTTCGCAACTCTGCCAGCAGAGTCTTGCGATCGACTATTCGCAAATGCAAAGTTGACGCCGACGCCGCCAGTGACAGCACTGGCGGCGTTTTCTCGTTGTGAGACGCAGAGAAATCGTCGAGCGCGGCTCACATTCAGCTCAAGCGATCGCTCGATGAGGTCGTTGGATGATGTATGACGACACACGACGATGGCCGCAGCTCCGCACTCCGCGAGGACTGCACTGAGATGACACCTCGGGAGTCGAGGTGACTGCCATGTCGAGTGAGTCAGATCGCCGGCGGCGTGGACACAGTACCCGCCAGCACGCCGAGACGATCACCGACGGGACGCCCCCCTCAGACGCAGCTCTGCTCGCGCGTCTCAAGGATGTGTTGGGCCCAGCGGACGCAGCACGGGCGCCGACCCCGTCAAACATCGTCATGCGAACGATTCAGTGGCGGCAACCGGGTCGACCCAAGACCGCGCTGCTCACTGTGCGGCCGTCGGTTCCGCTCCCGCCGGCGGAGCACTTCCGCGCGCTGGCTAGCTACGTCGCCATGCGCCACTCAACCTATGACGAGTGGGCGATCGCCATCAGCCCGTCGTTTTACCTCCACCCGTCCTTCGGGCGGCATGCGGCCGCGATCCTCGACCAGGGCAACATCCTCGGCTCATCCACCATCCTGTGGCTCCAGGGCGGCCTGCCCGACGAGGGTCGGCCGTCGTTGCGGGCCGCACTAACGAAGCTTCAAAACTTTGGCGTCGGCTTGGCGCTTGAGCGCAACAGCAGCAACCGTTTCGTGCCCGAGTGGCTCGACCCGGCGCTGGTACGCTTGCGCATCGAGAGTGGCGTTGCACCCATCCGGCAGGTCGCCAGCGAGACCCCTGGACTCACGGTCCTGCGCGTGGCGCGGCCCGCGTCGATGGGACTCTCCATGGCGCCGTCCATGTACGACGGGCTGGTCGAGCTCTAACCCGGCCTTCATCCGAGTTGTCTGGCGGCCGGCAGATCGGCAGCGCCTTAGGGCCGTGCTCTCACAAGCGCTGCGGCTATTGGATACCGAGCCAGCTCTTCATCGCTGGACCGTGCGCCTGCCGGAGTCTGCTGCAGAGCGCAATGCGCTCGCGCGTGAGCGCGAGGTTGCGCTCGAGGCCGCTCGGAATGATGTCGCGTTTGCTGTCGAAGAAGCGCTGCACCGCCTCGCTGTCGGCCGAGGTGCAGTAGCCATCGGCGATGAACGGAAGGTACGGCGCAGACTTTACCCCGAGGAGCGCCACGATGCGGTCGAAGTTGTCCTTCAGCCAGCTAAACGACGCATGGACAACCGGATGGTCATCGCTGAGGCCGCGCACGAGCGTGCGGTAGTCTTGGGAGCGCAGGGTGCCATCGAGCAGCAGGTCGAGGCTGCGGCGAACGAGCGGTGGCTGCTTGAAGCTGCCGGCGGCGTTGATGAGTGCGCGCCGTAGGACCGAGTTGTCGACCGTCTTCAGAGCGCCTGCGATCCGACGCTGGAGCACGTCGTGATAGGCGTCGTCACCGGCGCCCGTGAGCTTGGCGGCAAGCGGGAGGTAGACGACCACCTCTTGGGGGACAACGGCGCCGGGCGCCGACCACGTGCCCGCCTCGACCGAGTCCAAGAACGCGTCAGCCGTCTTGCGGGCCCGCTTCGCGACGACACGGTCTCGCCCAAGCGTCCCGAGAGCTTTGACAAGCGAAGGGCGCACCCGTCGCTCGCGGAGGTTGGCGTCCGAGCGGATGTCGAGCCCCGTCAGGTGCGGCGTGAGGGCCTTGTTGGCCCTCGCCGCCAGCGCAGCCTTCGCCGGCTCGGACGTGAGCAGGCGGTCGATAAACCCGTAGCCGCGCGTGATGTGCTTGAGCACCTCGCGGTGCTGGTTCGGCTCTGCGGCCAACGACGACAAGACGTTGGCAAACGCGCTCACCTCGAGCTCGCCGGCCTCGAGGAGCGATCCAAGGTGACCCAGCAGAGCGACCTTCTCGGGCAGCAGCAAGCGCTCTGGGTGGGCGGGGTCGATCCACGCCTGCAGGAGCTTCTCAGACAGCCGCCAGCGGTAGTACCCCTGCTCATCGTCGTTGGGTGCCAGCCACTCCGGGCAGCCGGCAGTGGGCAGCTCAACGTCCTGAGTGGCCTCGGACACCACCACGCAGTGACGCGTGACGTTGCCGCCCGAGCCGTAACGGAGACACACGGGCAGCGTCCATGGCTCGCCGAGAGCTGCGGTGCTGCCCATGGGTCGGTAGCGCGTCTGCTTGAGGGTCACGGTGGCAGCAGCGTCGCCGTTGCAGCGCAGAGCGATGTCGATGAGTGGCGTCCCGGGCTGAACAAGGAAGCGGTCAAAGACTTGCGAGACAGGCTCACCACTTGTCGAGTCGAGCGCGTTCATGAGGTCGGCGGTCGTCGCGTTCCCGAAGCGATGAGCCGCGAGGTACGCACGGATCCCCTTGCGAAAGACCTCTTCGCCGAGCCAGCTCTGGACCATCCAGAGCACCGAAGCCCCCTTGGTGTACGTGATCCCGTCGAAGGCATTGTAGATGTCGCCGTCGCTCTCGATCGGCTGTCGGATCGCGCGGGCTTCTGCCTGCGCATCCAGCCCCATCACCCACGCTTTGCTCGTCACCACCTGCAGCGGCAGCTCGAGCTCTGGGTCGATCTCTTTGATGCACGCGGATGCCATCCACGTTGCGAACGCCTCGTTGAGCCACAGGTCATCCCACCACGCCATGGTGACGAGATCGCCAAACCACATGTGCGCAAGCTCGTGAGCGATCACGATCTGGCTCCAGAGCCGAGTCGTGATAGGGGCGGTGTCGACATCGAAGAGCAGCAAGCTCTCGCGGTAGGTCACAAGCCCAGCATTCTCCATGGCACCTGCAGCGAAGTTTGGGACCGCGATCATGTCGAGCTTCTGAAAGGGATAGCTGGAGCCGAACCAGTTCGAGAGCCAGCGCAAGATCTTCGGCGTCTGCTCGATCACGAAGGCCGTCTCGCCCCCCTTGCCGCGCCGCGTGATGATCCGAAACGGAATGGGCGTCGCGCCGGGAGCCCCCTCGACCACGTCAAACTCACCGACGGCAAGCGCAACAAGGTAGGTCGGCAGAGGCTGCGTCGGCTTGAAGTGGTGCCGCGTCCAGCCGTCATCGAGCGCCTCGGTCGATGCCAGCGGCGCGTTGCTGAACGCCTGCTGGCTCGACGGCACCTCCAAGTGGACGGTGAAGGGCGACTTGAACTCAGGCTGGTCGAAGCACGGGAACGCCTTGCGTGCCTCGAGCGGCTCGAACTGGGTGAAGATGTACCAGACGCCGTCGACCTCGACGCGGTACATGCCTGCGGTTGTGGTCGGGACCGTGCCCGTGAACGCCATCGTGAGCGTGTGGTCACCTGCGGGGACATCCCCCACGAGCTCGACCGTGTGCGTCGACGTTCTCTTAGGTGACAGCACCGTGGTGCCGTGAGCACCTCGGAGCGTCGCGGTGGTGATGTCGAGCTTGAACGCATGCAGCTCGAGGGAGTCGAGCGCTTTGGGCACGTGGAGTTCGATCTGAACCGAGCCCGAGTAGGGCCCAACCGCAGGGTCGATTCGCAGGGTGAGATCGTAGCGCTTGGGCCGGACGTCGCTCGAGATCCTCGACAGCGTCCGCTCGGGCACCTCTGCGGCCGCACCAGGATCGAGCTCACCGTTTGGGGCGGGTGCGTCCGGGACGACGTTAGGAGCCGTGGCGCCGCAGGCGAAGAGGAGCGGCAAGACCAAGAGCGCGTGACGCAGAGTGGGGGTATGCATGCGGGGGAGCATGGCACCGAGTTCGTGCGAAGAAGTGTTGATAATTTTCTCAAGAGTGCCGTGTCTGCGCATTATGATCACAGCGGGCTGGGCGGGTTGACGTCGCAACGCGCGGGCACGCACCCTGCTGAGTGCAGGCAGCAACGGTTCCGAAACCCGAAACGCACGCGACGGGAGGAATCCGGCCCGCTCTTTGCAACGCAACCGACCTACGAACGGAACGTGACGAACGGTCAACGGGAGGCCAGGACGATGAGACGGACAACTGCAGAGTGTATGAGGATGCTGGGCCAGGCGCTCTTTTTGAGTGCCGTGCTGACCTTCAGCATGGGACCCGGCGACAACAACGGCTGCGGTGGCGACGACCCCGGTGGCGGTGGTGAAGGCTGCGAAGAGCCCGCTGACTGCGAGGGCTTGGCCCACGACGACTGCGAAGGCGCGTGGGAGTGCAACGACGGCACGTGCAACTACGCGTGCAACGTCGACCCCTGCGCACTCATCGACTGCGCGGCTGGCTACATGTGCGTCGACGGCGAGTGCGTCACCGACGGTGGCGGCGGCTGCTACGGTGACCAAGACTGCGGACCCGGAACGCACTGCAGCGTCAGCGACGGCGCCTGCGATCCCCCGCCAGGCTGTGACGAGGGCGCTCCCTGCCCTGCGGTTTGCTACGGAGAGTGCGTGCCGGACGTCAACGACATCTGCTACGGCGACGCGGACTGCGGCCCCAACGAGGTCTGCAACATGGACGCATGCTGGGGCGCACCCAACGCTGACATTGCCTGTGGTGGTGTCTGCGAACCGGCCAGCCAACAGTGCAACACGGACGCCGACTGCGACGCTAACGAGTACTGCGGCTGCGGACCGGTCGACGGCCCGCTCCCGAACGGCATTGGCTTCTGCGACCTGACATGCCTGCCGAAGACGAGCGAGTGCACAACCAGCAGCGACTGCGCTGCCGGCGAGGTCTGCGAGGATGGTGCCTGCGTTCCGTCGACGCCCGGCTGCTACAGCGACAACGACTGTGGCCCCGGCACCCACTGCAGCGTCAGCGATGGCGACTGCGGCTCTCCGCCGGGCTGTGGACCGGGTGAGCCCTGCCCCGACGTTTGCTACGGCCAGTGCGTCCCCGATGACGTCAGCGAGTGCTGGGCTGACAGCGACTGCGGTTGGGGCGAGCAGTGCAACTTTAACGACTGTGGCGGCTTCGCGGGTGACCCCGATGGGGCCAGCGACCAAGCTCCGATCGCCTGTCCGGGCGTCTGTGAGCCGAAGGACACCTGCAGCGACAACAGTGACTGCCCGAATGGCTACGAGTGCGGATGCGCCGGCTTTGGTGGACCGGCCAACGGTCTCATCGCCTGCTTCCCCGAGTGCGTCCCCGTTCAGAACGCGTGCCTCTACGACAAGGACTGCCCCGACGGCAACATCTGCGAGGGCGGGCAATGCATCGCGATCGATCCATGCTGGGCGGTCGACTGTGCTCCGGGCTACCAGTGCCAAGAGGGCGCCTGTGTCCCCGAAGGCAGTGAGTGCTGGGGTGACCAGGACTGCCAGTGGGGCGAGTACTGCTTGCTCGACGGCCAGGGTGAGCCCACCCCCGTCCCTGCGGGCGACGAGCCGGCCGGCGTCCCTGCCCCGCCACCGCTTGGACAGTGCGTGCCGATCGACACGTGCAGTAGCGACGCGGACTGCGGACCCAACGCCTACTGCGGCTGCGATTTTGCGACGCCCAATGGGCTCGTCGCGTGCCTCCCGCAGTGCTTGCCGAAGCCGTTCGAGTGCAGCTCCGACAGCGACTGCCCGGGCTCGCAGGCCTGCAACATCTCAGCCTGCGACGGCGCGGTCCCGCCGCCGGCATTCCCGTGCGACCCCGACGATCCGGACTGTGGCGCCATGGATCCCCTCCCACCACAGTGCTACGGCTACTGCGAGGACACCACGCCCAACGACGACTGCTCGACGAACGCGGACTGCTCCGCTGACGAGTACTGCAACATCACCGACTGCGTGACCGCGTGCCCGGGCTGCGCACCTGGCGAGCCGTGCCCACCCTGCTCTGAGACGTGCTGGGGTAGCTGCGAGCCGCAGGTCATGCCCAACGAGTGCATGAGCGACGCGGACTGCGGCGACAACGAGTACTGCGGCTGTGGCGGTCCAGCGACCGGCGGCGCTGACGCGTGCCCCAACTGCCTGGTGTGCTTGCTGCAGTGCCTGCCCGATCCAGACGTTCAGGCCTGCGCCGCCAACAACGAGTGCGAGGACGGCGACATCTGCGTCAACGGTCAGTGCCAGCCGAACCCGTACCCGCCATGCGCGGCCGATGGCGCCTGCCCAATGGGCATGGCGTGCAACCCCTGCGCGCAGGATCCCAACTGCCCCGAGTGCGACGTCTGCTACGCCCAGTGCGAGCCGACGACCAACGAGTGTCAGAGCGATGCGGACTGCGACGGCGACTACATCTGCGAGATGGGCCCATGCCCGATGTTCGCCCCCTGCGACCCGGCAACGGGCTGCCCGGAGTGTGGCGGACAGTGCATCAAGCCGCCGCCGGAGCCGACGGACTGCATGGCAACGGGCTGCAGCGGCCACGTGTGCGCTGATGAGCCGGTCTTCACGACCTGTGAGTGGCTACCGCACTACGCCTGCTACCAGCTCGCTGACTGCAGTACCGGTGCCGACGGCGCCTGCGGTTGGCAGCCGAACGCTGAGTTCATCGACTGCATGAACGCCAACGGCGGTTTCCAACCTTAGCGATTCCGACTAGTCTAGATGTGGCGCCCGCCCGGAGAACTCCGGCGCGGGCGTCGCTATTTGTAAAATGTGAGTAAACGGTTTCCAGATGTGGGACCAGGCATTGACTCGTAGGCCGATTCGGCCAATCTTATTGGGTAGGACGCGGGACCGTGGCGCTGTGTTCATTTCTGAAACGCGCAGCAACCGCCGGAGAGACGAGGACCGATGAGCGACAAGAAAGACGACGGCGTAGTGACGTCAGCCCCGGCTGCCTCTGTAGGTAACCTCCTGACAGACCTGTTGAGCGAGGCGAAGCGCGATCTTGCGAGCGAGCGTCAGAAGCTCGACGCGTCGGTGCAGAGCCGAGAGGCCGCCAAGCGTGAGGAGATCCTCCGCGAGGAAGCGCGTCGACGTGAA
This sequence comes from uncultured bacterium, assembly GCA_938040325.1. Lineage (GTDB taxonomy): Bacteria > Myxococcota_A > UBA9042 > PHBI01 > PHBI01 > CALHXW01. The sequence continues at coordinate 18,361 of CALHXW010000183.1, read as the reverse complement.
GAGATGCAGCGAAAGCTCGTCGAAGAGACGCGTCTGCGCAACATGGCGATCAACAACAACGAAGCCGCGCTCAAGGCCGCCACGGCCGGGACGATGATCGTCCCTGTCGAGGAAGAGGTTAAGCCGGTCGTCAAGGCGGCCCCGGCACCGGTCGTCGAAGAGATCGTGGTCAAGAAGGGGCCGTCCTGGCTCGCGGTCGCAGCGCTCGCGCTAGCCGCAATCGGCATCGGCGCCGGCGGATTCTCACTGCTGAACTCACCTGCTCCGATGACGCTCCCCAATGTGGCGGTTGCGGCGAAGACGACCGTGGCGCAGGCCGCGCGGAGCGTCAGCGCTGAGGTGCGGCTCAACGAGCAACTCAGCGACGCCCAAAAGCAACTCGACACGGTCAAGACGGAGCTCGCGTCCCTCCAGACCGGTCAGCAGAAGCTTGAGAAAAATCTGGCGAACGCCAACTCGGCCCTAGCAGCTGATCGGGCCGCGCAAGCAGCCGCAGCAGCCGCAGCAGCCGCAGCAGCCGCGGCTCCGGTATACGCGCCGGCAACGACGGTCTATGAAGCGCCGAAGAAGAAGAAGAGGCGGCGACGCAGGAGCAAGAGCAGCAGCCTCAGCAAGATCGGCAAGGGCGTCTTCTAGCCACCCGCTGGTGAACACCGAAGAGGGACGCGGCTTGCCGCGTCCCTTTTTCGTTGGGTCCGAGTCCACCCGAGTCGCCAAGCAGCTATGCGGCTACCCCTTGAACAGCGCGGGCGCGAGGCGCAAGGCGCACGCATGAGGAACAGCTTGAGCATTCGCGCTCGCGCTCCTCCCGCGCCGGATCACGGTTAGGAGTCAACCGTTTAGGCCTTGTCGCTGCCGACAGCGATCCAGTGACCGACGCTCCGGATCGCGTTCGACTCATAAAGCGGTTACAGCTCAAACCCTTTGTTTTCAGGACTTAGCAACCTGAATGCAGAAGGATTCAACACTAGCGTTCGCTTTTAGGGCGACAGGTTCCTAGATCTTGGTCTGCGCCTCGTGCGGCGCACCCTCAATCCTGCGACAGCGAGATCTGATGCAATCGAAGAGCGACTTTCTTAAGCGGTTTGCGAGACGCCTTGTTGGCGGCGCCGCCGCCTTAGCGATAGCGACACCTGCGGCCCAAGCCCAGTTCACCGTTGATGATGCTGCGCGTGCCGGCTTGGACGTCGGCGGTGGCAAAGACGGTGGCTTCGTGTGGGCCGACTTTAACAACGACGGTCACCTCGACGTCATGGTCAACGCCGACAGTGAGAGCCGTCTCTACTTCAACGACGGCAACCTCCCCGACCCAACGTTCACCGATGTGACCGCGTCCAACGCGCCTGGGTTGCTGGCCATCGCGATGGAGCGTTCAGCCGTCGCTGTCGACTACAACCGCGACGGCTACGTGGACTTCCTGCGCAGTACGACCGAGCGGATCGAGTTCTACAAAAACAACGGGCCCGCAGCCGGCTTTACCTTCGGGGTGATGGAGAACGGCACGCTCAAGCCAACGCTCTCAGTCGTCGCCCGCACGACAACATGCAGCGGTGCGACGGGCGTTGATCCGAGCGGGGCACGCTGTCAGGTAGCGCCCGATGGCAACACCTCGAACTTCGAGGGCATGGGCTGGATCGACTACAACAACGATGGCTGGTTCGACCTGCTCGCTGATTCGCACGGCCGGACCTACATCTACGAGAACCCCGCCGACCCCAGCGGCGACACGTCGTTCGTTGGCAAGATCATCTCGCAGGCCGCGGCAGGCGTCCTGAGCGAGACGGGCGAGTCTGGCGACGGCGACTACGTCGTTGTCGGTGACTACAACGTCGATGGCTTCAGCGACTTCGTGCTGCGCAAGTCTGCGCTGCACGACGCGTTCCTCGCTGACGGCGACGGGACGTTCACCAAGGTCGCTTCGCTCGATCTCGTGGCCGCCAACGGAAACAAGGGCGGCAACGCTCTGTGCGACTTCGACAACGACGGCGACCTCGACCTCTTCTACTCCGACAACGGAAACACGACGCCTTCAACAGTCGGCCCGAACCGCATCTACCTCTGGGACGGCAGCGACTTCACTGTGACCGCCCAACCCCCGCTGACCGGCTCCGTCAATATCGACGGCGTCGACTGCGGCGACGTGGACAACGACGGCGACCTCGACCTCTTCCTCGCCAACAGCGGCACCAACTTCGTGTTCATCAACCAGCTGATGGAGACAGGCAGCCTGACCTTCGTCCAGCCCGCCGGCAACTTCGGCGTGAGTGGCGGTGGCGACAGCGAGGAAGCCACGTTCATCGACTACGATGACGACGGCGACCTGGATCTCTTCGTCAATCACGACGGCGCGAACCGTTTGTGGCGCAACAGCGTGGCCGACAGCGGCAGCGCCGACGCGAACGCGGACTCCTTCCTCACGATCGACGTCCAGAGCCTTCACGGCGCAAACTGCGCCAGCGACGTCTCGTCCCCCGACTACGGCGCTACGGTTATCGTCCGCGACGCCAGCGGAGCCATTGTCGGAACCCGCCAGATCAACCTCGGCAAGGGCCACGGCGGCCAGGGCAACCCCCGCCTGCACATCGGCCTAGGCTCAGGACCCAACCGCGGTCCGGACGCCACCTACACCGTCACGGTCATCCCGCAGCTGCGCGACGGCCAGACCGTTGCCGCCGCAAGCTACAACCTCTCGGGCATTGTCCCGAGCCAGCTCGGCGACCTGCACCTGCTGCAGACGGCCCTCGAAGACCAAGACTTCGACGGCATCCCCACCTCGGTGGAGATCGCACTCGCCGCGGCGATTCCGGCCGGCACGTACCCCAACAACAACGATGTCGATGGCGACGGCAAGGCCAACTGGCTGGACACGGACAGCGATGGTGACGGAATCCTCGACGCCGACGAGATCAACGACGGCTCGCCCTGCGCCACGCCCGACGATGCGGACAACGACGGCATCCCGGATGTGCTGGAGCCCAACTGCACCACCACCGCCGACTGCGATGCTGGCGACGTGTGCGATACGAGCGTCAGCGCCTGCGTGCCGTGCCTCGACACCCAAGCAGCCGGCGCCACCGACGCGGGTTGCAGCAACGCCCTGCCCGCGTGCATCGGCACCGGCGACGACGCCACCTGCGTGGAGTGCGCCGCAGACGGCGACTGCGACGCCGGCGACCTCTGCGATGCGAGCTCCAACACCTGCATCGCGTGCGTCAACGACATGGGCCCTGGCGCCGTCGACAGCGGCTGCACTGGAGCCACCCCAGCTTGCCTCGGTGCCGGCCCCACCGCGAACTGCGTTGAGTGCACCGTGGACGGCGACTGCGACGCTGGCGAGACCTGCACCGCGACGGCCTGCGTCGTCAGCGGTCCAACCATCGCGGCCAACGACGACTACATCACGTCCTCGGGTACCCCTCTCGTGATCACCGCGCCCGCCGATGGCGTTGCCGGCAATGACACGGTCCCGCCCGGTGGCAGCTCCGATATCGACATCGCGACGACAGACCTTCCGGACCCCGCGACCGAGGGCACCTTTGCCATCAACGACGACGGTACGTTCGTCTTCGTGCCGGCGCCTGGCTTTGCGGGAACCGTCACCATCCCTTACACGCTCAACAACGGCCTTGGCGGCAGCGACGACGGCGTCATCACGATCGTTGTCAATGACCCGCCAGCTGTGACGCCGACCACCGAGAACCTCCCGCCGGGCGGAAGCGCGGTCGTTGACGGCGGCGACATCATCGACGGCCCAGGCGTCGTCGCAGGAGACGATCCGACTGACGGCGACACCGACGGCATCGGTACCATCAACGTGAGCAACGTCCCCGCTGGCCCCTTTGGCCTGACGTCGGTTATCGGCACGGACGGTGTCTGCGCCGTCACCGCTGCTGGTGACATCACGGTGGTCGCACCGACATCGACCGGCACCTACATCTGCTACGTGCAGGTCTGTGAGGAGCTCCCCGCGGGTGACCCCGGCGTCTGCGCCGTGACCGAGGTGGAGGTCGTTGTGAGCGACGCGCCACCAGAGACCGATGCCGTCGACGACATGGCTGAGACGCCCGTCGACACGGCGCTTGTGGTCAACGACCCCGCCGAGGGACTCATCGGAAACGACGTCCTTCCGCCGGGTGCCACGCCGACCGTGTCGGTCGCCGCTGGCGACCTGCCGGACCCTGCGACTGAAGGAACGCTGGTTGTCCAGCCCGACGGCACCTACGTGTTCGTGCCGGCGGCTGGCTTCATTGGCACCGTCACCGTGCCCTACACCCTTGATGATGGGCTCGGCGGCAGCGACAGCGCGACGCTCGTCATCGAGGTCACGACGCCTGACAGCGACGGCGACGGACTCACCGACCTCGAGGAAGAGGCTCTTGGCACCGACCCCGACGATCCCGACAGCGACAACGACGGACTCACCGACGGCGAGGAGCTGGCCGGTGGCGATCCGGACACGTTCGATCCTGGCGTCGACACCAACCCCCTCGACAACGACAGCGACGACGACGGCATCAACGACGGCGACGAGGTCAACGCGACGGGCCCGGTCGCCGGTGGTGACCCGACCAACCCGCTCGACACCGACAGCGACGACGACGGTGTCGACGACGGCATCGAGGCCGGCGTCACGACGCCGCTTGATGGCGGCACGAGCGATGGCAGCGAAGCGGTTCCGTTCTCCGGGACCGATCCCGCAGGGTTCGTGGGCGACGCAGACCCGAGCACGACGACGGATCCGGCCAACCCCGACACCGATGGCGGCACCGTGCCTGACGGGACCGAGGACGCGAACGGCAACGGCGCCGTGGACGACGGCGAGACGGACCCAACGGTCGGCAGCGATGACGTCCCGACCGAGGACGACAGCGACAACGACGGCCTCACCGACGATGAGGAGGCGATCCTCGGAACCGACCCGAACGACCCCGACAGCGACAACGACGGCATCGAGGATGGCGACGAAGTGGCCGGTGGAGACGATCCCGCGGCCTACGAGCCTGGCGTGGACTCCGACCCACTCGACGGCGACACCGACGACGACGGCCTCAGTGACGGTGACGAGGCAAACGCGACCGGTCCGCTGACCGGTGGCGAGCCGACCTCCCCGATCGACACCGACTCGGACGACGACGGCATTCCGGACGGCATCGAGGCGGGCGTGACTGAGCCGGTCGAGCCTGGCACGAGCGACAGCGACGATCCGGTCGACGTGGCGGGTACCGACACCACCGACTGGCTGCCCGACGCCGACCCGACGTCGACGACGGATCCGGCCGACCCCGACACCGATGCCGATGGACTCATCGATGGTGACGAGGACGCGAACGCGGACGGCGCCGTCACCGACCAGGTCATCGGCGACACCGGCACGTCGGGTGAAGGCGAGACGGATCCGACCAACCCCGACAGCGACGAAGACGGCCTGCTGGACGGCGTTGAGGTCAATGACTACACGTCTGACCCGCTCGACACCGACACCGACGACGGCGGACTGGAAGACGGCGTCGAAGCCGCCAACATGCTCGACCTCCTCGACCCCGACGACGACATGCTCGACGACCCGGACGGCGACGGACTCGGCACCCCGGTGGAAGAGGCGCTCGGAACCGATCCGAACGATCCCGACAGCGACAACGACGGCATCGACGATGGCGACGAGGTCGTCGGCGGTACCCCAGGTCAGTACGATCCAGGAACCGACACCGACCCGCTCGACGCTGACACCGACGATGATGGTCTCAGCGACGGCGACGAAGTCGACGACGCAGGCACCAGCCCGCTCGATCCTGACAGCGACCAAGACGGCATCCCTGACGGCGTTGAGCTGGGTGTCGAGGAGCCGCTGCCCGCAGGTACCACCGACGGTGAAGGCCTGCCCTTCGCCGGCACGGACCCCGACAGCTTCGTGCCGGACGCTGATCCATCGACGACGACGGATCCGACCGACGCCGACACCGACGACGACGGACTCACCGACGGCGAAGAGGATGCAGACCAGGACGGCGAGCGCGACGACGACGAGACCGATCCGAACCTGCTCGACACCGACAACGACGGTCTGCAGGACGGCACGGAGCTCGGACTGACGAGCCCCAACACGCCGGACACCGACCTCGACATCTTCGTGCCCGACGCCGACAGCGACACGACCACCGACCCGCTCAACCCCGACACGGACAACGGCGGCGTGATGGACGGTGTTGAGGACGGCAACGGCAACGGCAACGTTGACGACGGCGAGGGCGACCCGCTTGACCCGAGCGACGACGAGGAGATCCAAGTCGTTCCCAGCGGACTGCTTGTCCGAGGCGGCGCATGCTCTGGCGGCGGCGCACCGAGCAGCGCGCTCGTGGTCATGCTCGCTCTCGGCGGGATGGCTCTCATGCGCCGACGGCGCGAAGTGCAGAGCTAATCAACCCAGACCGAGAGGTCTAACCACCCGGCGCGGCCGGTCGACGATAGCTCGTCGGCCGGCCGCTCTTGCGTTGAGGCCCGCACGAGCAGGTCGGACTTCCCTTCATCCGAAGCCCCACGTTCTCCTGCGACGTACGAGTCACCGCCACTCGGTCCGAATTTCAGCAGCCTGCTCGCTAGAACGAGAAGGCCGCGTCTGCGCGTACTTTCCCCGGCTCATTGACCGTGGTGGCACCGACTTGGACGCCGTCGACGAAGATGTTTGCGCGGGTGCACTCAAAGCAGACCACAGCGTCATAGCGCTTGCCGCTCACAATCGCAGAGACCGCGTGTCGCGGCAGAAAGCACTTTGCGAAACCGTCGGCCGAACCGACGGCCATGGGATCGAAGAGAGTGCTCAGCGTTGTCCGCATGGCGTCGCCGCTCAGCTGCACCTGCTTGAGCACTGGAAACCCGTGAAAGACCGAGAGGTCTCGCATCGGGTCAGTGTCATCGAGAACCCCGGCCGGAACCGGGTGCAACCGAAAGAACGTAGCGCTTGAGGCCTGCTCGAACCCGCGCACGTCCGCAGCGGCCAAGCCCAGCTCGGCAGCGAAGTCGGGATCGGCGCCGACGCGCGTGAGGAGGCGGGATGCAGAGCCGTCCGTTGGCGGCGCGCTGTCCGTCGTGTCAACGGCTTGCGGTGGGCATCCAGCCGTGGCGAGCAACAGCGCACTTGCGATCCCGATTGTCCATGCCTTGCTCATCCTGTCGACCTCCCTCACTGTCCGGCTGCCTTCCTATCGCTACCACGTGCACCGACCGAAGGAAGAAAATCGCTCGCGTGCAACCGGCAGACCCCGGAGACAACCACTGTGCGAATCGATCGATTCATCGCGACCCAGACGCCCTACAGCCGAAAAGCTGTCAAAGGACTGCTCAAGGCCCAACGCGTCTGGGTTGACGGCAAGCCTATCCGAAAGGCCGGGACCCTCATCGACCCGCAAACAGCGCAAGTCACCCTCGACCGCGAGCCGCTAGTCTTCCGGGAGCGGGTCATCCTTGTGATGCACAAGCCCAAAGGCGTCGTCTGCGCCACCAGCGATGGCCTTTACGAGACCGCGCTCGACCTCGCGCCAGCCGCCTTCCGGCACCGCGACCTCAAGATTGTCGGTCGCCTCGACGTGGACACGACCGGGCTGCTCTTGTTGACCGACGATGGCGAGCTGTTGCATCGACTGACCCATCCCCGTCGACATGTCGCTAAGGTCTATCACGCGACCTACAGCGGCACCCTTGACGACCAAGCGGTGGCGGCGTTCAAGGCCGGCATCACGCTCAAGGACGGCACCACGTGCCGCCCGGCAGTCCTGAAGCTACCGACGGAAGGCAGCGCGGAGATCACGATTCACGAGGGGCGCTACCACCAGGTCAAGCGGATGGTCGCCGCCTGCGGTGCGCGCGTGACGACGCTGCATCGCAACAAGATTGGCGAGCTGGTCCTCGATCCTGAGCTGCTCCCAGGCCAGAGCCGTGAGCTCACGCCAGACGAGGAGTCCGCGCTGCTCAAGCCGCTGGCGTAAGCGAGCGCGAGCCCTGCCTATTGCAGCGTTCGCAGCTGGTTCAGCTGCCCCATGAGGGCTCGGAAGTTCTTCGGGGTGAGCGACTGCGGCCCGTCACTGAGTGCCTCAGAGGGCCGCGGGTGGACCTCGATGATCAGCGCGTCTACGCCGACAACAGTCGCCGCGCGGGCCAAGGCAGGCACACCGTGCCAGATCCCGATGCCGTGGGAAGGATCGGCGACGACCGGCAGGTGCGTCAGCTGCTTGAGCATGTGAATCGCACCAATATCGAACGTGTTCCGCGTCATGGTCTCGAAGGTTCGAATGCCGCGCTCGCAGAGCATGACCTGTGTGTTGCCGGCATTGACGATGTACTCAGCCGCCATCAGCAGCTCTTTGATGGTCGCGCTCATGCCGCGCTTGAGCATCACTGGACGGTCCTGCCGGCCCACCGCCTCAAGCAGCGAGTAGTTCTGCATGTTGCGGGCACCGATCTGAAGCACGTCAGCATACTCGGCAACCAGCGGAAGGCTCTCGGTGTCTTTGACCTCGGTGATCACCTTCAGTCCCGTGACCTCGCGCGCCTCAGCGAGGAGCTCGAGCCCCTCCTTCTTGAGTCCTTGGAAGGCGTAGGGACTCGTCCGCGGCTTGTAAGCGCCGCCCCGCAGGAAGGTTGCCCCAGCGTCAGCGACGACTTTGGCCGTCTCGATAATCTGCTCGCGCGACTCCACGGAGCAAGGCCCTGCCATCACGTTGAAGCTACCGCCGCCGACGGTGACGCCGTTGCCGAAGTCGATGACCGTGTCCTCGGCGCGTACCTCGCGGCTGACCAGCTTGTAGGGGGCCGACACACGGACGGCGCTCTTGACGCCCTTCAAGCAGACGAAGGCATCGGCCTGCACCGCGCCGTCGTTGCCAGTGACGGCAACCGCCGTGCGCTGCGCCCCTGGCAGAGCGCGCGCGGTGTAGCCAAGGGCCGCCACACGCTCCATGACGGTGTCGATATCGGCCTGCGTCGCGTTCGGTTCCATCACAATGAGCATGTTCTCTCCTGGCGCTGGTGCTCCCGGACAGCAAGAGCCTCGCGGAAACGCATCGCTTCACTTTAGTTGAACGCAGTTCGTTACGCGATCCGCTTGCTGGGGACAACTCCAACCAGCATAGCGCAGGTGTTCCGGCGCCAACCAGCCTGAGGTTGGTCCCGTTCGCGAACCCGGCAGGCGAGCACGTGACGCCCCGTCCAAAGCCTTCGTTCACGCGTCGGCGAACCTCAGCCCGTCAGAGAGCAACACGAACCCGCAGCCTCATCGGTCGTGGCAGCGGCGAAGACGCTCACGCTAGGCTGCGAGGCGGGCGTGGTCGCGGCGTCGCCAGGCAAACCAGCCCACGAGTCCGATCGTGAACAACCACCCGGCGTCGGAACCGCTCGCGGCGCGGCAACCGCTGCCGCCAAAGAGGACCGCTGGCTCGACCCCCGGGTCGGGGTCGCACACGTCGCCAAGTCCGTCGCTGTCGAGGTCACGCTGGTTGGCGTTTTCGTTGACGGGGCAATTGTCAGCACCGTCGAGGACGCCGTCCTCGTCACTGTCGGCGACAAGCGGGTTGGTCGCGGCAATCATCTCGTTGAAGTCGTCAAGGCCGTCGCTGTCGGTGTCCTTGAGTGTCGGGTCTGTGCCCTTGCTAACCTCGGCACCATCGCTGACGCCATCATCGTCGGTGTCGCCATCGAGCGGCTCGGTCCCAAGCTCCTGCTCCTCGCGGTCGGAGAGGCCATCGCCGTCGCTGTCGGTCTCGGCGCAGCCGCTAGCTGTGCAGGTCCAGCCCTCCTCGGCGTCACAGTCCGCATCGCAGCCGTCGCCAGGGGTCTGGCCGCCGTCGTCGCACTCTTCGTCCCCAGTGACCTGACCGTCGCCGCAGATCTCATCCTCTGTGCAGCTGCTAGGCGAGCCGACACACGACCACCCATCCTCGCTGAGGCAGTCGGAGTTGCAGCCGTCACCGTCGTCGAGGTCCCCGTCATCGCACTGCTCTGCACTGACGGCGATACCGTCGCCACAAACCGCATCGCAGCCCTCAGCGTCGCAGATCCATCCAACCTCGACCGAACAGTCCGCGTCGCAGCCGTCACCAATCGCAATGTTGCCATCGTCACAGACCTCGCCACCGAGCACCTGCCCGTCTCCGCAAAGCGGCGAACACCCGGCCCCACCGCAGCTCCAGCCCTCCTCGACCGTGCAGTTCGGCGAACAACCGTCGCCCGGCGCGATGCCACCGTCATCGCAGACCTCATGGTCATCGGTGTTGCCGTCGCCACAAGACGCCACGCAGCCACTCGGAGCGAGGTCATCGCACACCCAGCCGGCTTCGAGCTGACAACCGCTGCACCCGTCGCCGCTTAGGCTGTTGCCGTCGTCGCAGGACTCGTCGCCAGCGACGGCACCATCCCCACACGCCAGCGCAAAACAGCCACTCGGGTCGCAGCCCCAGCCGGGCTCAATGAGGCAGGAGCCTCCGCACCCGTCGCCGCTGACGATACCGCCGTCGTCACAGCTCTCGAGCGCATCCACAACGCCGTCGCCGCAGGTGTTCTCGCACGTCGTCGCGTCGCATGCCCAGCCAGCTTCAATGCTGCATAGCGCACAGCCGTCTCCACTCGCGCTGTTGCCGTCTTCACACGTCTCAGCACCGGCGATGATCCCATCTCCGCACTGCGCCGCGCCGCATGGCGTCCCTTCGCCCGGGCAGGCCCAGCCCGCCTCGACCGTGCAGGAAGGCCCGCAGCCGTCGCCACTCACGAGGCCGCCGTCATCGCACGCCTCAAGCGCGTCGAGCACCCCGTCACCACAGCTCTCCGCGCAGCTCCCCGGTACCGTGGTGCCGTCGCAGACCCAGCCAGCCTCAAGTGCGCAGCCGTCACAGCCGTCGCCCGGCTCGCCATTGCCGTCGTCACACGCTTCCATCCCTGAGCGAATTCCGTCGCCACAGGACGCTGCCGCGCACACCGACGGGCCGTCCTCGCTTGGCGGCATGCACGCCCACCCTGCCTCGACGACGCAGTTCGGAGAGCAGCCGTCACCAGCGGCGGAGCCACCGTCGTCGCAGGCCTCAAGCGGATCGAGAGCTCCGTCGCCACACGAGCTTGCACAGTCAGAGGGCGTTGTTGATGGGTCGCAGACCCAGCCTGGATCGGGCTCGCACGCGGTGCAGCCATCCCCGGAGAATCCGTTGCCGTCATCGCAGCTCTCTGCGCCTGCCGTGATCCCGTCACCGCAGGACTCGGCCACGCAGTCGTCGCCGACGCTGTCGCAGTTCCATCCTTGCATGACGACGCACGACGGCGTGCAGCCGTCGTCACCGTTGGCGTTGCCGTCGTCGCACATCTCTCCGGTGTCGAGGGTCCCATTGCCGCAGGTGTTGGAACAGCTCGAAGGCGCGCCGAGGCATACCCAACCGGGCTCGACCTGACACGCGCTACAGCCGTCACCGCCATCATCGTTGGCGTCGTCGCAGCCCTCTGTGCCCGCGACAGCGCCATCACCGCAGCTGGATGCGCTGCAGACGCTCGCCGTAGCTCCCCCAGCAACCTCACAGACCCAGCCGTCTTCGACCGAGCAGGTGGCGCCGCAGCCATCACCGGTCGCGATACCGCCGTCGTCGCAGGCCTCAAGAGGGTCGACGACGCCATCACCGCAGCTGTTGTCGCACTCGGATGGGACGGTGGTTCCACACGACCAGCCAGGCTGCACCTCGCAGCCAACGCAGCCGTCACCGAGGCTCAGGTTGAGGTCTTCACAGGTCTCGCCGGCGGCAATGATCCCATCGCCACACGCACTGGCGCTGCATGCCGAAGGCTCGTCGTCACACGCCCAGCCTGGCTCAACGCGGCAGAGCTCATCGCAGCCGTCGCCGGTCTCGTTGCCACCGTCATCGCATGCCTCGAGCGGGTTGACCGCACCGTCGCCGCAGCTTTCGATGCAGAGCGTTGGGCTGACGTCGAGGTTGCATGCCCAGCCGACCACAATCTCACACTGGGTGCAGCCGTCTGCGTCGTCGGCGTCTGCATCGTCGCACTCTTCATCGGTATCCACCGCGCCGTCACCGCACCGGGCGGGTGCACAGTCGGTCCGGCAGGCGTCGGCGAGTAGGTTGTCGTTGCCGACCGTCATCAGGGCCAACGTGTCGTCAACGGCGATGTACACACGACCCTCTGGGCCGATCGCGACCGGGCCGACCGACTGCGCCCCGGGAAACGGCACGACCGCGTCGATGGTGCCGTTGGCGGAGACCTTCACCAACACGAGGCTGCCATCGGCCGTCTCGCCTGTGACAAACGACGTGCCGTTCGCGGCCGCAGCCAACCCGTAGATGTCGATGAGTCCAAGGTCGGTTGCGGCGATGAGCTCTTGCTGCTGGATGCCCGTGGTGAGGTCTACAATCACCAGCGCCCCCGCACGGGCCACGACCGCTCGGCGAGGTCCAGCAAGGCTGATCGCCGAGTCGCCGGTTGCCGCGCCGAGGCTTCCCTGAACGACGCCACTCGCCCAGTTCACGAGCGTGAGCGCACCGAAACTGTCAGAGACGACGATCATCGCGCCGTCGGCGCGGAACACGGCGTCCACCGGCGTCGGCAGCTGCCCAGAGCTCGGCACAACGCCTACGACGTTGCCCGCGGCGAGATCGAGCACGGCGATGAGGCCCGCAGCGGGCCGCGCGACGTAGACAGCACCATGGGCGGCGATGGCCACCCCACCGAGCTCTCCGCTCACTGGGATCGTCTGCGTTGCCGCAGCCATCACGACGCTGTCGTAGACGACGACACCGCCGAGATCGGAAGACGCGACGACAAGCTGACCGCCGGGCCCGAAGCTTAAGCCGTCGGCCGAGCCACCCAGCGAAACCGTCTCAACGATCGTCGGGCCGCTGCCGTCGTCGCAGAGCTCAGGGGCCGTGATGACGCCGTCACCACACGTGGCTCCACAGTCTTCGGGGCATGTCGCGCTGACTTCGCTGCCGTTGCAGTTTCCGTCGCCACAGCGCGTGCAGCCATCCTCGTCGAGCGCGTCACAGCTTGCGGTGCAGCCGAGCCCGCCTTCATCATACCCTTCGGTCGCACAGGTCGCGCCGCCAAGCACGTCGCCGTCGCAGACCTCGTCATGCGTGATGACGCCATCTCCACACTCGGACGGGCAGTCCGCCTCGCAGGTCGAGGGTAGCTCGCCGCCGTTGCAGGCACCGTCGCCGCAGCTCACGCCGCAGTCGTCTGGGCAGACCGCGGATGTCTCGTCGCCATTGCAGGCCCCGTCGCCGCAGTCGCTGCCGCAGTCGGCGGCGCAGTCGACCGTGGACTCATCGCCGTTGCAGACCGTATCGCCGCAGCTTGAGCCGCAGTCGGCGAAACATGTGGCCGATGACTCTGTTCCGTTGCAGGCACCGTCCCCGCAGTCAGTGCCGCAGTCAGCAGGGCACGATGCAGTCGTCTCGCTCCCGGCGCACACCGTGTCGCCACATGCGTTGCAGCCGCTGGTGTCGAGGGCCGTGCAGTCCACTGCGCAAGCGATGGTGCCCTCGTCAAAGCCCTCGCTAACGCACGTCGCGCTCCCCACATCGCTCGCTTCGCAGACCTCGTCGTGGGTGATTGCGCCGTCACCACAGTCCGAGGGACAGTCGCCAGGGCAGCTGACGCCGGCCTCATCGCCATTGCAGACGTCATCGCCACAGGCCGTGCCGCAGTCGTCCGGACACGTGGCGGTCGTCTCCGAAGGCGCCTCGCACAAGGCGTCTCCACAGGTCGTGCATGCCGACGTGTCGAGCGCCAAGCAGTCCTGACTGCAGGCCAACGCGCCGCCATCGAAGCCCTCGCCAGTGCATGTGGCCCCACTCAAGTCTGCATCGTCGCAGACCTCTGCGTGGGTTGCGATGCCGTCGCCACAGTCGGCCGGGCAGTCGGCTGGACAATCAGCAGCGGACTCGCTCGCGCCGCAGGTGTTATCGCCGCACACCGAAAAGGACACGGCGAGGGTAGGCGCACCGGCGCCGGCCTCACGCGCTGTGAAGCTGATCGCTGTCTGCCCCATCGACTCGTCGCCAAGTAGGAGCCAGCCGTGGTTGGTGGTCGAGTCGGCGCGCCAGGCCGTGAGGTCGGCGACCAACCCAGCCCCCGTCCAGACAGCTGGGCCCGAGGTCGGCGATGCAGTGGAAGCGCTTGCCGTCGCCGCGAAGTCCCCACCCGCGGTTGCCCAGGCAGAGGCCCCTTTCACGGCCTCGAGCCAGGTCGCATCTCCTGCGGCCGCGGCACCGCCGCCGCCGCCTGAGCCCGAGGGCACCACCGTCCCCTCACCCCAAGGCTGCGCGACACGGTGCAGCGCGATCGCGCCTGCAGCGCTTCCGGACTCGGCAGTCAGCGTGAGCGTGGCGGTCTCGATGACCGCACCGGCGGGCAAGCCCGTCAGGTCGAAACGAACGAGTCCGCGCCGAATGCTGTCGCTGGACTGGTTGGTCCGGCCCACAAACAGACGCGTCCCGCCGCCCCCAGAGAGGGCACCGGACGCGCTCTCGTAGAGCGTGGCGTCGGCACTCGGTGTGAGGGTCGCTGTGCTCGCTTGGGCAGGCGTTGAGTGCGCGCACGTGAGAGCGACCCCAAGCCCAACGATGACGGCAGCCGTCCGCCAGAGCGACCACAACGACACGGCCGGCGGCGCAGAGTTGGTCATCCGCTTCATCACTGTCGCTCCCCCACCTAAGATGTTGTTGGCGGAGCCGCGAGCCCGGCGCGCGTGCCTTGCGCGCGGCGTGTCCGAGTCACCTGACTCGGTTGGTGACCGCGGCCCCACGGCGGCGCAGTAGACGCCATGCACGTGGGACGCGGGCTCCGCATTCCGCGCTACTCGCTACTGTGGACACGCGGGATCGGTCCCGCGAATGTCGATGTAGAGGTAGCCGTTGAAGCAGTAGTCGTGCGACCAGCCCGTACCGGCGGCGGCGTCGTACTCCATCATGGAGTTTGTCGCCAGCGGACGATGCCGCTCCCACATGTACCAGGACGGGTCGAGGTTGATCTGGCCTTGGGTGATGTTGGCGAAGCCGCCGTTCGAGCCGGAGCCGATAGCCGGGTCGAAGTCCCAGCTCCATGGCGGGCGACCGTAGGCCGTGAAGTTGTTGCCAAGGGAGTCGACAATCTTGCTGGTGAGGTCACTGGGCGGTCCGGGACGACCACCATCTGCCTCGTAGGTGTAGGTCGTGATCTCGTAGATAGCGCTGTTGCCGGTCTCCCAGCGACGGGGCCACAGTGTCGTCAGCGTCGGGATCAAGGCGTAGCCGAACGACGTGACGCCGGCCTCCGCCATGTTCTTGGGCCATGACGTCCCGCCGACCTTGGTCACGGGCGTGGGCGCACCGTTGTTGTAGGCGAACGCAAGGTGGTCGCCGTTGCGGATGAAGTCGCTCAGCTCGCACTTCGGGAGCACACCGCTGGGCTCATCGATGTAGGCGCATGACTGGTGGTCTTTCGCCGAGATCCATGAGGTGAATCGGTTGTTCGGGAAGAGCTCAGCCTGCGGGAAGCGGTTCATCACGCGCCAGTCCGACTGGAAGTTGTTGCCGGGGGCAATCCCACTCTCTTCGGTCACGTACGCGAAGTTCTCCTCCTTGTCGTTTTCCTTGAAGTAGGTGTGGACGGCGATCGGTCGCTCTGCCTGGCCGCCGCGAGCCTTCTCGACGGTGATGACGATTCCGTTGGTGCCGTTGCCGTGCGTGAACGCGGGCTGCGAGTGATTCACCCACGGGAAGTAGTAGAGGTAGGTGATGTAGTAGTGCGTCTTCGTCTCAGCGACCGTGTAGTAGATGGCTGGCACGATCTGAGTCGCGGTCGTGTTGAGGTAGTCGCGGTTGTTGGACATGTCCCAGTCGCCGTCGATGTCGAACTTGGTCGGGACCTGAGTCTGCGCGGTACCACCGTCAACGCCGCTCTTGATGTCGGGCGCGTAGCGCGCTGCGACCTCGCGGAACTTCTCCTGGTTGGGGAAGTTGGCCGTCGTGAACCAGAAGTCCTCCGAGGCGATGTACTTGTTGCCGGCAACGTCGGTGATGATGTTGCCGACCACGCGCACTGCGTAGGGAGTGGCGAGCGCGAGCAGCGTAGCGTCGGGCGTGAAGCTGGCGGTCGCTTGGTCTTGCTTGAGGAAGGGCTTGCAGCGGCGCTCACCGGTGGCGAGCTGGGCGCACGAGCCTTGGCTCATCTGACCGTCGGCAGCGGCGCACTCGGTGTCGGCGACGCAGATCTTGCCGGGCAGCTGGTTGCCGCGGTTGTCGACGAGCTGAATCGTCTGTGTCGCGATGGTAGGTGCGTAGACCGGCTCGTTGAACGTCACCGACACGACGAACGGGAGCTGGACGTCGTCGGTATCGGCGGCCGGGAACGTCGAGACGATGACGGGCGGGTCGAGGTCGGGCACGAGGTCGGGCGGCGTGGTGTCCGGCGGCGGCGTCGTGTCCGTACCCACGAACGTGTCGATCGGGGTTCCGGTGTCAGTGTTGAACGTGTCTGCGTCGGGGAAAGAGCCGCTGTCGAAGAGCGGCGTGTCAGCGTCGCTGTTGCCGTTGTCGTCGTCGCCACAACCGGCGATGGCGGCTGGCACGAGCGCGAACGCAGCGAGGTACGCCGCTGACCTGGATGGGTTCCATAGACGTCGCTTCATTCTTCTAACTCCAACTTCACTGCCGGCGGTTGCCGGGTCGCTTGTCCCGCGGTTCGCCGAATGGTAATGGCCCCACGGCTTCGAAGCGAGGCTTTTACACCACTGAGCGTAGGCGGGAAAGGACACCCTGAACGCCGCTCCCGCTCGGTCGGCCAACGCAAGCGGCCGGATAGCACCCCGAGGCAACGCTGCGACACTTCTTCTCACAGCTGAAGCTCACCGCTTGGATCGCACTCCGAATCGTCAGGTCGCGGCGCTCGTCGACCTTGTCGCTCGTGACGTTGATCTCGGTGATCGGCATTGGCTTTGGCGTGTTTGCGCTGACGGCCGTCCTCAGCGTCACCAACGGCTTTGAGGCGGAGTTCCAAAACCGCATCTTGGGGCTCTACCCGCACCTCGTGGTGCACCCGCGTAGCTCGCGCTTCGACACCTACCGCGATGTGATTGAGCGGGTCCGAGCCACGGACGGCGTCATCGCCGCCTCGCCGGTGACCGCTGACGAGATGATGGTGGGACGCGGCGTGTATCGAGCGGGCGCGACGATTCAAGGCATCGACCTTGAGACCGTCACAGACGTCATCGACGTCGAAGAGATCATGGTGACGGGGTCCCTGGATGCCCTTGCCGACACCGCGGTTGTTGAGCGAAGAGGCGACACCGTCGAGGTCCGCGATGCTGGATCCGGTGCCTGGCTGACCCTTGTCGTGTCTGACGGCGGCCACGAGGTCCACGTTGAAGACCGAACGCAGCCGGATGCAGGTCACGTCCGCGTGAGGCTGCTGGACTTGCGCGCTCAACCGAAAGCGACGGAGCTGCGCCCGCGGGCGGGTCCCGCCGTTGAGAACTACGGACGACGCGACCCGGTCCCCTTCGGCAGCGCCAGCCTCGGCTACAGCAAGCCTCTGGAGCTGCCTGCTGGCCGCTGGGAGCTGGGCGCGACCGGCGAGCAGCTCAACCTCGACGAGGGCACCCTCGTGACGGTCGTGCTGGGCGCGGACCCGGCGGAGCCGAACGCGTCGTTGATGATGCGGGACGAGCGCCGCGTCGCGCTACCTGAGCGAGAAGCTCGGCTTCGAGTGCTAGACGCCCGTAGCGCGGGCGGGTCGTTGACGACGGTCGACCTCAAGGGCCAGCCTGTTGGACCGACCACATCGCCAGGCGAGTTCACCGACTTCATGCCGCTTAAGACGGACTTGCCTGGCATCGTGCTCGGTTCGGAGCTGGGCAAGCGCCTCAAAGCCGACGTTGGTGACGAGATCACGCTCGTGACGCCGCTGCGCGGCATCGACAACAAGATGCTTGGGCCTTACGGCATGTTGCCGTCGAGCGCCCACTTCCGAGTGGTCGGGACGTTCAGCGCGGGCTTTCACGAGCACGACGCCAAGATTGCGCTCATCAACCTGGCGGTGGCCCAGCGCTTCCTCAACCGCGGCAACATCGTCACGTTCGTGGCCGTCAAGACGAACGACTTGCTCAACCTCCAGCCTATCAAGTCCCGGCTGGTCGGCGCGCTCGACCCCTACCCGGCCGAGCAGCTGATGGGCCGCGCTGGAGACCTGCATGACAACCTTCGCGAGGCGGTCAAGGGAGGGGGCTCAGACCGGCCCATCGTGGCCGATGGTTCCTTCTTGGGCGGGATTCGCGCCGTCACTCGGACCATTGGTCTGCTGAGGTTCCAAGGTCAGTCCCGGACGACGTCCGCGCGCTACA
>CALHXW010000182.1 GCA_938040325.1 uncultured bacterium | reverse complement strand
CCGGCGTCCAACGAGCTTCTCGGGTTCCTCGCGCTTGAACTGACCCGCCAGCCCTGCACGATCCTGACGAACCAACCACCGGCATCGACCCGCAAGCACGCTGCCTCGAACCTGCCGCGGCGCCAAGATTGGCCTAAGGCGCCGCAGAGGTTCGCCTGCAGGTTGTCAGAGATGGCACGAGGTCCTGCATTGTCCAGCGACGACGTGCCATGCGATCCAGGCTAACCCCTCGCAAACGCGGCGCGTTACAGCCAAAGAGGCGCCACGTCGCCCCGGTCGAGCCTGCCACGTGTTCAAGTAATTGCAGCCCGCTGGAAACTTCTGGGGCGCTCGCGCGTCTCACTGCTGGGTAGCGGGCACGGTCGGAGGTGATCGATGAGGGCAATCCTGTTGGGCGCAGCACTGGTGGCGGCAGTCGTCCTGCTCACAAGCGGCAGCGACGACGTGACCACACACGGAACCACCACGGACCTTCGGCAGCTTGCAGCCACCCCGGCCCCGACCGCCGCCACACCACTGGTGCCGGCACGGACGCTTGCGGTGAAGGTTGTGGGGTGCCGTGGCGATCGGCTGGCTGACGGCACTGTCAGCGTTCATCAGGACGGCACGGTCCGCCGCGGCCTGACCGATGTCGCCGGTCGAACGACGATCGCGGTTGGCGCAGGGCCGGCAAGGGCGCGCGTTGCCATCAACGCGTACATCAGCGACTGGTTCGAGATCGCGGCTGAGGCCTCCGATGTTGAGCTCTCCGCATGTGCTTCAGCGACCGTCTCTGGCCGTGTGTTGAGCGCAGACGGCACCGTCGTCCAGGACGCGATCGTTGCGCTCGTTGGCGCCGATGAGCTCGTGCTCGACGAGACGATCACCGACCAGCGTGGCGGCTTTCGTTTGATCGACCCAGAGCTGGAGGGCGTCAGCCTTCGCGTGGTCGACGGAAGCGACGAGAGCTATGACGAGCGGCAACTTGCACAGCTGGCTCCAGGAGAAGAGCGCGTCCACGACATCCTGCTGGGAGACACACGCGACGTGGTTGGCTGGGTGCTCGACCTCCGGGGCGCACCGGCCCGCGGCGTGCGAATGACGATGCAGAGGCACCAAGCGGGCGCGACCTGGACGACAGTCACCGACGCCGACGGCGCCTTTCGGTTCGAGTCAGCCCCGAGAGCTGCGGTCTTGATCAGCGCGAACGGCGGTTGGCGTGGTATCGCAGACGCCCGCCTGCCCTCCTCTGAGCGTGCTCGGCGCGAAGTGAACCTCGTGCTTGAGCCGAGCGGCAAGATCACGGTGGTCACCGATGAGGGGGTCGACGGAGCCGTCCGAGTCACCTGCACCGACCCGATGTTTTTCGGCGGTGACGGGGAGCTGAGTGAGCCCACTCCAGAGTTGCGCGAAGAGCTGACGTCGCCAAGCCACCAGTCGCAGTTCGATGACCCGATGTTTCAGCACTTCGTCGCGGCGGTGAAGCACTTCGACGACCGACAGCCCGTCGAGAGCCTCGCACAGATGATGCGGGTCATGACAACTGCGATGCCAGACATGTTGGACCTCGTCATTGCCGAGCTTGGCGGCGATCACGAGTTCGGAAGCGACGATGAGATGTTTCGTGCAGCGGCACGCAAGGCCATCGACGATGCGCCCGAGATGGTGATGGTCATGGGCTCACTCGCCAACGATCTGCGTCGCGGGCACTCGCTTGATCGAGCGTTTGAGAACGCGATGAAGCGGTCTCGCCCTGGGTACGAAGAGCCGACACCAGCCGCTGCGGATGAACTGGACCAGGCCTTGGATGCGTCCGGTCGCGACGCTGATGACGACCGGCACATTGTGGTTGAAGGTGCCCGTGCCAACGCCGCCATCTTGCTGCGCGGCCCCTTCAAGTACTCCGTGACGCTCTCCGGGCCCGACGGTGACGTGATGTGCGGCGAGGTGCTCCTCAATCCTGGTGACCACATCAAGATGCCATGTGGCCCCAACGTCAGCGACCAGCCGGCGCGCGTGATTGGCCGAGTCGTCGACAGCGACGGCGAGCCGCTGAGCGGGTTCAGCCCCATCGTCAGCACAAGCTTCGCCGACGGCGCGTACAGCGCTGGCCACAGCTCGCCGACCGACGAGGATGGCTACTTCGAGCTCGAGATCACTGCCGGAATGACTGCGCGCGCGTCCGTGATGCTCCAGAGCCGTGGCACGACCAAGTACCTCAACGTCGAGCGGCGGAACATCGCGGTTGGGCCTGGGGTGACCACCGATCTCGGCGAGCTCGTGGCACGAACCGTCAGCGAGGCGGTCGCGCCGACCATGGACCGGCCCTTCGGCGGGATCGGCGGGTCGATGCTGCCGCACGAAACGGGCGTGGTGATCACGGACCTCGGACCGAACGAACCGTTGAGCCTAGCCGGAGCCGTCGCAGGCGACGTCATTGTGACCGTCGATGACACGCACCTGTCGAGCCTGCCGCTGACCGAGGCGTTCAGCATGATGCGCGGCGAAGAGGGCACAGACGTCGACCTGAGGCTCCGCAATGCCAGCGGCGAGCTCTACGAGATGTCGCTGACCCGCGAGACGATCGAGCCGTTCGCGATGTCCCCGTCCGAGACCGACGAGTTCGCGCCGTTCGATGACTAGACCTCCGCGACAGAAGTATCCCGATAGGCTCGGTCCTCGTTCCTTGGCCGCACGCCAATACGACGCGATCCGAACCATCAGAACTTCTGTCGCAGAGGTCTAGCACGCGTTGCCCGAATCGTTGCCGCCTGGCTGGTCGAGGCGGCGCTCTCAAAGCGTTCGCGGAGAGTGCAAGTCCCGGCGTCGGCGTCAAACGCATGCAGCACAGCGCGGTGCTCCCTGTGGCTCGACAACGACGATGACGACGCGGGGCCAGCTTCGCGGCGACGACCGCGCTTCGACGTTGACGGCTCGGTCACCTATCGTCACGTTGCGTGACATGCTCCATGTAGGATTCAACACAACCGACATCACTGTCTTCGAGCCCGGCATTGGCCTCATGGGCTGGGGGATCCGTACGCACCGCGCCGAGTCTGTGCACACCCCTCTTGCCGCTCGAAGCAGTGTCTTCGTCGACGGCGAGTCGGTCATCGGGTTTTGCGTCGTCGACCTACTGGTCGTCAGCCAAGGCCTGTGGCTGGCGGTGACCGATCGCTTGGTCTCGGACCATCCGGAGACCGGGCTGACGGCTGCCAACACCGCCATTGTCGCAACCCACACCCACTGCGGACCAAGCGGCTACGGTCACCACTTCCTCATCAACCTCAGCAGCCCTGGGTACTCCGCGCATGTGTTCGATGCGCTGTGCGACCGCATCACCCAGTCGCTCGTCGACGCGTGGTCGGCCCGGCACCCGAGCAAACTAAGGGTCGGTTCGGTCGATGTGCCGGCCTCCGACGGGCTGGCGTTCAACCGGTCGTGGCATGCCTACAACAAGAACCCGGAGAACACGGCGGTCAGCTTCGAAGACCGAGCGCTTGCCTGCGACCAGTCGATGACGGGCCTGGTGGTCGACGACGCTTCGACCGGCGACCCCCGCGGTATTCTCACCTGGTTCGGTCTTCACGGCACCTGCGTGCACTCCGACCGGCCTGCGATCCACCCTGACCACAAGGGTCTCGCCGCGATGAAGCTCGAGGCGTCGGGGATTCATGCCCTCTTTGCCCAAGAGTGTGCAGGCGACGTCACCCACAACCACCGTCCCGACAAGCGTCGAGGGTTTATGGTCGGTCGGTACGACGACGACTACGAGACGGCCGAGTTTGCGGCCGACACCCAGGCGCGACATGCAAGGCGCCTGCTCGAGCACGCACCCACAGCGGCTGCAGAAACTGTCCCGCTCTCGGTCGCCACATCCTACATCGACTTTGCCGACGCACCGGCCGACGCCGCCTACACCCACGACGGCAGGCCGCACCGCACCACCTCGGCAGTGCTTGGTCTGACCATGGCGGCCGGCACCGCAGAGGGCCCTGGCCCACTGCTCAAGACGCCTTGGCTCACCAAGCTCGTCAACGGCACAAAGGGCCGACTCAATCGCCTGCGCAAGGGGACGCCGACGGATCCGAAGTTTCCGCTCGTCGAGCTCGGCCGGGGGCTGGACGGCAAGTTCGCCAACCTGGTGTCGCTGCGTAAGGGAAACATCCCTGCGATCGATCCGGTCTTCGGCTGGATCCGCAAGCGCCTGCGCGCAGGCGACATCGCGGATGAACCGTGGGTGCCTCAGCGCTTGCCGCTGCAGCTCCTTCGCGTCGGGCCCCTGGTCATCGCAAGCACCCCCTTTGAGCTCACAACGACCGCCGGTCGGCGGCTTCGGTCGACGCTCCGAGACACGCTGGCACCCCACGGCGTGACCCACATCGTCGTCTCGACCTACGCCAATGCTTACGTGGGGTATCTGACCACCTACGAAGAGTACCAAGTACAGCACTACGAGGCGGCGTACACGCTCTTCGGACCGAGCACGCTGGCGGCTCTGCGGACAGGGTTTGCCGACCTTGCTCGCCGGCTCACCAGAGAGCGCGAGTCCACCCCAAGCCCGGCGATCACAGGCCCTCCACCGCGGCGGGTGCCCGAAGCATCCTTTCGGACCCCACCCTTCCTCGGCCCATGGCCTGACTGAGCGAAGGCGACGCCTGAGTCCTGGGTGATTGTCGACGACGCCAGAGCCGGCGCTCTAGCCGCGGCGCCGGCCAATGCGGTCTTTCGGACGCGCGTGAGGTGTGACGCTGGGGCAGCGACCAAGAGGAACCCTCAACGCGGGGCACTCTAGTCCGCCTTGGACGTGCCCTTGGCCTCTGCGGCGCCTTGCTCGGTCGCTTCCGCCGGCGGGGTCGGCGGCACATGCTCGACGATCGTGACGAGCGCACCGTCCGCGAGCGGCACCACGTTCCATGCGTTCCCGTCGCGTCGGGTCACAGGAATCTTTGCCGACTCTACGTAGTGCTCGGTGCCGTTGGAGTCGACGACCTCGAACCCGTCCCCTCGGTTGTCGGTGAGCCCAAAAGCGACGCACTCGTGACGGTTTTTGACCCTCGAGATGATCATCCGAACACCCTTGCCGCCTCGGCGCTGCTTCGGGAACTGCTCATACGGGGTCAGCTTGGCGCGACCGCTGCGCGTAAAGATAGCGACCTGTGGATGGCTGCCCTCGCCGATCGTTGCCACATCACGGATGCTGTCGCGCGGGTTCACTCGCATCCCCCGGACGCCCTTGGCTGAGCGACCCTGGACGCTGATCTCGTCGAGGCCAAAGCGGATCCCTTGCCCGTAGTGCGACAGCAAGAGCATCTCACCCTTGCGTTCGCCGAGGATCACGCGCGCCAGGCGGTCCCCGTCTGCGAGGCCCATCGCCGCGATGCCTGCCGACCTGCGGCTGTCGAACTCCGAGAGCTTTGTGGCTTTGACGGCGCCCTGAGCTGTCACGAAGATGAGGAACTGGTCGTCGCTGAACGTCTCCGTCGCGATCAAGTCCACGAACTTCTCCGCGCTGTCGATGCCACAGACGTTGACCAGCGACGTGCCAACCTCGCCCCACTTCGACTCCGGGATCTGGTGAACGGGCAGCGGATAGCACATGCCATCGGACGCAAAGACCAGCACGCGATGGACCGTGCGCGTCTCAACCAGCGTCTGCATCCGGTCGCCTGGCCTCACGCCGCTCGACTTTCGTGTCCCTCCAGTCGCCACAAACGACGCCATGGACGACCACTTGATCCAGCCCTGACGCGTGACGCCGACCACGGCTTCCACGTCCTTGACGGTCACCTTCACGTCGATGTCGAGCTTAGCGACCTCGTCCTCAAGAGTCGTGCGTCGCGGGTCGTCGTAGAGCTTCTTGATGCGCTTGAGCTCATTGGCGACGATCTTGTCGCAGTGCTTGGGATCATCGAGAATCTTGCGCAGATCGGCAATGAGGCTTGCGAGTGTGCTCGCTTCCTCGGTGAGCTGCAGGATCTCGAGGTTGCAAAGGCGGACGAGCCGCAGGTCCAAGATGGCGTTGGCCTGCTGCTCGCTAAAGTCCATCTCCATCAAGCTCGAGCGTGCCTCCGCGCGGTCTTTGCTGCGCCGAATTCGAGCGATGATCTCATCGAGGACGTCGAGCGCCCTGATGAGGCCTTCGACCTCATGGAGCCGCTTCTCGGCGCGCTCAACATCGTGGAGGCTTCGGCGCCGTACGACGGTCCGCCGGTGGTCGATGAACGCCTCAAGGATCGGCTTGAGGCCGAGCAACACAGGCGTGTTGCGGCTGATCGTGACCATGTTGATGTGGAAGTTGACCTGAATGTCGGTCTTCTTCATCAGGTAGGCGAGCACGCCGTCCACGTCTGCACGGGCGGCGAGCTCGACCACAAGCCTCAGGCCCTCCCGATCGGTCTCGTCTCGGACGTCAACGATGCCCTGCACAGCTCGCTCTAGCCGCAGTGCATCCATCTGTCGTACAAGGTCGGACTTGACGACCTGGAACGGAATCTCGGTGAACACGATCAGCGACTTGCCGCCCTTGAGCGGTTCGATGTGGTGGCGTCCCCGGAGGACAACCTTGCCCTTGCCGGTCTCATAGGCGCTCTTGATCCCGTCGCGACCCATCAAGATGCCGCCGGTGGCGAAGTCCGGGCCCGGCACGTACTCAAGCAGCGCATCGACACCGATACTCGGCCGCTTCATAACGGCCAACGCAGCGTCGATCACTTCGCCAAGGTTGTGGCTTGGAATGTTGGTGGCAAAGCCGGCCGACACGCCCGACGACCCGTTGATGAGCAGGTTGAGGAAGCCGGCCGGCAGCACCACCGGTTCGAGCGTCTTCTCATCGAAGTTCGGCCGCCATGGGACCGTGTTCTTATCGATGTCGGTCATCAGCTCGACGGCAATCGGCGCCAAGCGTGCCTCGGTGTAGCGCATGGCCGCGGCTGGGTCGTCGTCCATCGAACCGAAGTTGCCGTGGCCGTCGATCAGCGGGTAGCGCATCTTCCAAGGCTGAGCGAGACGAACGAGGGCGTCATAGATCGAGGAGTCGCCGTGAGGGTGATAGTTCCCCATGACGTCACCGACCGTCTTCGCTGACTTCCGGTACGGCTTATCGGCGGTGTTTTTCGACTCGTACATCGCATAGATGATCCGCCGGTGCACCGGCTTGAGCCCGTCGCGGACATCCGGGATTGCCCGGTCGAGGATGATCTTCTCTGCGTAGCGCGCAAACGCCTCGCCAAGCTCATCCTGAAACGGGACCTCATCAATCTTGCCGACGTTATCGCTCATGCAGAGGCTCCAGCTATGGGCCGCTCCACTCCTGTGCCGTCGACCGTCTGCGACCGCGCGTTGTCGTCGCCAAACTGGACGTGCTCCGAGATCCAGCGCTTGCGCGGCTCAGACTTGTTGCCCATCAACGTCTTGACTTGGCGCTCGGCACCGGCGGCATCACCAAGCGTGACCCTCACGAGGGTGCGCGTCGCGGGGTTCATCGTTGTGTCCCACAGCTGCTTCGGGTCCATCTCACCCAGTCCCTTGTAGCGTTGGATGACGGTCTTGCTCTTGGCCCACTTGGCAGCCGCCTTCTTCAGCTCCGCGTCTGTCCAGGCGTAGATCTCTTCGGTCTTGCCTTTGACTTTCCGCTCCAGCTTGAAGAGTGGCGGCTGCGCAATAAAGACGCGCCCTTCCGCCAAGAGCGGCTTCATGAACCGGTAGAAGAACGTCAACAGCAGGCAGCGGATGTGAGCACCATCATCGTCAGCGTCGGCCAAGATGATGATCCGAGCGTAGTTCGCCACCGACAGCTCGAAGTCAGCGCCGATGCCCGCCCCAACGGCTTGCACAACGCTCAAGATCTCCTTGTTGCCGAGCACCTTCGCCAGCGTCGCCTTCTCGGTGTTGAGCGGCTTGCCCTTGACCGGCAAGATCGCCTGAAAGACGCGGTCTCTGCCCTGCTTGGCGCTACCACCCGCAGAGTCACCCTCGACGATGAAGAGCTCTGTCTCCGAGCTGTCCTTCGACGAGCAACGCGTGAGCTTGCCCTCAAGCGACGTCCGCGTGCGGCTGCTCTTCCCCGTGCGAGCAGCCTTCTTGGCCTTCTGTGCGGCCTTGCGCGCATGGGACGCACGCGCGGCCTTTTCGATCATCACCCGCGCGATCTTCGGGTTTTCGTCAAGCCAAGCCTGCAGATGAAGCGCTGTGATCTCTTCGACCACGCCGCGGACCTCTGGGTTTCCAAGCTTCGTCTTTGTCTGCCCCTCAAACTCTGCGCCCTGCATGCGCACGTGGATCACCGCCACCATGCCTTCGCGAAGATCGTTGCCGGTGAGGTTGTCTTTCTTTTTGTAGAGCCCGGACTTGCGCGCGTAATCGTTCATCACGCGGGTGTGAGCGAACTTGAAACCTGTCTCGTGCTGACCGCCCTCGCCGGTCCGAATGCAGTTTACAAACGACGACAGCGTCTCTGCGTAGCCGTCGTTGTATTGAAGCGCGACCTCCACCTCCATGCCTGAGGCTTCGCCCACGAACTGCACAGGCGCATGGAGCGTGTCATGGACCTCGTTCATGTAGGCGACGAAGTCGGCAACCCCGCCTGGATGGTCGAACGTCGTGTCGTAGGGCTCAGCCGTCTCGCCGTCCGGCAGCTTCGGCGGCGGCCGCTTGTCGCGTAGCCGGATGGCGAGCCCTGGGTTCAGAAACGCAAGCTCGCGCAGGCGGCCCGCGACCGACTCAACGTTGAATGTGATGGTCTGAAAGATGGTTGCGTCGGGCATGAACCGAACACGGGTGCCGCGCTTTCGGCTTGGACCCGTCGGCTCAAGTCCCGTGATCGGCGTCCCGCGCTCATAGCGTTGCTTGTAGCCCTGGCCGTCGCGCCAAATCTCGACTTCCAGCCAGTCGCTGAGTGCGTTGACGACGCTCGCGCCAACGCCATGGAGGCCGCCCGAGACTTTATAGCCTGCGCCGCCGAACTTGCCGCCGGCGTGAAGCTTGGTGAACACGACCTGAGGCGTCGGTATCCCTGCGTCGGGGTGGATGCCGACCGGGATGCCGCGTCCATCGTCTTCGACCGTTACGAACCCGTCGCGTTCGATGGTCACGTTGATGGCAACGCAGAAGCCAGCGAGCGCTTCGTCCACCGCGTTGTCGACGATCTCGTCGATCAGGTGGTGGAGCCCCCGCGGCCCCGTCGAGCCGATGTACATCCCCGGACGCAGGCGAACCGCCTCGAGCCCTTCAAGGACCTTGATCTGTGACTCGCTATAGCCTTCGCTCATCGATGCCTCCCACAGTGGTCCTACCACAGGGATTGCGGGTTCGCTGCATCAACCCCGGTACTTTTGTTCAGCACGGCGAAGAGCGTGCAGCGCCCGACCTATGACGCCGTCGCTAAAGCCGTGCAACGAGCGCGGCTGCAAGCGCGCGCCCTGCGGGTCGGTGGTGCTTAAAGAAGAGGGTTGGCTCAATCACCTCCAGCTCGTTGAGAACCGGCGTTGAGCCATGGTCCAGCAAGTCCACACGTGCGTAGAGAAACCTCGACGCCGTCAAAGCCTCTCCAGCCGCGATGGCTTGCTCTGCGACCGCGCGGTCCTGTGGCCCCGGCGTGTAGGGGGCGTCGGTCGCGCCCCAGTCTTCCTGGACGCGGTAGTCCCCCTTGGCGGGCACTTTTCGCACGCCGTGAGAGTAGGCTCCGTCAATGAAGATGAGCGAGCGTTCGCCGGCGGTCTCGACGGCGTCGAGGTAGGGCTGGACGATGAACCCGACCTGCTGGACATGCGCATCGACCAGCGCCTGGGCGGCTGCGACCTGGCCGGCGTCCGCGAGGCTGAAGCGGGCCGTCAGGCTCGCGTTGGCACCGACCGTCGGTTTGACGAAGCCGCGCTCCCAGCCTCGGTCGGCGGCGACTCGACGCAGGTCGGTACTTGATGAGCTAGCGTTCATGAAGACGCTCGGTGCGATCGCGACGCCGTGAGCTGCAAGCGACGCCAAGTAGCGCTTGTCGATGTTCCACTCGACTGTCCGTGAGCCGTGGAAGAGGCGCGTCGCCCTCCCCGTCGTGTCGAGCCACGCGCGAAACGCTGCAGCCTTGTCTTGATAGTCCCAGGTCGTTCGTAACAACACCGCGTCAAACGTCGACCAGTCGACACCGGTCGCGTCCCATGCCACGTCGGCAACGTCCACGCCGAGCTCCCGGAGCCCTTGCCGGAGCGGCTCCTCGTCGTCCTCGACTGGTGGAAAAGGCGAACACGTCGCCAGCGCAACGCGGCGCCTTGGTGCCACTACCATGAGGCAAATGGCTGCGGCAGGACCACGGTGACCTGCTCGCCAGCTTGCGCGGCTTCAGCTGCGGCTTCACGCCAGATGAGGGCGTTTGCGCGTGCGTAGCTCGTCTGGTCAGAGCTCCCGCGCCATCTGAGTCCTTCGACCTCAAGCTCGCCCGTTTGCCCTACCACGACCGTCGCCGGCTCAAACACCGCCCGTCCCCGCGTGGCGCGCAGTGGACGTTTTAGGCGTGCCTGAGCGGTCCACGGAACCGCGGAAGGCCGCCGCCCGAGCACACGCAGCGCCGGGACCATCACCATCAGCGCGGTCACGTAGGTTGAGACAGGGTTTCCTGGAAGCCCGAACACAAGCCCGCCTGGGTGGGTGCCCATCAGCATCGGCTTGCCCGGCTTCATGCGAACACCATGAAACGCAATCTCGACGCCCTCCTCCCGAAGCGCATCCGCAACGAGGTCGTAGACCCCGGCTGAGACGCCTCCTGAGAGCACGAGCACATCGCTCTTGAGTCCATCGCGAACGGCCGCGCGGAGCGCCGTTTCGGTGTCTTCGACGATCCCGCCGTCCACGACACGACACCACTCTCGCTCGAGAAGCGCAAAGAGCGTACGCCGATTGCTGTCGCGGATTTGATGAGGTCCAGGCGCCTGCTCAAGGGAGACGAGCTCATCGCCCGTCGTCATGACGGTGACTCTGGGGCGCTGAAACACGTCGATCTTGGAGCGGCCGACAGAGGCGATGACGCCAGCGGTCAAGCTCTCGATCACGCGGCCTCGCTCCACAACAACGTCACCTGTCGTGACGTTTGAGCCTGGCTGCGAGACGTTGTTTCCGAGGCGCTCACCGTCCGCACCGTGCAGCACGACGCTGCCGCCTTCGCGCGTCGTTCGCTCGACCATGTGAACCGAGTCGGTGCCGTCGGGAAGCGGCGCACCGGTCATGATCGCGACGGCTTCGCCTGGACCGACCGACGGTCCTTCATACGGTCGACCAGCCGCTGACTCACCGACGACGACAAGCCGCGTGGCGCTGCCTTGCGTCGCTGCGTCGGAGTGGCGAAACGCAAAGCCATCCATCATCGACTTCACGAAGGGCGGCTGGTCGCGGTCGGCCGTGACGTCTTCGGCCAGCACGTAGCCGGAAGCGTCCCAGAGGCCGACCGTGCGTGTCCGGTCTCCGTTTGACGTATTGAGCGTCGTCGCCGCAGCGATGGCTCGGGCCGTCGCCTCGCGTACCGGGAGTAGATCGTTGAGGTTCATCCATGCATCGTGGCGCGCCCGCCACTGGCCGTCACGCACTTTTCGGTGGGCTCGCGCTAGTCCCAGATCCAGCGCTCGTTTCGAGCGAGGCGAAGACAATGCGTTTGCCAGCGGGGGTCCGCTGGATCAAGGCCCTGTGAGCATCGTCGAGTCCGGGTGAGCGGAGCGAGCGCACCGGCGGCAAGTGCATCGCCAAAGCCGCAGCCGTAAGGAGCGCTTGTTTTGGGGCTAGTGCTAGTCGCTCGCGGCGTCGTCCGCTTCGCCGACCGGCTCATGGAGGGCGTCGTACTTATCGGCGCGGCCATGGGCGAGCGCGACCGGATAGCGAAGGGCATTCTTGGCAAGCTTTTGCTGTGCGGCGGCGAGCGGGTCGATCCCGACCCTGCGCGCAAGGTTCGAGAGCGTGATGAGCACGTCCCCAAGCTCGTCGGTCAGCCGCTCACGACTCGGCACACCATCGCGCTCTTTCCACAAAAAGAGCTCCAAGACTTCGGCGGCTTCGACGGAGAGCTGCATCGCAAGATCTTTCGGCGCGTGAAACTGCTCCCAATCCCGCGCGCGGTTGAACGCGACCAGCGCTTCGTCCAGCGTCGCCAGAGGCGTCTCAGCGCTCGACCACGGGGGCTTCTCTTGCGCGCTCATTGTGGCTGGATCACGACGATGTGCTCGAACTTTTGAGCACCACGCTTGACGTTCCCACCGGGACCGTACTGGCGTCGAGGCTGACTCGCGACCCCAACGATGTTCGCCTTTGCGGCCGTTGCGGCCTGCTCGAGGAGCGGGATCACAGGAACCGGGCCAGTGGCGGTTTGTCCGTCGCCAATGACCAGCGCGCAGAACCCCTCGGGGGCGAGCCCTTCGAGCCAAGCGGTGAGCAGCGCCTCCATCGAGTCACGGTAGGCAAAGCGGAGGTTGGCCCCGCCTTTGCGCTTTGCGTCGCGTCGCGAGCCGATCTCGCCACGCTC
The DNA here is from genome assembly GCA_938040325.1 of uncultured bacterium. Lineage (GTDB taxonomy): Bacteria > Myxococcota_A > UBA9042 > PHBI01 > PHBI01 > CALHXW01. The sequence goes on along the minus strand of CALHXW010000182.1, from coordinate 1,899 downwards.
GGGGCGGCTAGCGCCAGGCCACAGCCAGTAGCGACGCGCGTGATGGGCGGCATAGTCGTAGACACCGGGGTATGGCGGTGACGTGATGACGGCCGCGAGGTCGACCGCCTCTGGCGGCCGAATGCGGGCGTCGCGCTGTGCGAAGTGCGGCTCGGGGGTGTCGCTCGCCACTCGCTCAAACTGAAGCAGGGAACGGCCAATCTCGGCGACGCGTGCCGTAAAGCGGCGCTCAACAGCGCGTGCGGCGACCCACTGGTGATCTCGGTCGATCTTGGGGATCGAGTCGGACGCTTGGCGACTCACTTTCACCGCGATCGACGACAGAGCGAGGCGTAGCATGCGGCCGATCGGCGACAGCTCGGTCCCAATTGACGCGGAGATGGCCCAGACGGTTGCCAGTGCCGGGGGATCGAACCAGTCCCCGTGGTGAGCGACCAGCGGCTTTGGGACCTTGCGCGTCGAACGGATCTTGCGCGCGCCGAGGACGACTTCGCCGGCCGCGTCATTGAGCCGCGCAACCCAGCCAGCGTTCACGACCCGGGTGCGCGCCCATGCCACATGCTGCGCCAACGGGTTCAGGTCGGAGCCAAACGCACGCCGTGACGCCAGTCGAGCCTCAACCATCACGGTCCCGCCGCCCATGAACGGATCCGCGACCGCGCCTGGGTTGGCAACGGCCAACAACGTCTTGGCGGTGTGGGGGTGCATGCGGGCTGGCCACGGGTGGACGCCGTGGGTGAGTGCCCGAGGGTCGGCCCCCCGCGGTGGCACGAGAGCCTCCATCAGGGCCGAGCGAAAGCGCGGTTCGCCTTGGTAGCGAACGGCGCCTCCGAGGTTTGTCGCAGCCCGTCGACGCTTCGGTTGGTGGGGAGGCTTCCGGATGACAGCGCTCGAGGGAAAGGATTGGCGGAGGCACAGGGGAATCGAACCCCCCTAGGACGCCTATCGACGCCCCACAGCGGTTTTGAAGACCGGGCGGCCCACCAGGACCGAGGTGCCTCCGTCGCGGAGCATAGTCGACCCGGTGGCTCTTGACGACAGGAATAGCGCGCGAGGGTTGACGACGTGTCCATGTGGTGGTCAACGGCACCTATGACGAACGCCTCGACCGACATGATACGCGGAAGCAATCGCCCCTGGCTCGGCCGCGCCTGCCGTCGCCTGGCGACCATCGGCGCCGTGTGCCTGATGGCGGCTGCCTGCCAGGGCAAGGACGGGTTCGGCGTTGTCAGTCACTCGATGGCGCCGACCTTGCTCGAAGGCGACGAGTTGCGCGCGACGTCGGTGCCGAAGGCCGGACCGACGGTCGGTCAGATCGTCGTGTACGACCACTTGCGGCGCGGCGAGCCTGGCTCGTTCATTCACCGCGTGGTGGCGGTCGCTGGTGACACCGTCCAAGCCAGCCGCGAGGGCATCCTGGTCAACGGCAAGAGCTTGACCACAGGGGCCTGCCAAGCAAGCTCTCTAAAGGTTGAGCGCGACAAGCGCTACGACGTGGCGCTGAACTGCACGACGGAGAGCGCCGGCGGACGCACTTGGTCTGCGTTCCAGGCAGCCGACAAGCGCTTCCAGATGCCGACGCGACTCTTCGTGCACAGCGAGGCGACGGTCCCTGAGGGCCACGTCTACGTGGTTGGCGACTTTAGAGATGGCTCGGAGGACTCCCGCGTCGTTGGACCGATTGCTCTCCGCACGATTCGTGCGGTTATCGTCGGCATCGATGAACCGGCGAAGCGGGCTCGGCGCGACCTCTAACACCGTTCGGGAAATGCCATTGTCGATGACTTCGTGGTGCGCACCACTAGCCCCAAAACAAGCGCTCTTTCCGGCTGCGGCTTCCGCGATGCCCTCGCCACCAGCGCCGGTGCATTCGCTTCGCTCACCCGGAGTCGACGATGC
>CALHXW010000181.1 GCA_938040325.1 uncultured bacterium | reverse complement strand
CAGGTGAACACGCCACCTGCAAGGTCGTAGGTGTCGCGCGCGTCGACCGCGGTCGGATCGTCAGCGATGACGAGCGTGCCAGCGGCGAGGCCGGTGATGTTCCACTCGGCCGCGTCCGCGTCGCCGCCGTTCGCGGGGGCGTCGTTGACGAAGACATACGCGAGTGCGCCGGTCGCTGCGTCGATGTGGATCGCAACGGTGGTCGTGTCGGCAGCGAGGCCCGCGATGCTGCTGTTGCCAGGCGCCGAGTTGTCGTACCACTCAGCGACGGTGCCGCCGCTCTCGTAGCCCTCGTAGGGCGCCACGAAGTTACCCTGGCGGATGTAGGGACCGCAGGGAAGCTCGGTGCACGCGCCGGTGTCGGTGTTGCAGAACTCACCAGCAGCGCAGTCGCCGTCGACGGTGCAGGTGCCGGTCGGGCAGGCGTCGCAGATGGCGCCGCCGCAATCAATGCCGGTCTCGTCCTGGTTTTGGATGCCGTCGTCGCAGGTCGGGCAAGCCGGGCAGGTTGCGCCGCCGCAGTCAACACCCGTCTCGTCCTGGTTCATCATGCCATCATCGCACGTCGGGCACGCGTCGCAGATATCGCCACCGCAGTCCACGCCGGTCTCATCTTGGTTCATGATGCCGTCGTCGCACGTCTCGCAGGCCGGGCAAACGCCGCCGCAGTCAACGCCGGTCTCGTCCTGGTTCATGACGCCGTCGGTGCAGGTCTCGGGGCAGGCGTCGCAGATCGCGCCACCGCAGTCCACGCCGGTCTCATCTTGGTTCATGATGCCGTCGTCGCACGTCGGGTCGACGCAACCAAGCGGGCAGTCCGCGCCGACACAGGCCGTGTTCTCGCAGCCGGCGACGGCGTCGCACGAGTCGATCGTGCAGGGGTCGTTGTCGTCGCAGTCCGTCTGGTCGGGGCCGGCGGAGCAGGCACCGTCGAGGCAGACATCGCCAGCCGTGCAGGGGTCGCCATCGTCGCAGGCGTCGGTGTTGTTGACTGCGGTGCAACCGGTGGCGTCATCGCAGGAGTCGGTCGTGCAAGGGTTGCTGTCATCACAGACGACCGCGGCCCCAGGCGCGCAAGCACCTTCCTCGCAGATGTCGCCCGTTGTGCAGGCGCTTCCGTCGTCGCAAGGCTCGGCGTTGGGCGTGAACACGCAGCCGGTCGCTGCGTCGCAGGTATCGTCGGTGCAGGCGTTGGTGTCGTCGCAGACCAGCTCATCGGGGCCAGCAGTGCAGGCGCCGGCGGCGCAGACATCGCCCTCGGTGCAAGCATCACCGTCGTCGCACGGCTCCGCGTTCATCGTGAACACGCAACCCGTGGCCGAGTCACAGGTGTCGTCGGTGCAGACGTTGCTGTCGTCGCAGACCAGCGCGCCGGCACCTGGGGTGCACACACCAGCGGCGCAGACATCGCCAGTCGTGCAGGCGTCGGCATCGTCGCAGGGCGCCGTGTTCGGGGTTGCAACACACACGCCAGCCACCGTGTCGCAGCTGTCGTCGGTGCAGGCGTTGCCGTCGTCGCACATGCTGTCCATGGTGCACTCGGGGCACGCCGGGCAGGTTGCGCCACCACAGTCGATGTCCGTCTCGTCCTGGTTCTGGATGCCGTCAACGCAGGTCGGGCAAATGTCGTTGATGCAGATCGTGACCGTGTCGGTCGCGCTCGGCAGCGCAACTGCAGCGCCCGCTTCGTCGATGTACTGGAGCCCAGTGATGCCGACCAGGTCACCCGCGGTGACCGTGATGCAGTAGTCGGCTGCAACCGTGACCGCCATGCCGTCGGTGCAGCACGGACCCCACACCCAAGTGAACAAGCCACCGGCGAGGTCGTAGGTGTCGCGCGGGTCGGTCATGGTGCTGTCGTCCTGCACCACGATGGTGCCGCCAGCTAGGCCGGTGACCGTCCACTTCGCTGCGCGGCCAGCAATGGGCGCGGAGTTCATCGGCGCGTCATTGACAAGGACGAAGCCGAGGGCGCCGGCCGTGTCGATGTGCAGTCCGATCGTGGTGACGCCATCGGCAACACCGGGAACACCGGCGTTGTTGGTGTAGTAGTCGGCGAGGTCGCCTTGGCTCTCGTGCCCGTCATAGGCCGCAACAAAGTTGCCCTGGCGGATGTAGCCGCCGCACGGCAGGTCGGCGCACGTTCCTGCAGCCGTGTCGCAGTATTGTCCGCCAGCGCATCCGCTGTCGTCCATACACGTGGTCTGCGCTTGTGCAGCGCCGGAAGCGAAAGTCATCGCGCCTAGCGATGATGCTGCGAAAAGAGCAGCGATTAGCTTGTTGAACCTCATACAGCCCATGTCGACGATCTCCTCAAATATGTGGGGTCGGCCGGACGCGCCGTGCGCCTGCGATGGCCTAGTTCCCTGCACCCTACATGTTGTCGGTCAGTTGCCGCCGGCCCGAAAAGTGCCCGGCGTGCTCGTGGATCTGCAAACCGGTTCCCCAGTCCACATTCGGGCCAGACGCTAGTCGGGAGTCCGAGTCTTGTCGATTGCTTCACGTAATTTAGTGCAAATTTGGTTACAAGGAACGCCGTAACCTGTTGTTTTCTAATAGGTCACGTCGGGCGATCTTTCGCGATCTTCTGACGAAGCTTGTTGTCTGTGGTCGCTCGTGGGCAGCATATGACCGGACAAAGGACCGACCGATGAGCGCCAATCAGTTTCGAGTTGTTTGCGTATCGATCTTGCTCGCTGCCGGCTGCGAGGGAACCGCCGTACGCAACGGAAACAGCGACGTCGAGCCCGTCGACGACGCGGTCGACAGCGGCTCTAGCGTCGACACGGAGGCTGATACCACGCCATCGGGATGCTCGGTCGACGCGGACTGCGAAGGCGTCCTCGATGCTGTCACGTGCCTGAGCGCTCGCTGCGAACCCAGCACAGGCCTCTGCCTGCTTGTGCCGTCTGACGATGGGGACGCTTGCGACGACGCGGACCCCTGCACGGTCGGCGAGATCTGTCTCGGCGGGAGCTGCGCCGGCGGACAGCCGACAGACTGCGGCGACGAGGACCCCTGCACCGATGAAGTCTGCGTTCCTGGTGAAGGCTGCCAGACATCGTTCAACGCCGCCCCATGTAATGATAGCGACCCATGCACGACCGATGAGAAGTGCACCAACGGCGTGTGCCTCGGCCAGCAGCTCGACTGCAACGACGACAACGACTGCACGACCGATGGCTGCGACGGCGAAGGGGGCTGCGTGCACACCCCCATGACCGGCCCGTGCCTCGACGACAACCCCTGCACGGTCGATGACATGTGCGTCGGTGGGACATGTGTCGGTGTCCCACTTCCCGACTGTGAAGTGTTCTCACCGGAGTGTGGCGACGGCGTCTGCAACGGCGCCGAGACCTGCACGACGTGCAGTGAGGACTGCCCCACATGCTGTAGTGCCAACCAGGTGGCCAACTGCAACGGCGGCTGCACGACCGAGAGCTGGATCGACGACGGGTTCTGCGACTCCGCACTCGACTGTGCGGAGACCGGCTGGGACGGCGGCGACTGTGAGCCTGAGTGCGGAATCACTGGGATCTACGACTGCAATGGCGAGTGCGCTGAGGCCGCTCAGCTCGGCGACTCACGCTGCGATGCTGGAGTCGGCGGCCTGCCCGACCTCAACTGCGCGGCCCAGGGGTTTGACGGGGGCGACTGCACAGCGTGCCCTCCCGGCGAGGTCAAAGCCTGCGGCGAGGAGACCTGTGTTGATGCGAGCGCCCTTGGCGACGGCATCTGCGAGGCGCGCTTAGACTGCGCGAAAAACGACAACGACGGCGGTGATTGTTGCCCAACTGGACAAGTCACCAACTGCACCGGTGGCTGCAGCCCAGTGTCTTTGCTGACAAACGCGAACTGCGACAACGTGCTCAACTGCTTGCTTCACGGCTTTGACGGTGGGATCTGCGCGGCGTGTGGTGCTGGCGGCATCAATGACTGCACGGGCGCATGCCGAGACGCCACGCTCGTTGGCGATGGGGTCTGCCATGATGGCGCAATGGGGGGCGCGGACTTCCACTGTGCCGACCACGTCGACGATGGCGGTGACTGCGTGACCTGCCCGGCAGGTGAAGTTCCTGCGTGCGACGGCGGCTGCGCCCCAGACACCATTGGCGACGGCACCTGCGACGACGCCATGTTCTGCGACAAAAACGAGCTCGACGGCGGCGACTGCTGCCCGGCTGGCCAGGTACCTAACTGCAACGGAGGCTGCACGACAGCTTCCTGGATCGACGACAACATCTGCGACTCGGTGCTCGACTGCGTCGAGACCGACTGGGACGGCGGCGACTGCGCGTCATGCGGTGCCGGAACCATCGGTGACTGCAACGCGACCTGCGCCGCCGCGACGCGGGTCGGCGATGGCACCTGCGACGACGGCCTCGCTGGCGTGGACTTTAGCTGCGCGCACTTCGACAGCGACGGCGGCGACTGCGCGCCCTGCCCGGCAGGCGAAGTCTCGAGCTGCCTGGGGGGCTGTGTGCCGGCGGCGGGTTTGGGCAACGGCGTGTGCGACCCCGAACTCGACTGCGACAAGAACAATGGTGATGACGGCGACTGCTGCCCGACGGGCCAGATCGCCAACTGCACTGGCGGCTGCACAAACGCCGCCTGGCTCGGCGACAGCGGCTGCGACACGGCGCTCAACTGCGTGGCGCTCGACTTCGACGCAGGCACCTGCACGACATGCGGCCCCGGCGGTGTCAACGACTGCACGGGTGCCTGTCGCGATGCGCTCTTGCTCGGCGACGGCGTCTGTCATGACGGCTCCGGCGGTGGCGCGGACTTCAACTGTCCGGCCGAGCAAGGCGACATGGGCGACTGCGCGCCCTGCCCGGCCGGCGAGATCCCTGCCTGCGGCGGAGGTTGCGCGCCAGACACCCGCGGAGACGGGGTCTGCGACGACGCGATGAACTGCGACAAGAACGACGAGGACGACGGCGACTGCTGCCCGGCAGGCCAGACGAGCAACTGCAACGGTGGCTGCACGACGGCGAGCTGGATCGGTGACAACGACTGCGACGCCGCGCTCAACTGCGTCGACACCGGCTGGGACGGCGGCGACTGCGGTGCCAGCTGTACGAACACCCAGAGCCTCGACTGCTCGGGCGAGTGCGCACCCGCCGACGCCCTCGGGGACGGCCAGTGCAACGATGGCTCTGGCGCGACCGGTGATCTCAACTGCGCGTTCTTCGACTTCGATGGCGGCGACTGCAGCCCCTGTCCCGCTGGTGAAGTGCCGGGCTGCGCTGGTGGCTGCGTGGCAGCCGTGCTCCTAGGAAACGGGATCTGTGACCCGGAGCTCGACTGCGGCAAGCACGATGCAGACGGCAATGACTGCTGCCCGTCTGGCCAGGTGGCCAACTGCAACGGCGGTTGCACGACGGCAAGCTGGATCAACGACGACTTCTGCGACTCCGCGCTCGACTGCGTACAAACGAACTGGGACGGGGGCGACTGTGTCGACTGTCCGGTGGCCTCCAACACCTATGACTGCAACGGCGTGTGCGTTGCCCCAACCCGCGTCGGAGACGGCGTGTGCGACGACGGTGGCGCTGGCGTGGACCTTCGTTGCCCGACCTATGACGATGACGGTGGCGACTGCGGTGCGTGCGCGGTCGATGAGGTCGCCGGCTGCGGGGGCACAGGCTGCCTCGCCGCGAGCATGCTCAGCAACGGGATGTGCGATGACGCCCTCGACTGCAGCAAGCACGGCAACGACGAGTGCTGCCCTGCTGGCCAGGTCGCCAACTGCAACGGGGGCTGCACGACGGCCAGCTGGATCGACGACAACTTCTGCGACTCGGTCCTCGACTGCGCTGAGACCGGTTGGGACGGGGGCGACTGCACCCCGTAGCTCACGCTCACGACCGCTGTCTTTGACGCGACGCGTCACGGCGAAACACCCACGAAACATTGCTTGGCTAATGTCATGGAGTGCGGGCTTGCGTCCGCGTTCCCCATGACCACCGGAGCGATGCGTCGTGTCTGAGATCTCAAACCTCGATACAGTCTTTGTCCTACTCTGCGCAGTCCTTGTCTTCTTCATGAACACAGGATTTGCGCTGCTCGAGGCCGGTTTTTGCCGCGCCAAGAACGCCGTCAATATCCTCGCCAAGAACGTGCTTGTCTTTGCACTCGCCTCGATCTCTTTCTTCTTGCTCGGCTTTGGCCTGATGTTCGGAGAGGGGTCGGCGTTTATGGGCCTGTCGGGCTTCGCCCCAGCGTTCGACGGCACGGACGTCGTCGCCGCGGCCCCAGCGAACCTGCCGCTGGCTGCCTTCTTCTTCTTTCAGCTGGTCTTTGCAGCCACCGCCGCGACCATCGTCAGCGGTGCGGTCGCAGAGCGCATCAAGCTCGGCGCGTTCATGGTGTTTTCGGTCATCCTCGTGATGGTCGTCTACCCGATCGTCGGCCACTGGGTCTGGGGCGGCGGGCTGCTATCGGATGGCTTCCACGACTTTGCGGGATCCACCGTCGTCCACTCGGTCGGTGGCTGGGCGGCACTCACCGGCGCTTACTTCCTGGGTCCGCGCCGCGGCAAGTACGACGCCGATGGCAAGGCACGCCCGCTGCCCGGCCACAACATGGCGTTCGCGACGGCCGGCGCCCTGATCTTGTGGATGGGGTGGTTCGGCTTCAACCCAGGCAGCCAGCTCGCCGCTGACGCCGGTCCCGTGGCCTCGATCGCCATCGTGACCAACCTCGCCGCCGCTGCCGGTGCCCTCGGCGCGTGTTTCTTCGCGTGGGCACGCCACAAGAGTCCGGACCTCTCCATGATCCTCAACGGCGCCTTGGCGGGCCTCGTCGCGATCACGGCTGGCTGCGACGTGATCAGCCCGCTCGGCGCGCTTGCCGTCGGCGGCGCAGCCGGCATGATCGTCGTGATGTCGGTGCTCTTGCTCGACCGCATCCGCATCGACGATCCCGTTGGCGCGACGTCGGTCCACCTCGTCTGCGGCATGTTCGGCACCGTCATGGTTGGATTCTTCGCAACCGAAGGTGGCCTGCTCTATGGCGGTGGCGCCGAGCTCCTGCTCGCGCAGCTTGAAGGCGTGGCCCTCGTCGCTGCGTTCGTGCTGCCGGTGACGTCATTGATGTGGGTTGGGTTGCGCGCAACCATCGGTATCCGGGTCGACGAAGAGGACGAGCACATCGGGCTCGACATCAGCGAGATGAAGATGGAGGCCTACCCCGCCGACGTCTCGCACCAAGGCGTCCAGGCACCCTCGTCTCGTCCGTCCACAGCAGCGGCTCCCGCGGGCGTTCCGGCGAAGGGATAGGTCTCCGGCGAAACCAGCTGAAGCACGACCGTTAGCCCATCCGCATTGCGGGTGGGCTTTTGTTTGCAGCCAACCTATGGCAGTTCTGAGACGTGAACATCGCGCGCCTCCAAGCGTTCTTTCCAAAAGATCGCCACGCGGATATCGAGAAGGTCTTCCAGCACTACGTACGCAAGTACAAGCGCGACGACCTAGCCTCGTTCGTTGGCTATCTCCACAAGAAGGAGCTTCTCACCGCGGAGACCATGCGGGACATCCTCACCCTTGGTGAGGTGACGCTCAGTAGCGGGGAGATGCACGAGGACCTCGCCGAGCGCCTGCCGGTTCGCCACGAGCGGCTGGCGCTCATGGGCAAGGGCGCGATGGGCCAGGTCTTTGTTGGCCATGACGAGGACCTGATGCGCACGGTCGCCGTCAAGCGCATCGATCCGCGGCACGACGGCAAGCGCAACGTCCTCTCTCGCTTCGTCAGCGAGGCGCAGATCACCGCTCAGCTCGACCACCCCAACATCGTGCCGATCTACGGCTTCGAGCGCGACGAGGACGGCAGTCTCGCCTACTCGATGAAGCTCGTGCGGGGTATCGAGCTCAAGGAGTACCTCGCGGATGCGCGCGCGTTCCACGAGCGCGGCGAGACCCCCGATGCCGACCACGAGCTGGCGGCGCGACTCGAGCGCTTTCTGTCGGCCTGCAACGCGCTGGCCTACGCGCATCGGCGCGGCATCATCCATCGCGATCTCAAGCCGGCCAACATCATGATCGGCGCGTTCCACCAGGTCCTGGTAATGGACTGGGGGATCGCCCGGCCCATCGGCGACCGCCAGCGCGTGACCGACGGCCCTGTCAGGGAACAGACCCGCGCCGGCACGCTCGTGGGCACGCCCAACTACATGTCGCCCGAGCAGGCGCGAGGGCTCAACCACGAGCTCGACGGACGCAGCGACCAGTACGCGCTCGGGCTTATCCTCTTTGAGCTGGTCTCGCTGCAGCCAGCGATCCGCGGCGAGACGAAGGTCGACACGCTGATGATGGCCGCCGAGGGCCGCACCCGACCGCTTGAGCACGTCGCGAACGACACCATCCCGCGCGAGCTTGTCGGGATCATCGACAAGGCGACGCAGGTCGACCCGAACCTTCGCTATGAGAGCGTCGACGCGCTGGCCGCCGACATCCGACGCTTCCTGCGCGACGAAGCTGTGCTGGCACGACCCGACAGCCCGATCCAGAAGCTCCAGCGGTGGATCAGCCACCACCGTGCGACGACCCTGGCGATCGTCAGCGCGCTGGTGCTCACGTCGGTTGGCGTGGGTGCGTTCATCTTCTGGCAAGGCCAAAAGGCGCTCGAGACCCAGCGAAGGCAGGCTGAGGCCCATCAGCGGCAGCTCACCGCTGTCGGCAGCATGGTGACCTCGCAGGCCCACATCATGGACAACCAGCTGCGCAGCTACGAGTCGCTGACGGCAGGACTCGCGTTCTCGGTTGAGCGCGCGCTACGGGTACCTGCGAAGCCCGCCAAGACCTACTTCGTCGAGGACTTTACGACGCCGGGTCGCGGACCGCCGGACCAGCGCCTGTCCCCCTTCTATCAGGAGAAGCTCAGCACCGACTTTCCCGACATGGTGTCGGCTCCGGGTGTTGATCGAGCCAAGATCCAAGGACGGATTCATCAGCTGGCGGCCATCAAGGAAGACCTTGAGCGAACGATGCTTCGCAGCTTCAGCGAGGAGGCGCTGGGACCGGCGGCAAAACCAGCGCTCGACCGGCTGCGTTCGACGGGCTTGCCCTTCGTCTGGACGTACGCGGCCGTCGAGGAGGGCGTGCTGGTCGGGTTCCCGGGCACGGGCGTCTACACGCCGGGATACGACCCGCGCGAGCGCCCTTGGTACAAGCGCGCCAAGACGACGAGAGGCTCTACATGGGGCGCCGCGGAAGCGGACGAGAGCGGGATGGGGCTCTTGATCACCTGCGCTCGAGCGCTCTACGACTCCGACGGCGCTTTCCAAGGGGTCGCGGCCATCGACCTGACCTTCAGCTACGTGATCGACGAGCTGCTGGACACGCCGAAGCTCGCGGACGTAGGCGAAGCCTTTTTGGTCGATGCAGAAAATCGTGTGGTCGTTCGCTCCAGCCAAAAGGACAACGCGCGAGACGCCGAGAACTACCAGCAGCTCCCCTTCGAGCACAGCAAGGTGGCTGCTGCCTTTGAGGAGGGCACAGCCACCGGCTCGCTGGAGTTTGTGAGCGGCGACAAGAAGCTCCTCGCGGCCTGGAGCAAGCTTGAGTCGATCGACTGGACCTACGTGGTGATCGGTCCCGCCGACAAGATGCTTGAGCAAGCCGCGAAGTGACGCCCGTCCTCGCACGTTCAGCAGTCAGACGCCGGGGTCGTGCAGCTCGTTGAGCGAGAGGCTGCGGCGTAGAATGCCGCGCTTGATGCCCGCCATGCTTCGGATCATCTGCCCGCGCACCCAAGGTAGGCGGCACAGCAGGCCCATGAACCGGTCGCGAAGCCAGCCCCGCACGCGACTGTCGCTCTGGAAGTAAGGCGTCAGCATACGGGTCGCCCACTGGTAGTAGCGGAGGTGGTGACGTCGGTCGCGGTGGTAGGCAGCGGCCGCCCGGTCAAGCTGGTCCGGCATCGCGCGGAAGTAGTCCGCAAGGACCATGGCGTCGAAGAGTGCGAGGTTACAGCCCTGGCCTAGCTGCGGACTCATGGCGTGGGCCGCATCACCGATAAAGATGACGCCGTCGGCGTGATGTCGAGGCATCCGGACATCGTAGTAGCGCGAGAAGAGCAGGTCGCTGTGGTCGTTGATCTGATCGAGCAGTGGCTCGGCGACGGGCGCAAGCGTCATCGCTTCCGCTTTCCACTCGCTCAGTGGTCGCTGCTGCCAGTCGGCAACAGCACGCTCGGCGATGCTCCAGAACACGCTGATCAGCTGCCGGTTTGCGTTCGTGCCCTTCGAGAGCGGACCCAAGCCTGTCGGGAGCATCCCAAACATGCGCTGTGTCCCGCGCAGCGCTTGGTAGAGGGTCGCCTCGTGGGACCAGGCGTCCACCTCAGCGACGAACCACAGCGCACCCCACGGGTAGACATCGACCCGCTTCTCCAGAGCGTCCGCACCGCGCAGCACCGAGGCGGCGCCATCGGCGACGACCACCATGTCATGATGTCCGTGCCGCGCGCCTGTGGCGTCAACGACCACTCGGCGCCCGTCGGGGCCGGCCGGGGCAGCCACAACGTCAACGCCACACGCAAGCTGGATGCGCGGCTCGCGCGCGACCGCATCGAAGAGTGCTTCAAAGAGCGCCCCACGGTGGAGACCCAGGCCAAACACGCCGGAGCCTAGGAGTCCGTAGTCGAGGTCGACAACACGCCGACGGCCAGACTCTGCGAGGAGGCGGTCGATCCGCGCCCCGCGCGCCATGACGTGGTCGAGCAGCCCAAGGCGCGCAAGCACCGCCTGGCCCGTTGGCTGCACAACGATCCCCGCGCCGACAGGCCCGGGATCGACAACCCGCTCGTAGAGCGTGACGTCAAACCCAGCCCGCGCCGCGAACAGAGCGAGCGCAGGCCCGGCCGTACCGCAACCCACGACCCCGAGGCTACGCTGGGTCATGCATTGTCTTCCAGTGTCGGTGCGATGCGGATCGTGGCACGTTGCGCATGCGTCGGAACTACTACGGCGAGGCCGCGAGCCCGACGCCGCGCGCGCCGAGTTGGCTCGATGTTATCGGGCCATTCGCATGTCTCTCTGCACAGTGGGGACGCCGAGGAGGCGCCGGGCGACGTCCTCGCAGGCTACTCGGCCATCAGCTCGAACTCGACCCGGCCCTGCCTGCGGCCGTTGATCATCAGCTCGATCGCGTGCCGCCCTGGGTAGTGGACGCGCGTGGTCACGACGCGAAACGAGTGCGCCTTCGTGAGCTCAACCTGCTGGTCGGCGCGCGTCGTGCGTGTCGACCACTTGAAGGTCTTCGGCGAGAGCTTGCCGCTCTTGAGTCGGCGATGGAGGATGTAGTCGATGACCAGCTTCTGGTCTGTGAGCGATCGAAAGCTGACGGCGAGCTGTAGTTTTGACCCGACCGTCACCGTTGGCTCGACCCTGAGCTCGACCGCGCTCAGCTTTGGCGGTCCGATCCCGACCACCTCGAGCGCATCGAGATCGCCAGCCTTTATGAGGCCGCGCAGGGCATGGTGAACCAACCATGTGCGCTCGTCGGTCGGCGTGGCGAGCAGCTCACGGCAGAGTGCAATCGCGACCGCCGGGTGATCCTTGGAGATGTCGTTGATGTGGTTGGCCACTGACCGCCGAACGTAGAGCTCTGGGTCGTCGACGAGCAGCCGCAGCAGCGGGATGGTTAGCTGCGGGTCGTCCTGGATGGCGCGTAGGCGTAGTCCCCACGGCAGCCGCGGCCGCGAGCCTTCGGACACGAGTCGACGCACATGGACGTTGGGGTGGCTGGCCCAGCGGCGGAGGGCATCGAAGGCAAGCTCCGGGTGGCGCTGGATGAACGGCCGCACAGCGAACTCGGCACTCATGCGCTGGGTCAGCGCCGGCATCGCAGCCAACGAGAGCACGGGCTCGTCGACCCCAAAGTCTTCGACCAGCTGGCAGAGAGGCCACAGCGCCAGTCCGGCCGTGACGTTGTCCGTGCCGTCCATCGGCGGCGGCAGCGCCTTCACGACGTGGTCTAGCGCGTCGCCCCAGTCCTCGCTCAACGCCCGGCGCAGCGCAGCGGCCACGTGCTTGACCCGCGCCTTGAGCTCCAGTGACTCGAGGCCAGCGACCGCCTCAGCCACGAACGCATCCACACGAAACGCTGGGCGCGCCGACCCAAGCAGCTCTCCGATCTCTCTGACGCTCTGCGGGTTGATGAGGTTCTTAAAGGCGCTGCTCGTGTCGTTTGCCATACCGCTCCTCGGACTGGGAGCGGCATGGTGACACACCGCGGGATCGCCGTGAATCGGCCGTCGGTCGCACCTGCGATCGCCTCGGGCAACGACTGCCTCGTCGGACCGCACATCCACGGGGCGTCTCACTTGGCCCGAGTGCCGCCGGACAAAGCGACATTCGAGTTACGAAAGCCGTCGTCCAATGCTGCGAACGCACGCTCTCTCTTGATCCGGTGCACAACCCAACCTAAGCTCGATGATTGTGACTTACCGAACCAACATTGCTGCGCTCGTGATTGCTCTTGGAGCCTTCGCGGCGCCATCAGCGGCTCAGGCGACCTCCACCTGCCCCGATGTACCCAACGACGGTGCCTGTATCGACAGCGCCACGTTCGCATGGTGCGTCAACGGCGAAGTGCGCCAGCTCACCTGCTCAGACGGCGAAGTCTGCGTCGCCCATGCCAACTACGACGGCGGTCAGGGCTGCATCGCGACCCAGCTGACCGACTGCGGCGACGTCAGTGTTGCTGGACGCTGCACCGAGGACGCCCGCGAGGTCGAGTGGTGCCAGCGCGGAGACGTGAAGGTCCGTGAGTGCGATCCAGGCACGACCTGCGCGTGGGTGAGCGATGAAGGCTGGTACGACTGCGTGGGCGACGGTGAGCTCACGACGAACACACCCAAAGAGGCCGACCCAGACGATGTCACCGAGCCAGGAACCGAACCCACGCCTGCACCGAGCGACATGGCCGGCGCGCCCGCCGAGGCACTTGAGCGCAATGACAACGCGCCACTGCCCGATGTCGGACAGGGCGGAGCCGGCGCCAGCAGCGACTTCCTTGCGGGCGGCGGTGGCGCGGACTGCTCTGGCGGAGGCGGCGACGGCCCGCTGGTCTGGCTTGCGCTGCTAGGCGTCGTTAGCCTCGCCCGAACGCGACGCTTGTCGGACATCTAAACACTCGGAGGCCGCTGCAACTCACTCGCCGCGGCTCCTAAAAGAGCAACCCAGATCCGATGTGCAGTGAGATCTCGTGCTCTGTGATGTCGACGACACGCGGCGGCGGGTCGACTCCCAAGCCTCGAAAGTCGCCAGTCTGTCCGCCGAGCTTACCCGAGCCGAATGCGTAGCGCAGTCCGAACGTGCTGGTGAAGATGAGGCCGTCGGCGCGATCGCCACCCCGGATGTTGAGTGGCGTGGAGAGATCGACACCCAGCGCGACCCCGTAGAAGTCCACCTGCTTGTCGCCGAACTCAGAGGGCGCAGACGTGTCGCTGCGGTCGCTAAAGAGACCGATCCCGAAAAACGACGTCTCATCGAGCGCTAGCTGAGCTCCCACGCGTGCGTTCCATGTGCTCTCGCGCTCGACGCCCGTCGCGTCGTCGTCAAGACCCGCGACAAACTCGAACTCCGCCGCGACAAAGGTCGTCGGGCTCAAGCGGTAGGCGACCGCGAGGGTCGCGCTCACCGGTTGGACCAAGCCAACGTTGAACTCCGAGCGGTCGACCGGGACAAAGTCGAGGGCCGCGTCGTTGTCGGTCGCAGAGACGTTTGCAGCGATGCCGAGACGGCTCGCAGTGACCGTCTCGTAGAGCTGTAGCGCGGGGCTGCGTACGTTGAGCCCCAGCGTGATGTCGTCGGTGACGTCGAGCTGGGCACCGCCGGTCAGCTGGAGGCCGAAGCGAGCGCTGCTCACCTCTTGACTGAGGAGAATCACGATCGCGGACGGCTGCTGAGTCCCGACGTCCCACCACAGCTGCGTTGATGCGCTTCCGCTGGCGTAGAAGAGCCCTAGCGTGAGACCGAGACGGAGCGTGTCGCTTGCGACGATCCCGACCCCGACAGCACCATAGTAGACTTGTCGCTGGCTCTCGATCTCGAACTGCTGGGCGAAGTCGTAGACGCTACCCTGAGCGGTCGTGTCGGCCTGAACGGAGCTGGCGTCGAGCTCCGGCACAAAGAGCCCAAACCCCAGCTGCACATCGTCGGACAAGCGCCGCACGTAGGCGAGCGCGCTCGGAACAGAGAGGAAGTCGACCCCTGAGAGGTCGTCGAACTCGGTCGACTCCGGCAGCTTTGTCTCAAAGACCTTTGGGTAGTCACGTATCCTCAGGACAAACGCGCTGCCGCTGATGTCGAGCTTGTTGCGGTCGTTGGCAGCGAGACCCGCCGGGTTGTACCAGAGCGCTGCGCCGTCCGCGGTGATCGCCGTGACGGCTCCACCCGTGATCGCAGCCTGGTTTCCAAGCAGGTACGAGTGACCGTTCCCTGCGATGGCGGATGTCGAGAGCGCCACGAGCGCGATTAACATGACGATTTTCAACTTGCCCCCTTCGGCTTGTACCTCCGATGAGAGCTTGTGTCCTGGCGGTCGTCAACTCAGCCAGCCCGGCGCGTGTTGACCTCAGCCAACTTTTATCTTGTCAATGCCGCATGCGTAAGGCACTCACGCGCGCCCAGACACAAAACGTACGAGGGAGGCCCGCCGTGGCGAAGATTTCCAACATCATCAACGAGATCCTCGGAGCCGGTCAGAACCGTCGCTCGACCACGCAGCACATCAAGGTCGACAACCGACCGCTGTGGGAGGTCCGCGCGCGCCCAACCCGTCCCGTGGCGCGGCCGATCAACGAAGCCAAGCGCACCGACTCCTAAAAGCGTTCGATCTCCCGCGCCGTCAGGACTCGGCGCACCACGGCCAAAGCGCCCTAGCCGTGAGCTTGTTCTGCGGCAGTCTCGTGCTGGCCTGAGAGTATGCGCGCGCCTGCGACCAGCAGGTGCGCATCGTCGCTGGTCGCAGGCGCGACTCCTGTCCGCGCATATTCTGGAACACCTGTCCCAGACCGGTACAGATTGGCCACTGTACCACCGCGCGCCTCACCACGATGGGCCCGCGAGGCCCGACAGATCGAGAGTTGGCATCAATGTTGCTCTGTGAGAGCAGCATGAAAACCTTCATCACGATTCTAGCTCTCGTCAGCTTCACCGGTACCGCCTGGGCGGAAGGTTCTGACGATGTCAACGATACACAGGCGCTAAGGTCCGGCGCTCAGCTGTATGTCGATATCCTGGACCCAGAGACAGAGTCGATCCGATGGACAGGGGTCGGCAGCGTCGCAATCACCGACCCATCCGGCGCCGCGGTCGCCACGCTCGAGTCGGGCGAGACGGCAGCGCTCAACGGTAAGGCCGTCGGCGCCTACGGCGTGCGCACCAGCTCCGGCCAGGTCGTCGGCATCCGCTGGGATGTTGAGGTCGTCGACCAAACCGACAGCCGCGGCCGCCTCTTCTCCTACAACTGGCCGTTCAACGCGGGCTCATTCGCCCCGTCGCGTGCCACCTACGCGAGCTTCTACGCGCTCATCCCAGGCGGTGAGCCAGAGTCGACCGCTGTTATCGAGCTCAAGCTCGATGGCCTCGCGGGCTACGTCTACAACATCAACGCTAACGCCACGGGCGTGAACGGTCCAAACGCCGGCCGCTCCGTGCCGATGTACGGCCACACCGTGACGCCGCTCTACGCCATCTACCTCAACCCGCCGAGCATCAGCAACTACAGCCGAGCAACGCCAGAAGCGTACAACCTGGACTACGTGGGCGGCGTCAGCGAGGAC
Source organism: uncultured bacterium (assembly GCA_938040325.1). Classification (GTDB taxonomy): domain Bacteria; phylum Myxococcota_A; class UBA9042; order PHBI01; family PHBI01; genus CALHXW01. The sequence goes on along the minus strand of CALHXW010000181.1, from coordinate 6,647 downwards.
GTCAACGGCGACGAGATGCCCCCGTGCAGCGAGCTTGCACCTGGAGCGAGCTACGGTGTCTTCCAGTTCAACACCAACGTGACGGGCACCTACCACCTCAAGTGTGACCTCAACCGCGACGGCGTCTACGACCTCACCTCCGGCGTCGACTACCTCGCGGTTGGCACGGCCACGCCAGGCCTCAACAGCGTCTGGTGGAACGGCGTCCACCAGGGCACGCCCATCAGCTCTGGCGAATACACCTGCGTTGTCAGCATCAACGTGGGCGAGTTTCACTACGTCGGCTCCGACATCGAGACCAGCTACCAGGGCATGCGCCTCTACGAGGTCGCCGGCGACTCAAGCCGCGCGCCGCTCACCATGTTCTGGAACGACAGCCTCATCCAGGACAACGCTCAGGAGATGCCAAACGGCGAGGTCGGACTCGCCTCCTCCGGACAGGCCGGCATGGACCCCGGTCCCTACACCAGCGACGCGGTCGCCAACGTCAATGCGCGCTCTTGGGGTAACTTCAACTCCACCGGCAAGGGCAACGTCAACTACCTCGACACCTACACCTGGCTCGCGTCGAGCACCTCTGCGCCGCTGACCATCAAGGCGACCGACCCAACCCTCGACACCGACGGCGACGGCCTCAGCGACTTCGAAGAGCGCTGCTACTACGGCACCGACCCTGAGGACGACGACACCGACAACGACGGCGTCGACGACGGCACGCAGTACGACAGCGGCTCCTCCTCCGGCGGCGTCGGCGGCCTGGAGTCCAATGGACGCATGGCCAAGCAGCTGGCACGCCGCGCGATTCTCCGCTCACGGTTCACCCCGAGCTACAACTTCGCCATCGCAGGCAGCCCGCTGCGCGAGCTCTTCCAGGACCAAGTCGTTGACGGACTGACCAGCGTCGAGACCAGCCCCTCGGACCTCATCGACCTCACCAATGCCGACGACGTCTTCGCCATGGACTACATCAACGACGACGGCCGCGTGCTCGGCTCGATCTTCGTGGCCGAGTCCACTGGCGAGGTCTACGAGCACTCCAAGGCCCTGTGCGACCGCGCCGGAGGCTCGACGCTCGTCTCTGTGGCCGAGCGCTCGGCAAGTGGACTGCTCGCGGCAACCTACCGGCAGCCCGACGACGCCACCTTCGACCACGCGTCCACCTTCAAGCTCTACCTCAACGCCGACGGCACCCTCGAGCTCAAGCGGCACTGGCTGCGCCATGACTACCCGGCACCGGCCGCCGGTCAGCAGGTCCTCAACGTGCAGGTCTGGGCACGCGACGCCGCCTTGCTCGACACCCTCAGCGCGGGGCTCCTCGGTCGCCTCGAAGCCCGGGAGTTGCTCCCAAGCGCCGACCTCACGGTGCTCGACGAAGGCACCGTCGACGGATGGGAGCTGCCAGTCGACACCGCCGCTGAAGCGCCTCGCGCCATTGTACAGTCCGGCGAGCTTCGCGGCAGCACCATGTCGCTCAACGTCGCACGCCTCGCAGGCTCCGATGACAGCCAGCTCTCGGTTCGCCTGACAAGCCTCAGCGAGACCGGCGTCGAGTCGACCTCTGAGCTACTGCCGCTCGACGGACCGGGTCGCTCCAACCTCGACATTGGCCTGGTCAAGGACGTCACTGTCGACCTCTACGACGGCGACACACGCATCGACCAGGTCTGGCTCTCGGACGGCTCGTGGGCCCAGTTCGACGACGGCCTCTTCGGTGGCCAGACGGTCGTCGAGCGCTTCACCGCCAGCGACTGCTTGCCCCAGACGCGAAAGAGCACCGCGACGGGCGACTACCTGGAGCTCTCAGGCTGCGCTGCAATGCACGCATCCTCGGTCGCTCAGTACGCAGGCGTCGCTCGCCACCTGCCCCGCGGCTTCAACGCAGCGAACTACCAGAGCGTGGACCTCGCCATCACCGCCACGGCCCCCGTCACAGTCTGCTTCGAAGACACCCAGACCGGGCAGCGAGCTTGTGAGGAGATGCCCGCTAGCGCCATTGTCGACGGCTGGATGAAGGTCTCTCTTGCCGACGCCCAGGCTGCGATGTCGACGGTCCGACTCGTGACGGTGACCCTCGCTGAGGCAGGCGAGCTCGAGGTCGCGCGCCTCGCGCTGAGCAGCGAGGAGGCGCCGACTATCGAGAGCCCGACCGTCCTCAACGACAGCGGCTGCCAGGGTGGGCAGAGCCCAGGCGGCCTGATGCTGGTCTTGGCGCTCGCGGCCCTCATGGGGACGCGCCGTCGTCACCACGTCGGCTAGCACTGCTGCCCGCTCCGGCGGGCATTCAGACGCCACGAAAGCGGCGCTCGACGAGGTCGAGCGCCGCTTTCTTTGTTGGGGCTCTGCGGCGTCGGTCGGTTTAGGCGCGCGACGTCCCGCCGCTTCGGAGCAGGAGCACAAAGAAGGGCCCCCCGATGAGCGCGGTTGCAGCGCCGACGGGGAGCTCGGTGCCGAGCGCCGTGGCGAGAGCGCGAACGAGGCCGTCGACGACGACGAGGAAGGCCCCGCCACCGAGAACGCAGAGCGGAATGAGCAGCCTGTGGTCAGGCCCGACCATGCGCCGCAGCAGGTGGGGGACGATGAGGCCGACGAAGCCGATCATACCGCTGACGGCGACGACCGCGCCGACCGCCAGCGAGAGCACCACAAACACCCGACGCCTCAGCCGCTCTGGCTCGACGCCTAAGCTCGACGCCGTCGTGTCCCCGAGCGCCAGCAGATCGAGAGAACGGGCCGACCGAATGAGCACGAGAGCGGTCAGGCTGGTCACAACGGCCAGCAGCGGCAGATCCCAGGGACGCGCCGGATCGCTAGAAAGCGTGCCCATGAGCCGCATCAGGACGCGTTGGACGGCACCTGGCTCGGCGAGCGACTGGACAATGGTGATCGCGGCCCCCGCGAAGGCGTTGAAGATGACGCCGAGCAGGAGCAGGTTTAGCGGATCGATTCGGCCGGCGCGGGTCGAGAGTGCGGTGAGCACCAGCAAGGCCGCGAGAGCACCAGCGAAGCCGCCACCGACCTCGCCCCAGACGGCGGTCGTCGCGCCCAAGCCAACGACGGTGACCAAGGTGGTGCCAAGGGCCGCCCCGCCGGAGACGCCAAGGATGAACGGATCGGCAAGAGGATTGCGCAGCAGCCCCTGAAGAGCGGCCCCTGCTGAGGCAAGCGTGGCGCCAACGAGGAAGCCGATGAGGACGCGCGGGAGCCTGTGCTCGGTGAGAATCACATGGTCGACGCTTGTCGAGTCCGACAGCGCTGCGCCCAGATCCAGGCCGGTCGAGCCTAAGAGCAACGCACCGACCATGCAGAGGACCGAAGCCACGGCTGCAATGACCAGCGTGGCAACCATCCGTTGGCGCGTCAGGCTCACGGCTCTGCCGCAGCTCGAACGACCGACCCAAGTCGGCCAATGGCCTGCGGTAGCTCGGCACCCAGCTGTGCCAAGGAACCGTCTGACCAGACGATGACGCGCTTGTTCACAGTGGCCGTCGTCTTTGGTGCTGCATCTCGCCACCACGCAAGCGCGGCGGCTGAGTTCGCAAAGCGCGCGCTCGGCGCCGTGTGAATGATGAGCTCGGGGTCGAGCCGCAGCACGTCCTCGACGGTGATCTTGCGGGTGACAGGCCCACCAGCAGCGACGTTGTCGGCGCCGACGACCGCTGCGACCTCAGCGAGGTGGTCGCCCCCTCCGGTCGTGAAGATGTCGCCCCCAACAATGTCGAACACAAAGAGCAGGCGTGGCCGGGTGCTCGGCCGGTCGCGACCAGCACGCGCCACGACGTCGTCGAGGCCGGTGACGATCGCCGTGGCCGCAGCCGCTCGGTCTAGCGTCTTGCCAAGGGTCTGCGCCGCGCCTCGAAGATCCGCAAGGGTCTGAAGGGGCAGCGCGACCACGTTGAGCTTGGCCGCGCGGAGCGACTCAACGTCGCTGGCGTTGAAGCCGTACTGGCCGACCACGACGACGCTCGGCTGCTGGGCAATGATCTGCTCGATGTTTGGCCGCATGTCGCCAACGACCGCGATCGGGCGATGTGGGTCTTGCGGGTCGTGACGCGTGACGCCAACCAGCTCGTCTGCGGCTCCAAGCGCCCTGACGAGGCTGGTCAGGGACGGCGTGAGCGAGACGACGCGGCGCGCGCCGGCCGCGATGTCCCCAGCCGGCGGCTTGCTTGAGCAGGCGGTCAAAGCCACAAGCCCCAGCACCACCGTGCACGTGCGAATGCCTCTGACGACGCCGGCTGGCATTGGAACGGGACGGATGACCAACATAGCGGCGTGTCTACCATGGTCGCGTGGCCTTCTCACGCGGACAAAAACCGGGGCGTGAGTTAGTCTTGCTGCTCAAAATCCGACCTGGGTATCGCGTGGACCTCTTTCTTCCCCGCTATGACATCATCATCGCGCCGAGCCGCGAGAGTTTTCGCGCCTCAGAGCATGGCCTCAAGGCCTTGGTGCAGTACCTCACCATGAGTCAGCACTGCGTGCCATTTGCCGAGACCATCGACGAGGACACAGGTGAGGTCAGGATCAGAACGCGCGCCGACGAGTACGGACATCAAGTCCTGCGTGAGGGAAGCGCGCCCCCAGGCGGCCCCCCCTTCCATGAGCTGACGATCTGGCAGGGGCCAGCGCGCAGCCTGCCTTTCGGGCAGGAGCGACAAGCGGCGTTTCTCATCGAGGTCTTTGGCTCGCTCTACCCCAACGTCCTGTCGTCGTTCCTCGAGCGCCTCCACAGCATTCTCTACCTGCGCCCCGTTGCCTTCAGCCAGCCTCACGACGAAGACGCCTTCGAGGCCCTTCAGGCCGTCGCAACTGGCACCGAGCAGCTGCCAACCCGCAGAGCTGCTGCCTCAACAGAAGAGCTCGACCTCGACCTTTGATAGAGTGGCGTCGCTGAAGGAGAGAGCATGCAGACGGCAATTGTGATCGGCGCGACGGGCCTCATCGGCCGGGCTCTTGTCCGCCAGCTCTTGGCACACGAAGAGGTCGGCAACGTGAAGGTCTTCACGCGGCGGCCAACCGGGATCGTGGACGCTGCACTGGATGAGCGACTTGTAGACTTCGACGACCTACAGCGCTGGGCGCCGGACGTGACCGGAGACGCTCTCTTTTCCGCGCTTGGCACAACCCGCAAGAAGGCTGGATCGAAGGCCGTGCAGCGGAAGGTGGATGTGGACTATCAGCTCGGTGTCGCGAGCGCGGCTGCGGCCAACGGTGTCAGCAACTACTTGTTGGTCTCATCGCTGGGCGCCAACGCCGGCTCGCGCTGGTTCTATCCGCGCATTAAGGGGGAGCTTGAGGTCGCCGTTCAGACGCTCGGATTCCGAACGGTGGCCATCTTCCGCCCATCGGTCTTGACCGGCGAGCGCGACCACGCGAGGCCAGGCGAGCGTCTGGGCGAGCTGGGAGCGCGCGCATTCGGTACCTTACCGATGCTGCGAGGCTACCGCCCCATCGCTGGGGACACCGTCGCCAGAGCGATGGTGAACACTGCGCTGAGCGAGCTTCCTCAGGACACGATCTGGTTCGAGTCGGACGCGATCCACGTCGCCGCCGAGGGGCGTTCCTAGGCAAATCGGCCGGACGTTAGGGTTTAACTGGTGGCCAAAAATCGGCTTGAGCGCTTGCGCTCATCGGATCTTGTAGGTCAAGATCACGGTCTCCTACCCCGGCCCGTCATCGCGATGGGCCCCGTGCGTCTTCCCACCTGGCGCGTCGGCTGCGCACGCGCGCGACGACATGCCGCATGCGTCCATGAACTCAGAACGACCCCCAACACGAGGTGTGACCCTCGATGAGCTTCGGGAGACCGACGGCTCGATGGCCGTCGTGCGTCCACCAGCGCACCCGCCGGTGCCCAAGACACCAGCGCACACCTGGGGCGAGCTCAGCATTCCCGCCGCCGTCGCCGTGCGGCGAGAGCGCATCGCGAGACCTCGCCCAAGTCGATACGCGGCTGTCGAGGAACCGCCACGGGGCATGACGCTGGCGGCTCATGACGTCACCAACCCGCTGATGGCGGCGATCACGCCGGCTGACCTCGCGCGGTTTGACGCGGTAGCGCTGGAGATTCCTGGCGGGCTTACCCTCACGATGCCGGAGCAAGCGGAGCTCACGTCCCAGGCCGGCATCATTGGCGCACCTGTGGTCCCCGATGACGACAGCTGGAGCGACGAGTGGGACGAGCCCGACGAGATCGACGAGGGCTGGGTCGACGAGGACGACCCGGGCGACGGCGACCCCAGCTACAATGACCCCATCAAGAGCAAGCTGCAGACGTGGTTGGCGACGGCATCGCGTGACCTTGAGTCGGAGCTCTCTCAGCTCTATGGCGAAGACCGGCGCGAGCCAGCCGCAACGGCGACCGCGGTGCGTCCGTCGAGTCCCTACGGAGCACGACCACACGCGCTGGTCACGCCGGCGCGCAGCGATGCCACGGCCGGCGGCCCGATCCCACAGGAGCACCCGGCGGAAACCGCACGCGGCTGGAGCTGGCAACAACCTGTGCCCGCTCAAGAGGATCCCTGGTCCCGCGGTCACGTCATTGAGGCTAGCCCCAAATCAAGCGCTATTTTCGAGCGAGGCGAAGGCGATGCGTTTGCCAGCGGCGCCCGCTGGACGAAGGCGATGCGTGCATCGTCGAGTTCAGG
>CALHXW010000180.1 GCA_938040325.1 uncultured bacterium | reverse complement strand
TAGTTGCCGTCTTCCAGGATGCGGACCTTGCCGCCGCCGGTTCCGCTCGACTTGCCCTTGACCTCGATCTTGGCATCACCACCGCCGAGGACGCGAATCTTGGCGGCCGCAGAGGCGGGGGCTGCTGGCGTAGCGGTCGTCGTCTTCGGAGCGGTGCTCTTCTTGCGGCGTGCGCGGCGCCGACGTCGACGCTTCGGTGTTGGCTGCACAACAACGGTGCCGCTCCCGATGCTCGAGCCAGAGGCCATTCCGCTCGCGACGAGCGTCAACGTCGTGTCGAGTCGCCCGCCGATCGCTTGGCTAGGCCGGATTCGCTCGATGCGGTTGATGTAGCCGGCTGAGCGAAGCTCGATGTCGAACTCGCTGTTGTCGCTGCTCATCGTCAGCGGCGTCGTCCCAACCCGTCGCCCGTCGCGGTAGACACCCGCGCCAGCGGGGATCGAGCGAATGACGAGGTCCACGCGGCTCGCCGCGACCGGTTGCGCGCTCTTGGCGGCGGTGGGCGTCGGTTGGACCGCAGAGGCGACCGTCTTCGGCGCGGTGCTTCCGACCACGGCCTTTGGCGTCACCGTCACACTGCGTGTGCCAGTGCTCTTGGTACCCGCAGTGGGCGTCGCTTTGGCGACCGTCTTCGGGCTCGCCTTCATGGGCTGCGGCTTCACGGTCTTGGCCGCCTTGGCAGCTTTGAGCTCCTTGGAGGCCGCGGCCTTGTTGCTGACGGACCCTGGGTTGGCGTTGCCGGTCTCTTGTTGCTCGGGCGCCAAGATCGTGGTCGTGCTCTCGACGGTCTGGCTCTTGGCAGTCGCGGCCTGGCTCTTGGCAGCGACCTTCGGGTCGTCGCCTTGGGTGAGAAAATAGGCAGCGACGCCGCCGACTGCCAACAGCAGTAGGAGCGGTATCAGCCAGCCCCTACGACTGATGGCGGCCTCAGGCTCTTCTTCAGTGCCAACGCTCTCAGCGAGGACGATCTCTTCGACGCTTTCAGACTGGAGCGGCTCGACGGCCGGAGCTGGCGTTGTCAGTCCGGTGAGCCCCTTGAGCGCGTCGTCTGAGGGGCCTGCGTCTCGTTTCTTTGCCGGCGCGTCGCCCGCCATCGCTGGGAAGCCAGGCAATGTGCTGCGCACCCGTGTCGCCGGCGCCTTCTCAGCTTCGGGCGCGCCGCTCACCGACGCCGCGAGGGCATCCCGCATCTCTGCAGCGGTGGCGTACCCTTCGTCTCCGTCTTGGAGGGCCTTGAGCAATGCGGTCTCGAAGGCGGCGCTTGCGCTCGACGTGTCGTCGATGTCCATCTCGGCGACGGCGTAGCAAAAAACAGCACCTAGCTTTCGAAGGTCTGCCTGAGGCTCGCCCTCCGCCGAGGCCTTGAGGCCGAAGTCCAGAAGCGTCGCGTTGACCTGGTCTCCGGTGCGGCGGATCAGGATCGAGTCGGCGTTGATGCCGCCGTGGGTCGCACCCGCTCGGTGCTGAAGCACCAGCGCTTCAAGGATCTGGTCAGACACGCGCGCCAAATCCGGCAGCGTCATCTCAAACATCAGGTCTTCGTTGGAGAGCAGCTCGCCCGACTCGTGCTCGTAGACCACCTGGATCTGACCGTCGCTGAGGGTCGATGCCTCGACCATCCGCGCGAGTGCCGGATGCACATGATTCTTGTTGCGTTCAAACGCCTGGAGAAGTCGCTCACCTTCCTCGACGGAACCTACTTGGAACCGCTGAACGAGCACCTTGCGCCCGTTCGACTTTCGGACAGCGCGCCATAGGCCTTTGCGCTCGTATCCTTCGTCGACCCGGTCACCGAGCTCGAACTTCGGGTCGTTGGCTGGGCCGTCGGTCAAGCTGGCACTCATAGCGACCCTCCAACGAGGACGACGCCACCGCCGTCAGTGGCCGGCGAGAAGCCGACGTTCACGTCGGAGCCACCGTCGTCGTCGAGCAGCAGCAACACAACGCCGGTCGCGGCGACAGCTGCGCCTCCGAAGAGCAGGACATCGGTCAACACCGCTTGGCCCTCGCCATCGCTCTTGAGTGCGGCCCGAGCCGCGGCATCGGTCTCCTCGTTGAAGTCGCTCTCTGTTCCGAGCGTGACGATGCCGGCGATGATCCCGCCGAGGACCATCGCGCCGCCGCCACCAATGAGGCCGTACGCGAGGTAGTTCGGATCGGAGCCGCCTGAGGCGACCACCGTCGAGTTTCCGCCACCGCCGTTCATGACGGTCTTGCCGCGGGCCGCCTCGATGCGTGCGAGTTCCTCAGCGCGTCGCCGCTCCTCGGCAGCGCGGGCCTCGGCTCGCGCTTGCTCAGCCGCCGTCCTGGCCGCCACTTCCTCTTGTTCGATCGCGCGTACCCTGTTGGTCGCCAGCGCAATGATGTTGCTGCTCGTTTCAGGGGAGCGCAGCACCCGCTTGTAGAAGTCCTTCGCCAGCGAGGTCTCGCCGAGCTTCTTGTCGTAGATGAACGCGACGTTGTAGAGGACCTCGCCAGACGGCACGACGTCGTACGCCTTGAGGTACTCGGCGATGGCCTCTTCGTACTGGCCTGCCTCGTACAGGTTCGCGGCGCCAGCTGAGAGCACTTCGAATCGCTTCGCTGCCGCTGCATCAGCGGCGAGTGCGTGCCCCCCAAGAAGGAGCGTCGCTAGCAAGGCAACCACCGTTGAGGTTAGGGTCAGTGCGCGTGCGTTCATGATGAATCCTTGGGGTCCGTTTCGGTGGCGTTGGCGGTTGTTCGATGGCCAACACCAGAGCGGCACGAAGGCCACTCGCGTATAGGTCGACACAAGTGTACGGAAAGTTGAGCCTAGTTTATGCGAATAAGATACCGATTCGTTCGACCCAGTCCGGCTGATCTGCTGAAAATCTTGTTATCATCGGCTCGCAAGCAAAACTGAATCTAGGTTTCAAACACGGCGGCGGGTGAGCAGCTTCCCTCTCTCGGCCCCAACGGCGATCGCGAGGTGCCCGATGCCACGAGGTTCAAGTCGCACAGCTGAGGCGGTCTGCTTCTTTCGCGCGGTGGAGACGGCGGCGCCGGCAGCCACGCGCGCCCTGGTCGACCCCTGGGCGCGGCACTTCCTGTCGCCAGCTCGGCGCGCCTCGGTCGATGCGTGTGCCAGCGCGGTGGGGCAGATGATGTATGGCCGAGTCCGGCCGATCGCGTGGCTCCACAACTTTGTGGTCGCGCGCCATCGCTTCATCGACGATGCCCTGACGCTGGCACTGGACGGTGGAAGCAGACGCCTTGTCGTGCTCGGGGCGGGCTATGACAGCCGCGGGCATCGATTCGCATCAGCGCTCGACCAGCCAGCGCTCGAGCTCGACTACGGACCGACGCAAGCCGAGAAGATGCGGTTGGTGGACCAAGCGCCGCTTCCTGCGTCCAACGTCACCTATCTCGCCGTCGACTTCATGCGTGACAGTCTCCGCGGCGTGCTCGCCACGCAGGGCACGGTGAGACGCGCCTTCATCGTCTGGGAGGGCGTGACCATGTACCTCGACGAGGGAGCGATCCGCGCGACGCTCTTGGACCTCCGTGCCGCGGTCGATGCAGGCAGCGAGCTGACGTGCGACTGGTTCTCTCGTCCTCCGCGTGGTCTCGCCGCACTGGCAACGGGGGCCGCCTCGCGCTCGCTCGCGCTCCTCGGCGAGCCGTTCCGATCAAGCTACGCGCCAGCGGAAGCCCGTGCGTTGCTCGCCCGCTGCGGCTGGCAGGTCGTTGACCTAGCAGACCCGCCTGAGATGACTCGACGGGTGTTTGGGACAAAGCGACAAATCTTGCCGTGGTGCTTTGTGCTTCGGTGCGTGGCCGTTTAGCCTCATGAAGACGCAACAGCGTTATTCCACAACCGCCGGCGCGGGGCCGTCATGTCTGACATGCTTGAGCAACTTCTTAAGGCTGGAATCGTCTCGAAGGCCGATGCGGATCGAGCCGCCAAGCCGCCACCGCGACCGCCTGGTCGCGGGGGTGATAGCGGGCGCGGGCGGCGCGGCGGTAACGACGGGCAGCAGCGCCACGGCGGCAAGCGCCAGCAGCGCGGCGGCGATCGACCGCGCGGCGGGCGCCCCCGTGTGTCAGCGGCCGAGCGTGCAGCGTCCGCACGTCAGGCCAAGGCGAGCGCCGAGCAAGCCGCGCAAGCCCAAGCGCCCGCCAACGAGCGCGACATCCGCGCGGAAGTCGCCGTCGCGGCGGCGCGTCTCGCTGAGACCGGGCGTGGTCCCAAGCGATGGTACTTTGAGGCGCGCGACGGAACGGTTCCGGCTCTCGACGTGAGCGCGAAGGTCTTTGATGGGCTGAGTGGCGGGGCGCTGGTTGTGGCCGAGTCGCCCGAAGGCGAGCGCTCGATCATCACCGGTGACGCCGCCGCTGCGATCGGTCAGTACGCCCCGTTGTGGTTGCGAAACTCCGACCTCTAGCCTCGACTTTAGCCATTTTTGAACGTGCCGCCGCTGACGTCGTCCGTGCACAGCTGGGTGAGGCGAACACGTTGCGGCCTTCTAAAACCGCGCCGGCCTCACCCACCTCCACACCGCCGACTGGATAACGTTCGCAAACCTCACGTTGTCCACGAGCGGC
>CALHXW010000179.1 GCA_938040325.1 uncultured bacterium | reverse complement strand
CATACGCTTACCCATACGCATACGCTTACCCATACCCCTACCCGTCACCCCTACTCCGACCCGTCACCCCGACCCCGACCCGTCACCCCTACCCGGTGTCCAAACCGGGCACATGGGTAACAGCACAGACCGGGAACATGGGTAACGGGCTCAGCTCTGCTGGGTGATGGGGGGTGCGTGCTGCGTGATGGGTGGTGCGTGCTGCGTGATGGGGGGTGCGTGCTGGGTGCTGGGTGATGGGTGGTGGGTGGTGGGTACGCGTAGGCGTAGGCGTAGGCGTAGGCGTACGCGTAGGCGTAGGCGTAGGCGTAGGCGTAGGCGTAGGCGTAGGCGTACGCGTAGGCGTAGGCGTGGGCGTGGGCGTACGCGTAGGCGTGGGCTAGGCGTGGGCGTGGGCGTGGGCGTAAGCGTGGGCGTGGGGCTTGGCGTGGGCGTGGGGCTGGGCGTGGGCGAGGGGTTGGGGCTTGGCGTGGGCGTGGCGCTGGGCGCGAGCGTGCTCATGTCGGAACGCTTTGGCGTGTGCCTACCGCATCGTTAGCAGCCCGAGCTTTATCGAGACGAAGCCCTCGTTGGGTACCGCTGAGAAGCGGACGATGTAGTCCATGCCGACGGTCAGCGTGTAGCCCTCGAACGACGCGCCGGCCGCGATCGATGGCGAGAACATGCCGAACGCGAACTGGTCGTCGACGGACTCGAACTGAAAGATGTTGAACCCCGCGCGAACGAGTAGACCACTCTCGCCGCGTGCCGGGTGGGCTGCGAGGCCGACCGAGACACCGGCGTGCCTGAGCCTGTTGGAGTACTTCATGCGGAGGCCGCCATCGACCCCGACGCCGCTGCTCCCCGACTCTGGGTCGATGGCCGCGTGCGTGTTGAGCTCAAGGCCGTCGCGACCGCTCGTTTCGGGACTGAGGCTCCACATCGGCCCGGCTTGGAGGTGACCAACTTGGTGGCAGCCGCCGACGCACAGCGCGATGGCGAGTGCCCAGGCACACCTGAGCGCCTGCTGCGCTCTTTCCTTCATCGCGGTCTCCCCTGCGTAGGTCTCGACCGCTACCACACGCCAGCTCCCGCCAGAGGGCAGACGCGAGCGCTTCGCGACAAGGCTGGGTCAGCGGGTTTGAAAGACGAAGGGATACTCCACGCCGCAGACACCGCTGCTGGGCGGCGTAAAGCGCATGTCATCGATGACCTTGCGGACGCACTCCACCAGAGACGAGTCTTTGATGGTGTCGGCAGCGACCGTGACCAGACGAGTCGCGCCCTTCCGGCCGATGGTCCAGCGCATCGTGAGCTTTCCGCTGAGCGACGGATTCGTCATGAGCCGCTTCTGGTAGCACCCTCGGATTGCGCGGGTGTACTTCGTGATGCGGGCGGTGATTGCTGCCTTTCGACAGCGGATAAGGGTCACACGCAGGAGGAGCTTGTGGCTCTCGGCATTGTTGACGAGCGACAGCGAGGTCGTCGGAAACTCGCGCCGAAAGCTTGTGTCAGCGCCGCTCCATGTCGCTCCCAGGTCGGAGACGTTGGCGAAGTCGCCGGTCTCGAGCGCGTCGATGACGGGCTTGGCCGCGAGCAGGTCAGGGGCCCGCGCTGGCGACGAGAGCGCCTGCCTGAGCATCTCGACGGCCATCACGCGCGCGGACTTGCCGCGACGCTTGTGCCTCGCCACGTCTACGTCGATCGCCAGCTCGATCGCGCTGATGACGTGGTCGCGCAGGACCACGTTGACGACCACACCCTTTCGCGGCGACCCACGCCGCGGCGTCAGGACCTGGGTCTTGTAGCCGTCGCCGTTTTCGACCACGGTCATCAGGGTGTCTGCCACGATCATCCGGCGTGACGTGATGAACGGCGAGCCGTCCAGCTTGAGCATGGTGCCGCCGACCGCGCCGCCGGCGTCGAGGGCTGGGGGCGCGTCGGCGGGTGGTGGAACCGCAGTCGGCGTAGCAAGGGCGTCGGTCGCATCGGCAACCGGCGCAGGCTTCGGCGGTGGCGCCGATGCCGGCTCGGGCGCTGGCGCGGACGACGCACAGGCGACCAGGGCAAAGGAGATGCTCAGCAGCGGGACGCGCGCAGTCATAGGTCAGTCCGGGCGACGGGGAGGCGAGCGTACCCGAAGCGCGCAGCACGCGCGACGGCGTTTCGCTGCGCAGGAGCGGCTCGCGCATCGCCTGCGTAGACGCGCCCGCTACCCCGCTGCCGCTCTGGCAACGTGGTCGTCATTGACCAGCTGCTTGATGCGCTTGGCGTAGTCGGTGGCGCGGCTGTAGCGGGCCTTCCACGTGGCGGCGACCCGCTCTAGCACTTCGTCGCCATAGAAGAGTCCGCGCACGGCGAGGACCTCTGCACGACTGGCAAAGTGCGACACCACCCGATCCCCGACGACCTCGATGAGGCCGAGCTCGATCACCACTCTCCACGCGTCGGGGCGCACCGTCTCAGGGCGACAGCCGAACTTCTGCTCGAAGGCCGCTAGAGAAAAGCCAGAGCCGATGTTGTGGACCAAGTAACGGGCACGCTGCTCGGCGGGTGAGGCGCTCACGGCGATGTAGCGGCGCTTGGTCACGTCGGTCGTCACGGTTCGCGAGAGATCGCTGCCGGCGTCGGCCTGATAGTGAACTTGCCCGTGCGCATGCCCCGTCGCCGGCACACCAAACGCGAGCAGCGAGGCGTCGCCTTGCTCCAGCTGGTCGAGCTGCTCGTTGCGGGCGGCCGCGCTCTTGAAGCTGGCGCGGGTTGTACCGGGTGCGCCGTAGCCATGCTTGCTGAGCTCGGCCGTGGCCCAGGCGGACATGGCGTCGCGGCGCGCTCGGTCTTCGGCGCTCACCGTGCCGCCTGCCTTTGCAAAGAGCGACCACCCTTGGTTGACGAACGCGTTGATGTGAAGCGCGTCAGGCTCAAGTCCGATGGCAAACGTCACGTCGTCCCGAAACGATGCCTCGCTCTGGCCAGGCAGGCCCGCCATGAGGTCGATGTTGACGACGGGAATCTGGTAGCGTCGCGCGCCCTCGACCGCGGCTGTGACGTGGGCGTGGGTGTTGAAGCGGCGAGCGATCCTTTGGGTCTCCGGGTCGAGGGTCTGCACGCCGATGGTGAGGCGCGTGACTCGGCCGACCGTCGCGAGCACGCGTAGCTTCTTGTCGTTGAGTGAGTCTGGATTTCCCTCGAACACCACCTGCGCATCGGCTGGTACGTGAAAGCGCTGATAGATGGCGTTGAAGATGCGCTCGAGCTGGTTGGGCTTGAGGATCGACGGGGTCCCGCCGCCGAAGTAGACGGTCGCGATGGGGTGGCCGTCGACGACCTCCGCGAAGCTCTCGAGGTCGGCGTCGAGGCGGTCGAGGTAGGCGTCCACGTCGCCCTTGCCGAACCGGTCGGTCTTGCCGCAGTAGCAGAAGGTGCACTCGGTCGCACAAAACGGAATGTGGACGTAGAGGCCAATGGTAGATGGAGACGTCCCTGCGCGGATCGACGCCATCGTCCGTCGCCACGCAGCCAAGAGTTCCGCCTCGGTCATGGGCTCGCCGAGGACGCCGATGTGCGGGTAGAGGTCTTGAGTTGTCAGCGCCATGTAGCCGAGAAACGACGCCCAGTGCAGTGCATCCTCATGGCGCGCCTGAGCGGCTGCGATCCGGGTTGAGTGCTCAAGATAGCGCGACTCGGACGTCGGCATCGGGTGTGTCAGACCGCCAGGATCGGAGCTAGACAGCAGCTCGCGCAGCCGACGCAAGCTCTGTCGGGCGGCGTCCTGCGTAGCGTCGTCGGCGGCAACCACATCAACGTTCCACAGCGCGGACGGTGTCGCCAGCCAGGACTTGCTGTCGTCGACAGGACGCGCGGTCACCACCAGCTGAGGCTCAGCAGACGTTGCACGCGCGACCACCCGACCGCGACGGTTGACCTCGACCTCCCAAGGACCGTCGGCTCGCGCGCCCTGCAAGAGGTCGCGGAGCCAGGTCAGGAGCGTGGAGACAGCGGGGGTCGACATGGCGGCAACCCTAGCAGACCCAGGCGCGCGGGTGAACGCGACTGGGTCTCCGAGGCCGCTACTTAACGCGGATGGGCGCGCAGCCAGGAAACGTCAGCTCAGAGCCAACGACCTCAGGTGCGGGCAGGCCGCCGGCACCCACCAGCTCCATCGCGGCGCCGGTGCGCGCATGAACGACGGTCACCCGCTCGACGCGAGGCTGCAGGGCGCAGTCCGACTCGCAGGGGCCGTCGGAGTCACGCGTGCAGCGCTCACCGGTGTCGGCGTTGACGCTGACTGAGAGGTTCTCGGCCGCCTCGCTGCGGATGGCCACGAGGTCGCCCCAGCGCTCGACCTGAATGTCGGCCTCAGGCATGCACATTGGCGAGTCGCGGGCGATGGTCTGATGGGGCATCACGACGACACGGCGCTTGCTCCCGCGCAGGGTGACGACGGCTGCGGGTGTCCAGACGTTGCCGTCACTCATGATGTGGGCACAGGCGCCGTGCTTGTCGGAGCTAAAGCCGCAGACAAAGCGCCGAGCCACCGCCTCCGAGCGCAGGTCACGCCGGTTGGCAGCAGGCGCGCGAATGGTCTGGGCGATGTCGCGCCAGCTCCGATGCTGCTTGAGCTGGAGCGGACGGCTCTTGACCGCACAGCTGGAGGGTTCGGCCGCTTGAGGGCCGGGAGATGGAGACAGCGCGAGGAGCGCGACGACGGAGAGTGAAGCGATACGCATACAGAGTCCATCGGCCGGTTCGA
>CALHXW010000178.1 GCA_938040325.1 uncultured bacterium | reverse complement strand
GGTCACGCGGACGTTGGCCACCACACCCGAGATCTTTACGTCCGCGCGGGTCGACTTCAGCGGCAGCGACGCGGCGTCGAGCGAGTCTCCACGCACGTCGAAATAGGGCGACAGCGATCGATCGGTGGATGGCAACTCGGCCTGGGCCGACGATGGCGTGCAGAGCAGCGCCACGGCGAAGAGCCACGCGGCGTGGCGGGTCAACCGGGTGCGTGTGGTGTGTTCTTGTTGCGAGCTCATCTGCTCTCCCAGGCGTTGGCTGAGCGGATAGTAGGCGACCCCGGCCAACGCCGACAGTCAGATGGTCCGAAGGTTGCCACCATCGATGCCGATCTGAGCGCCAGTGACCTTGCCGAAGACCTCCCCCGCAAGGGCGACAACAACGTCGGCGACGTCGCTGGCGGCGATTTCAACGCCCAGCACGTTGTTGCGTTTGTAGGCGTCGACCGAGATCCCGTAACGCTCCGCGCGCGCCGCGATCTTGTCGTCGGTCCAGATGCCGGTGTCAAACACTGCGCTCGGGTGCACGACGTTGACGCGGATGCCGGCCGGCGCGAGCTCAAGCGCCGCCACGCGGGCAAGCTGCGTCAGCCCTGCCTTGGCCACCGAGTACGCAGACACACCCGGTCCCGGTGCAGCGACGTTCTTCGTGCCTACAACGATGACGGCCGGCGAGAATCCCAGGCGTAGATACGGTGTTGTCGCACGCAAGACCCGCTGGTGACTGGTGAGGTTGATGTCGAGCGTCTCTGCCCAGTGTGCGTCACTCACGGCATCGATCGCGCATCCGGGCGGAAATGTGCCGGCGTTGCTGACGACCACGTCGATGCCGCCGAAGGCTTCGACCGCCGCTTCAACCGCCGCGTTGACCGCCGTGCTGTCGCCCAGGTCTGCGGTGCAGCCGAGGTAGGAGGCCGACCCCACGCGCTCGCCAACCGACGGGGCGATGTCGACGCCTACGACGGCAGCGCCCGCGGCAAGCAGCGCGTCCACGGTCGCTGCACCAATGCCGCTCGCCGCGCCCGTCACAAGCGCGACGCGACCCGCGAACTCGCCGCGCTTCTTGCCCCGCTTGAGCTTGGCCTGCTCAAGCTCCCAGTACTCCATTTCGAAGAGGTCTTGCTCGCCAAGTGCGCTCCAGCCTCCTAGGGCCTCGGCGCGCTGGATGCACCGACGCGTGTGCCGGGCGATGTCACCGACGATGCGCGCGTCACGAATCGTCCTGCCAAAGCTAACGGCACCCTGGCCCGGCCAGACGGCGGCCCTCGGCGCGGCATCGAGCATGGTCAGCGGCGTGTTTGACGCCTCTGCCTGGCGCTCGAAGTACTGGCGATAGCAGAGGGCGAACTCCGCGACGTCGGCCGCCATCTGCTGGTGGGCGTCGGCGCCGGTCTTCGGCCCTGTCGAGACCAGCAAGGGCGCCATCTTCGTGCGGATGATGTGATCGGGGGTGACCGGTCCGCGGCGGCTCACGTCGGCGATGTTGGGAAGCGCTGCGTACCCCAGTGCTTCGGCGCTACGGTCAATGCAGGCGATGACGGGTGCGCCTAGCTCCTCACCGACCGCGAGTCGCAGCGCGGCGAGCTCACGGAGCTGCGGTGCCACTGGCTCGGCTTCCGCCATGACGTGCCACGCGCCTTGGCGTTGGAGGTAGCTCTCGCACTCGCTGACCAAGCGAATCATGCGCTGATAGCTCTCCTTGGCGGTCGAACCGAAGGTGAAGAGTCCATGGTTCATCAGCACCATGCCTTCGACGCCCGCCCAGTCCGCCGCCGCCATCCCCTCGATGACGCCAGCGACGGCGCGCGCGAGGAGAAATCCTGGCATGACATAGGGAACGACGAGGACGCGGGCGCCGAAGAGCTCGCGGACACGCGCTTCGCCGTTTGGAGCGTTGGTGATGGTGACGAGCGAGTCGGCGTGGGAGTGATCGACCCAAGTGAAGGGCAGGATCCCATGGAGGATCGCCTCCACCGACGGGTTCGGTGCATTCGGGTGTCTCGCCGAGAGCGCGCCCCGCTGGATGCGCACCATGTCGGAGTCAGCGAGGGTTTCGAGCGCGCCGAGCTTCTGCAAGACGTCGAGCCTGACAGGGGCGAACCCGGCCGGTTCGATGGTTGCGAGGTCCCAGCCGCTGCCCTTGACATAGAGCAGCTCGACAGGCTGCCCGAAGTCGTCGAGCTCGCTGACCTTCACGCTGGTGTTGCCGCCACCGTGGAGCACCAGCTCAGGCGACTGCCCGAGCAGACGCGAGGTGTAGGCTCGCAAGCCGACAGGGTCGTCAGCAAACGTCTCGGCGTCGCTGTCGCTGTACAGATCGTCCATCGTGATGCTCCTCGACCCTGCTGAGCGCACGGCACGCGCAGCGCCGGGAGTATGCGCTCGATGCATGACGGCGCCAAGCCTGACGACAGCGCGACCGCCACCGAATGTCAGTGAATCACCGATGGGCTTGACCCTCGCGCGCCAGCTCGTGACACTCGTCGCGTGACCTCTCTCAACATCAACGCGAACGTTCTCTGGGTTCTCCTCGGGTCCACCCTCGTGGTGGGTTGCGGGGATCCGATCGATCTCGACGTCCACCGCTTCGCGTGTGAGACGACTGTCGACTGTGCCGCTGGGTTCACCTGCGAGGCCGACCCGCTGAGCCTCGGCATGGTGTGCCTGCCGGTCGGCGCTACACCGGCGACGTGCGACGACGGGCGCCAAAATGGTCTGGAGGCAGGCACCGACTGCGGCAGCATCTGCTCCGTTCCTTGTGCGAGCGGGACGATCATCTGCGCGTCGGCCGCCGACTGCGAGAGCGGGATCTGCCGCGACCAGACCTGCATCCCCGCCGGCTGCAACGATGACGTCAAGAACGGCACGGAGTCCGACGTGGACTGCGGTGGCAGCTGCGACCCTTGCGGTGATGGCGGGACCTGCGGCAGCAACGCTGACTGCGACAGCGCACTCTGCACCGGCGGCTTCTGTGACAACGACAGCTGTTTTGACAACATCCAAAACGCCAACGAGTCTGACGTGGACTGCGGCGGTCGCTGCAATGAGGACTGCGCGGACTTCAAGATGTGCGCGAAGGGACAGGACTGCGAGAGCCGTGTCTGTCACCCCGACGAGTTCGTCTGTGTGCCTGCGTCCTGCGATGACGGCGTGCGCAATGCAGGCGAGACCGACATCGACTGCGGCGGCCCTTGCGAGCCCTGTGAGTGAGACGGGATCGCCATAGAAACCGAAAGTCTGTCGGTCGTGCTCGGCGCGAGTGAGCGTCACGCCGCCTTCGACTCGTCTCGAGAGCAAACCGCACGGCTCGCGCCCTGTTCGCGGCTTCCGCCGGTTCCCCCAAGCTGGTATGCTCTACGCTCACGTTAGGTGCCGCGTCATGGTGAGCGACGGCGCCGAGCAAAGGACTGACCTCGCTTGAACGCCGAGCGCATCTGCCCGCAGTGCAAAGCGCGAACCGACCGTAAGGTTTGCCAAAACGACGGTTTCCAAACCGTCTTGGCGACGCTGATCGACGGTGACCACACCGGTGAGGCGCTGCTCGGCTCGATCTTTGAGGGGCGCTACAAGGTCGAGTCCGTGCTGGGCACGGGCGGGATGGGCACCGTCTACAAGGCGACCCAGCTCTCGGTCGGCCGACCGGTGGCTATCAAGATCCTCCACGACA
Source organism: uncultured bacterium (assembly GCA_938040325.1). Classification (GTDB taxonomy): domain Bacteria; phylum Myxococcota_A; class UBA9042; order PHBI01; family PHBI01; genus CALHXW01. The sequence goes on along the minus strand of CALHXW010000178.1, from coordinate 76,054 downwards.
AGATGACGCGTAGCCTCAAGCACGCGGCACGCTTTCAGCAGGAAGCGCGCACCATTGCGTCCATCCAGAGCCCACACAGCGTACGGTTGGTCGACTTCGGCCAAGCCGACGAGGGGCAGTTCTACCTCGTGATGGAGTACGTCGACGGTCGGTCGCTCAAGCAGCTGATCGTCCGCGAAGCGCCGCTTCCGATCGAGACCGTCGTCGCGATCTGCCGGCCGATCTTGCAAGTCCTCGTCGAGGCGCATGGCAAGGGGATCGTCCACCGCGATCTCAAGCCTGAGAACATCTATCTCGCCGAGGTCAGCGGGAAGAAGAACTTCGTCAAGGTGCTCGACTTCGGCATCGCCAAGGTGGCCGACAACGTCATCACCGATGTCGACCTCACCCAAGCCGGTGAGATCATTGGCTCCCCCCGCTACATGTCGCCCGAGCAGGCTCTGGGGCGGGAGATCACGCCCCACGCCGACCTCTACTCGCTTGGCGCGATGATGTACGAGATGCTCTGTGGTCGGCCGCTCTTCAAGGCCGATAGCAAGTCCGGCTACGTCGTCGCCCACGCCACCGCGATTCCCGACTGGCCGATGCGTGACGGCGAACCCCTGCGCGGGGCACTCGCCGATCTGGTCATGCGATGTGTCGAGAAGAACCCGAGGCTGCGACCGACCTCTGCTTCGGAAGCCCTCGAAGAGCTCGAAGCCGCCCACCTGGTCGACACCGACCACGGTGACGAGCAGATGATTGCTCACGGTGCCCGCAAGCGACCGTCGCAGTCGGTGCGTGTCTCGCCGCCGCCGCTGCCTGACCCGATGGAGGTCACCTACGACAAGAACAAGGCTGCGAAAGGACGCAGCTGGATCCTGTTGGCGGCGCTCGCGTTCGTCGTCGCGGGCATCGGTGCGTACTTCGTGGTGGCCAGCAGCAGCGATGAGCCGGATCCAGGCACGGCATCTGCTGACAAGGTGCTGGTCGAGTCGTCGGCCGCACAGGTCGAGCAGGCCAACGCAAAGATCGCGGAGCTAGAGGCCGCTCAAGCGAAAGCGGAGGAGGCGGCACTTGCGAGAGACGCCGAGCTCGCCGCAGCAAGAGCGGCTGCCGAAGAGGCCGCCGCCCAGAAGGTTGCCGAAGCGGAAGCGCGCGCGGCCAAGGCCGCCGCGGAAGCCGCAGAGATCGCCAAGGCCGCTGAGCTTGCCAAGGCCGCCGCCGTCCCGACGCCTGCACCAGCCATCGTGCACGCGCCAGCTGCAGCCCCTTCGCCCCAGCAGTTCAGCACCGTGGTTAGGGCCTCACCAAGCGGCGCAAGCATCTACGTAGGCGGGCGTCTCGTGGGCCGTGGCCGCGCCACGGTCACCTGGCAGAGCAACGAGCGGCCTCCGACCGTGGTCGTGAAGAAGAAATACCATGGGCGTCGGTCGTTTCGGCTCAGCGAGTCCGACAACGGCGGCACCCGACGCGTGACGTTGAGGGCCAACTTTTGATTCGAGTGACAACTGCGGCCCTGGGCGCGTTCATCGCGACGCTGGTGCTCGCGTGGACGCCGCCAGGCGCCGACTCGACCGCGCATGCAGCATCGGCAGCCGACCAGCGGTCTGCGCAGAAGCTCTTCGACAAGGGTCGCACCGCGCTTGGCAAGAAGGACTTCCCCACCGCGATCAAGCACTTTGAGGCTGCCTACGCCCTCGACCCGGCGCCGGTGCTTCTCGGGTTCTTGGGTCGCGCCTATGAAGAGCACGGAGACGCACTGGTGCGGGAGGTCGACCTGCTCAACGCCCGCGGCGCGATGCTGACCGCACGAGCTCACTATGAAGAGCTCGCAGCGGACACCAAGGCGCCTGCCTCTGCTCGAGCGAGGGCACGGGAGCGCATCCCGCGGCTCACCAAGGCGATCGACAACCTCGATCGTATGCTCAAGGACGAGCCGGAGGTGGAGATCGTGCCTGAGCTGACGCTGCCCGAGATCAAACCGCTGGACAAGCCCGCGCCACTGCCTCCTCGGGTCAAGCCGCCACCGGACTTGGTGGTGCCTGGCATCATCACCGCAGCTGGCGGTGGTGTTGCGGCGATTACCGGGACCATCCTGATGTTTAGCGCGTCGTCCGACCGAGAGTCGGTCACCGACGCCACGCTCGACGGCAACGGTCACATCACGACCGTCACCCAGGCCGAAGCGAACTCGATCGAGTCCGACGCGGCCACGAAAGCGACCCTCGGCGGTATCCTCACGGGGATTGGCGCCGCAGCGATGGTTGGTGGGGTGGTCATGATCCTCATCTCGGAGCCTGGTCCCGACCCCGGCACGCCATCGACGACCATCGAGGCAGCCGTTGGACCCGATGGTGCCGGTGTGGTGCTGCGCGGCAGCTTCTAGCTACATCTGATGACTGCCTGATGCCGGCACTCGGCTAGCGGCGCTTACCACCGCCTCACGCGGCGTGTGCTATCACCCCGCTATGCGCTACCTACTCCACGTCTCCGTGTGCCTCGTTCTCTTGTTGCCGACCGCTTGCGGGAAGCGCTCTGCGGAAGCCGGCGGACAGCCAAGCGCGCCCGCTGCGTCCGCTGCAGGCGCCACCGTCGTACCGGAAGTTGGCGCCGCGACGACCACCGCTCCACCCAAGGTCTCGCCCATGGAAGATCCCGCACTGCCCGGCATTGAGGCGCCAACCGAGAGCCTCGTGGCGAAGCTTCGCGCCGCCTACGACGCCAAGCCGGAAGGCTACTCGGCACGGACTCACCACAAGGACGGTGCCGGTCGCGCAACGTTCGTCAATCGGCTCATCTTTGAGACAAGCCCGTACCTCCTGCAGCATGCCCACAACCCGGTGAACTGGTACCCGTGGGGCGACGAGGCGTTCGCACGCGCAAAGAAGCTCAAGCGCCCGGTGCTGATGTCTATCGGCTACTCCACGTGCCACTGGTGCCACGTGATGGAGCGCGAGTCGTTTGAGGACAAGGAGATCGCCGCATACATCAACGCGAACTTTGTTGCGGTCAAAGTCGACCGCGAAGAGCGTCCGGACGTCGATGACATCTACATGAAGGCGGTCAATATTCTCGCTGGGCGCGGCGGCTGGCCGATGACGACGGTCCTCACGCACCAGCGGCAGCCGTTCTTCGGCGGAACCTACTTTCCGGCCCGCGATGGCGACCGTGGCAGTCGAAAGGGGTTTTTCACGATCCTTAAGGAACTGAAGAAGACGTTCGACGAGTCACCGGAGACCGTCGTTGCTGACGCAGCCCGGATCAGCGCCCAGATCGCACGCCAGTCCGGTTCGTCGATCGCCGGCGGACTTGCTGACGAGGCCGGCCTCGCCGCCGGGGCCCGCAACTTTGCCCGCCAGTTTGATCCCGAGTGGGGCGGCTTTGGACGCCGACCGAAGTTTCCTCGTCCGTCGACCTACGAGTACCTGCTGCGCTACCACCGCCGCACCGGCGATCCCCAGGCCCTCAAGATTGTGTCGCACTCGCTGACCAAGATGGCCGATGGCGGCATGCACGACCAGCTCGGCGGCGGCTTCCACCGCTACTCGGTCGACGATCGCTGGCTGGTCCCTCACTTCGAGAAGATGCTCTACGACAATGCGCAGCTCACAAGCGTCTACCTCGAGGCCTACCAGGTCACTCAGAACGTCTACTTCAAGCGGGTTGCCGAGCGCACTCTCGACTATGTGCTGCGCGAGATGACGGACGCCGCCGGCGGATTCTACTCGGCAACTGACGCCGATAGCCCGGCGCCCAACGGACACGACGAAGAAGGCCTCTACTTCACGTGGACGCCCGCTGAGATTGACGAGCTGCTCGGTACCGAGCGGGCCAAGACCTTCAAGCAGGTCCACAAGATGACCGAGCGCGGCAACTTTGAGCGCCGCAACATCCTGTTCATGCCCGGCCCGCTGGAACATATCGCCACCGACCTCAAGCTCGATCCGGCCAAGCTTCGACGGCAGATCGACGAAGACTACGCGACGCTCTATCCCATCCGCGCGAAGCGACAACCGCCGATCCTCGACGACAAGATCATCACCGCCTGGAACGGACTCATGATCAGCGCGCTGGCCCGCGGCGCGCTCGTCTTGGGGCGCGATGACTATGCGGCGGCCGCAGCCAAAGCGGCGAGCTTTCTGCTGACAAACCTGCGCACACCGACCGGCAGGCTTCGGCGCACACACAAGGACGGTCAGGCCCGCTTTAATGGCTACCTCAAAGACTACGCGTTCTTGATCGCTGGGCTGCTCGATCTGCACGAGGCGACCTTCGACAAGCGTTGGCTCGAGCGTGCCATTGAGCTCCAGGCGACGCTCGATAAGCACCACCTCGACACAGAGGCCGGTGGCTACTTCACCACCAGCGACGATCACGAGAAGCTGATCACCCGCGACAAGCCGAGCTACGACGGCGCAGAGCCTTCCGGTAACTCGGTCACAGCCCTCAACCTCCTTCGCTTGGCAGAGCTGACCACCGATCACGCCTACAAAGCGCGTGCCGAGGAGCTCTTCAAGGCGTTCGGCATTCGGCTGAGCAGTGGTTCGTCGGCTGTGCCGAAGCTGATGTCGGCCCTCGACTACTACCTCGATACGCCGCGCGAGGTGATCCTAGTCATGCCAGCGGGGGGGACGGCCGCCGATGCGAAACCGCTGCTCGACACGCTGCGTGCGAGCTACCTCCCGAACCGCGTCGTGCTCGGCGCAACGGTCGGCCCTGAACTAGACGCCCATGCCAAGGTCGTGCCGCTGCTGAGCGGCAAGGTTGCCGTCGATGGCAAGCCCACGGCCTACGTCTGCGAGATGGGGCGCTGTGAGCAGCCGACCTCTGACGCGGAGGTCTTTGCCCGTCAGCTGCGAAAGGTCGTCAAACCCCTTCAGGTGAGCGACAAGGCACCGCAGAAGCTACCGACTGCCGGTCCCAGCAACGATCCGCCTCCCTACTTCTACAACAAGAAGACCAACAAGCACTGGCATCCCGGCCACCGCCACTGGCACAACGGTCCACCACCGAAGGGCAAGGGCGGTCCGTAGCGTGATGAGCTGCGTGCGTCGCTACTTTCGGACCAACCGAAGCTCGTTGGGGTCGAGTCCAATCGCGCTGGCAACGAGCCGGATGTAGTCGGCCTCCGCGTCATGGAGCACCTGATCGGCGCCAGTGACGGTCGCGATGAGGTTGAGCAGGCCGAACTTGTCGTGATCGTCGTGGAACGTGAGAGCGGCGCACGCCTCCTTAGGGTCGAAGCTCTCTGGGTCGAAGATTCGGATGCGCCGGCGGACATGCCCTGGTAGCTCGCCAGCTTCGACAAATCCCTTCAGCTGCTCACCGATCGCAACGATCTCCACCCCGGCATAGTCGCCGTCAGCATGCGCTGCGCCCAGCATCAGCTCGGCCACGAGCGCTAGCTGCTCGACATGTGGCTCGACGCCTGTGATGTCGCGACTGCGCACTGGCCGTGGCTGGGGCGCGGTCTTGACACGTTCTCCGTCGGGAACAAACAGTCCATTCTTGATCATCGCGGACGCCTCCTGACATACAGGTTAACGCGCGATTCGATTTACCGCTATGTCCGGCGGAATCGGGCCGGCTTGTTTAGCGCCGGAGAACACCGCGAGGCGTGCCCGTTCGGACACCAATGGAGCGTCGAGGCGTGCTGATCGAGCGTCGCTGCGGACCCGTGAAGCTGCTGGAGCTGCGCGGTTTGTTGACGGTTGTGCTGTAGCCGGTTGTCGCCGAGCGGTTGGCCGCACCTGCGGCAGCCGGAGGACAGTAACCGCCGGCCGGGGATGCAGAGAGCGTGTTGAAGTTGCGGTTGTTGACACCCGACACATACGACGGCTGTAGAGGCAGTGCACAGCCCACCATTCCGATGACGGCGAGAGCGAGCAGAACGACTTTGAGCTTCATCCGGTGGACCCCTTGGTTAACCGCGAACACGCAGAGTGTATGCGCAGATGCTGCCAACACCAAATCCGACGAACCGAGGGCGTTACCGTCAAGCGCGCCGGACACACGAACACGTCGCTACGGTTCCTGGATGGCGACCCGAACAAGCTGGAACCGACATCGGCGAGACCGCAGTCGCGGTGAACCAACGAGATGGGCTATAGTCAGCTATGGCGTACGAGACCGATGGCTTCCTGACGATCCTCGCGATCGATGACGATCCCGCAATGCGGGAGCTGTTTACGGGCTTTCTTGTCGACGCAGGACACCTTGTGATCGCCTGCGAGTCCGCGGAGGCCGGCCTGGAGCAGCTCCCCTTTCACACGTTCGACGTCTCGCTTGTCGACCACAACCTGCCCGGCATGGAAGGGCTGGTGCTCGGCGAGTACCTGCGTCAGAACAACCCGCGCATGACCATTGCGCTGGTCACGGGCAGCGACGATCCACGGCTCGCAAAGCTGACGTCCGAGCACGACATCCGACTCATCGCCAAGCCCTTCGACCCCGAGTCGGTCCTCGAGTTGATCGACACCTACAAGCAGTCCGAGGACGCCCGGATAGCGGCTCAGAAGGCCTCGACCGAGGACGTCTATCAGCCGCAGCTCGCCGCCCACTGGGACGCGATCACAGACTACCTCCGGTTGCCGAGCCCGCCGAGACGGCTCGAGGAGGCTCTAACGCAGCGCATCCAGCGTGCGTTGGGCGACCTTCGCTTGGCAGGCGTTGCGAGCGAAGAGCTCCGCGTCGCGGCCTACGCGGGGCTGCTGGCGGCGCATGCTCTTGGCATCAAGCTTCCCAACGCGAAAGACGGTCGAACGCTCTATCAGGTCTATGACGAACTGATGGTCGGATCGGGTCGCGCGGTGGCATTTGCTGCAGCCGATCGTGCACCGGCATCTCGGTGATGTGATAAGCAGCAGCCGATGAACGATGACCTCCGTATCAACGACGCACTGACGCTCCCTGCTGCCTGCCTTGCATGGCGCGCTGTGCGGGCGTCAGGTCCAGGTGGGCAGGCAGTCAACAAGCTCGCCACCAAGGTGCGCCTCGTGTTCTACCTGCGGGGCTGTAACGAGCTAACTTCTGCTCAGAAGCAACGTATGCGGGCAAACCCGCGCGTTCGCATGGACGCCGATGGCAACGTGGTCCTCGAGAGTCAGAAGACCCGTAGCCAGCTTCAGAACGTCGCAGACGTCCGCAGTCGGTTGGCGGAGCTCATCGCCGACGCGCTCGTACCACCCAAGCCGCGCAAGAAGACAAAGCCAACACGGGCCAGTAAAGAGCGACGCCTTAGTGCAAAGCGCCAAGTCTCCGAGAAGAAGAAGCAGCGACGGTCGGCAACGTCCAACTACGACTGATCTGACGGCTCACGCCGCCTCACGCCCGCGCGTGCGCCCACGCTCACGTCTGCGCTCAGGTCTGCACCCGCGCCCACGCTCACGCGCGCGCTCGCGTCTGCAACACGCCCACGCCTGCACCCACGCCCACGCCCACGTTCGTGCCTGCACCCACGCCCACGCCCACGCTCGTGCCTGCACCCACGCCCGCCACTCTAGCCAGGCGTCGAGAGGGTCCGTGCCACCCGACACACCTCCGTCCCGAGGCGCTCGAGCTGGTCTTTGACGAGATCGTCGGTGATGACGCCATCCTCGTCGAACACGCGGTGAGCGCGCGGGATCGGGATGACGAGCGGTACTGCGAACGCGCGAAGGGCCCGCACGACGAACTCCATCGTGTTGACCGCCTGGAGTCCCTGCACGCCGCCTGCCGTCGCGATCAGCCCGACGGCCTTGTCGGACAGGTAGGGCTGTCCGTCGTCGGCGAGCACCTGCAGCCAGTCGAGCGCGTTCTTGAAGCTGCCGCTGATCGAGCCGTGATAGAGCGGGCTCGACCAGATCATGGCGTTGCAGCCCGTCACGGCAGCGCAAAGTCGTCGCACGGACTCAGGAGGCTTCGCTCCGGGCACGTACATCGGGAGATCGAGCTGGCGGATGTCGAAGACTTCGACGTCACCGCCCGCGGTGCTGCAGCCACCGAGCGCGACACGGAGTGCCGCCAAGCTGGTCGAGCGCTCCGACATGGAGCCGCCGAGGCCGACGACGCGGATGGGTGGTGTGCTCATTCCCAAGCTCCATAGACCGGTGACTCAATGCTCATCACGATGGGGTCGCCCGCGTTGGTCCCTGCTTGCTCGAAGGTGACCGTGCCGTCCGTGACCACGCCAAAGAGCCGGCCATCTTGCTGCGGCGACACGTAGAACACCACGCCGCCGCCGCTCTCGCCAGAGTCGAGCATGACGGTGGTTCCCGTGACGATCGACGCCAGCGGAATGGTCATGTCGAAGAAGAGAAAGCCCCCGGCGGTGAGCTGCGCTGCAAACTGAATGCGTCCGTTGGTTGGCTCTTCAGGTAGCACGCCGGCCTTGGCGCCCCACCGAAGCGGTGGGTTGTTCGGGTCGGTGGGGTCAAACGTCAGCTCGGCGTCGCCGGTCAAAAAGAGGTTTTCTTCAAAGATCGTTGCCCAGGTCGTGGTCACGGTTCCCTCGATGCTGCCCTCGTCATCGAAGCACGGGCGCTCCCCTGGCGTCGCGGGCCACTCGACGGGCAAGCCAGCGAGCTCGCTGTCGATGGTGGGGCGCTGGGCGCTGATAAACTCGCGGATGCGCTGGAGCGACTCTGCGGCAGCGTCAAACGTCCCTGGCAGTCGTACCCCAGCGGTCAACACGTCCCACTGGTCGACCTTGGCGATCAGGGCGTCCTCGTCCCAGACGCCTGCCATCAGCGCTTGCAGTGCCTCAAGGTAGAGCGCGCGTCCCACCGGGTGGCTGTAGAGTCGGTAGGCGAGGGCACTGTTGGCGACGACGGAGTTCGGGGATGCCGGGCCACCTCGGTCCTCGAACGTGGCGTCGGCGCCCCACGGCATGAACACCAGCTTGTCACGCGAGGTGTCGTGATAGACGTAGAAGTTGTTGCGGTTGCCGTTGTAGCCGTCCCAGTGGGCAATCAGGACCTCTGCCGCCCAGAACGACAGAAAGTGGTCCACGTCGATGACCGCCTCGAGTGCCCCGAGCAGGTCGGCATCTGACGCCTCGAGCGCGGACTGGAGCCTGAACAGCACGTCCTCGGCGCCTTCGCTACCAATCTTACGGTCGAACGTTGCGAGCCAACCGTCTGTGAAGTCGCTCAGCTGGCCTTCCCAGAGCGGGCCTAGCGGCTCGGGGAAGTGGCGCCTGAGGAAGCGCTTCTTGACGGTCTCGACGTTGGCGTAGAGCCCAAGGCTTTGGCCATTGACGGTGACGTGGGCGAAGTTGCAGCGCGGCGCGGGCATCCCCGCGGCACGGTAGATGTCATAGGCCAGGCAGGTGTTCATGCGCGACGGGTCTTGTCGTCCGTTGTTGAGGGTCAGGCGGTCGAGGCCGAGCAGCTCGGCGTCGTCGACGTACTCGTCGAACTTGATCTTGAGCGACGGTCGCGTGGTGCTGAGCGAGCCGATGAAGCCCTTCTTGCGGAGGCCAACGTTCGACCGGATCTGACCGTCGACACTCACCTCAGCAGAGAACCACGTAAATGGGCTGTCCACAGGCCCGTCGAGGCATCCCGGGCCAATCACGTCGACCAGCGTTCGGGTCTGCTGCCGCAAGGTGTCCCAGTCTTCGGCGGCAACGGTAATGGCGACGTCGATGACCCGGTCCGAGGCAAAGAGCGCGTCGCTTGGGCTCGCGGGCGGTGTCAGGAACGCCGGGGGCTCCGTCGTGTCGACCGACAGGCGGGTGTCGTCGGATGCGTCGTCGGCAGCCACCTCCTCCGAGCCCGTGGTGTCGTCGCTCACGTCGTCAATCGCGTCGCCGGACACATCGCTGGCGACCGGCGACCCATCTGTGTCGGTTCCGCAGCCGGCCGCAACGACGAGCATGAGGCAAGCGACGGTGTTGACGACGAGATTGTGTGGAGATCGGATCATGGTCGCTTCGTGTTTTGGAGGGTCCCGCGACGGTAAACGCTTTGGCCCCTCAATGCGAGCGACGTCCGCAGCGGGTCGGACGCCCTAAGCGCCCGGCGTTTCGTGTGGTGACGCGGCTCGCTTTGGGCTCAGCACGGCAATCGCGACGCCCGCGATCGTGACGAGGCAGCCGATGATGGTGAGTGCCTCCACGTGCTCACCCAACCACACGTAGGCGAGCGCGGTCGAGCCAACCGGCTCGCCGAGAGTCGCGATGCCGACCCGGGTGGGTGTGGTGTGTCGAAGTGACCACGTCATCAGCGCGTGACCGATGAGCTGTGGAATCAGTGCTGCCAGGGCTAGGTAGCCGAGCGCTGCCCAGCTGGAGGGGAGCGGGTCCACGCCGGCGACAAGGGCCACCGCAAAGAGCCCGACGGCTCCAACGCCTGTTGCAATGGCCATAAAGCCCCACACGTCGAACTCGCCGGCGGCGCGTGCAACGAGGAAGTAGAAGGCTGCCGCGGCCGCGCCGACCAAGGCGAGACCGAGGCCGGCGATGCTGCCACCGTTAAGGTCCCGCCAGCCGACGAGGGTCAGTCCCACAAGGCTCACGGCGAGCGCCAGCCACAGCCAGCGGGTGGGGCGGTCGCGTCCGGTCACGAGCCCGACGAACGCCAAGATCAACGGACTGGCTGTGACGACCGTCACGGACGCAGCGACCGTGGTCATCTCAAGGCTTGCGACCCAGGCACCGAAGTGGAGCCCGTACGCGACGCCGCCCCAGCAGGCGAGCCGCTGTTGACGCCGCGTCAGCGGCGCAGGTCGTGCCCTCGCGATGGCGGTCAAGAGCACGCACGAGAGCGTCAGCCGCCAGGCAGCGGACGCCAGCGGGTGCGTCGGCGAGGCCAAGCGAAAGAAGATGGCCGCTAGCGAGATGGCAGCTATCGCGACAAGGAGCGCGCCGGCGACGGGGCGGACCGTGTCGGGTCGGCCCGCCTTTTCTGAGCGTTCACTCACCAATTACGGACACCCAAACGAGAAATTGTGTTGAGAGGCCTCAGTTGTGACGATGGACAAAAGGTGCGGGCCTTCCACGAGGTCGCGCAACGGGCCACCTGAGCAGGGGTAGAGCGATGAAGAAGCGAGTTGGAGTCTTGATCTTGGCGGCTTTGCCAATGGCCTTGGTCATTGCCTGTGCCTCGAGTCGGCCGAGCAGCTGGGTTGCGGAGGCCGAGCGCGCGAGCTCGCGGATTCATGCCCTGCCGCTGCCAACGTCGCCCGCAACGGCTGGCAACCTGCTCGAAGAAGCCCTCGAGCAGGTCGAAGTCATCGATCACCGCATTCGTGGCGTGCTCGACTCGCGCGACGACATCCTCGCGGCCCGAATCCTCAAAGCACGGGGCGACGCCATGGTCGGCATGGTCCGTCTCATCGAGGCCACGCCGCTGCCGGCGACGCTGAGGGGCAAGCCGCCGGTAGAAGCTGCCTTTCGCACCGCACTCAGGGAGCGCTCGAGCAAGTTCATCACCGCCGCGCGAACGTCCTACACCAAGGCGCTTGGCTACGCGAAGACCGCCAAAGACCGAGACACCGTCAAGGCCATCGCAACCTCGCTTGAGGGCATCTAGGGCACCGATCAGCTGGCTTCCTCGAAGCCCTAAAGCCAGGCGGCAACCACCCGTTCGGTGCACGGCCGCGGACAGCGCGTTGCGCCTCAGTATGTTCCGGTAAGGCGGAGGTAGAAGCCGCTGTCGGTGTCATGGCTCGTCTCACCCGGGAGAAGCCAATCGGCCACACCGTCCGTCTGCCAACCGACCCCGAGTCGGACGTGGTCGAAGAAGGTGTAAGCGAGCTCTGCCAAGAAGCCATTTTGTGCGACCCCGAAGTCTTCCACCTGCGCGAGCATCCGGTACTCAACAGCGATGTCGAGCTCCTCCACGAGGTGGAATGCAAGGCGGTTGACCCAGAGGAGCTGGTCGTTGGCAGTGACGCCAAGCCCGCTCGTCCGGGACTCGACGCGACGCCACGCGGCCTTCTCCGTCAGCTGGAGGCCTGCCGGCAGCTCCAAGATGAACGCGAGGCTCGCCAGATCGGTGACGTTGCGAGTTCGTGTCTCTGTGGCGTCGCCAAGGATGCTGTCGACAAGCTCTACGTCGCGGCTGATCTCTCGCCCGTAGCGGGCGACGATCGTGAGCCAGTCGGTCGATGGCCGCCAAACGAGGGCCGCGTTGGCCTCGAGCTCTTCGCGCTCGAAGCGTCGGGTGTCGAGGTCCTGCGTCATCGAGTAGTTGATGACAACCTGCGCTGTGAGCTCTTCGGCGATCACGAGGGTCAGCCCATTGCGAACCACAGCTTGCACGGTCTCGTTGAGTCCAGACGTGTCGTTTGGCGAGTCGAGCCGGACCTCGTAGCGTCCACCATAAGTCAGCCAGTCCAGGTGACGCGCTTCGAGCCCGCCGCTGAACACATCACGGCTGCCGCCTTCTTCGTAGCCGCCGAAGGCCTGGCTGCGCTCATACGCTGCGACCAGTCGAATGTCGGGCGCGAGCTCGATGGAGCGCCCAATGCCAGCCACTGCTCGGTTGGTCTGGCCGCCGATGCCGGTGTCGAGCCGGTACTCGCCGTAGGCGCGCGTGTCGCCGTCATCGAGGATGCTCTCAGCACCAACCACCATCGAGTGCACCGTCCGGCCATTCGACTCGCCCGGCTGAAAGCGGTCTTCGATGTAGAAGTCCGTGTTGTCCGAGAGCTTCGTACGCAGGCCAAGGCGCGTGGCGTTGTCGCCATTCCACCGAATGCTCTGCTGTAGCCGCAGGTCGAGACCGTCGATGAGCTTGACGTCGGCACCGAGGTTTGTCGTGAGGCGCTTCATCGTTCCGCGGCCTAGTCCCGCATCGTCGCCGCCAATGAGCAGCTCCTGCGAGATGCGGGCGGTGATGCGGTCGCTGAGCTTGTATGCTGCGCCAATGGCGGCTGCGCCGGTGTCGGTGACGATGCCGGTGCTGTCGTCGCGGTGCTGGCCAAAGGCGCCTTCTGCGGTCAGCGACAAGCGCCCGAGACGCTGCACGAACTGAGCACTCCAGCGGTTGTGGTTGGCCTCGCGGAAGCCCGTGTCGAAGTCGATGTCGTCGATGAGAGCGGTACCGCCGACGTACTTCACAACGAGGCGGTTGTCGCTCGTCGGTTTCCAGACGACCTCGCCGCCCCAGGTCTCGAGGCCTTGCTGACCGATCAGCGCCGTCGAGTGGAACCCTGGCTCCAGGAGCTGCCAGTGTCCGCGCACGACGAGGTCGAGCTCGGCATCGTCAAGAAGCTCGCCGAAGCGCAGATCCGCACCGATCTTGAGGGCCTGGCCACTCTCGTCGGAGCCCGCACGGCTGAGCCGCGAGTACTTCAGCCCACCGTCTGTCGACGCTTGCGAGACGCCATTGCTCTGGCTGGACTGGGCGACCTCGGCAAAGACCGAGGACCGCTCCGACAGCTTTAGCTTCACGTGTGCGCCGTAGAGCTTGTGGGAGTTGCCGGAGCCACCCGCACCGGCTGGCCGGCCCTCGGAGACGTAGCCGCCGCCGACCTCGACGATGCCGCCGAAGGTCTGGCTGAGGTGCCCACCAAAGGCGACGTCGCCGCCCGCCGTGACCGCTCGGGACTCGTAGTCCACCACCACCCACACCTCGTGACCGTCGAGGATGCTGCGGGTCGCGAAGGGCTGGAACCCGTCGATCTCGAAGAGGGAGTCCATCGTCGATGAGAGCGGCGTCTTGAAGGTCACCCGCCCTGTTCGGTAGTCGATGCGGTAGTGCACGTCTCGCTTGAGGCGAGTCGTGCCGAGCTCCATCCGCGTGGCGTTGTCGCGGACCGAGATCCAGACCTGCTCGCTGCCGTCGATGATCTCGCGGCTCGACAGGTAGTAGAGGCTGCCGCCGGTGGCGCGCAGCTCATCGTGACGACGGACGAGCTTGCGGTTGTCCTCGGTGCCAAAGACCTTGAGCTTCGTCTCCCAGCCCTCGCCGGCGAGGGTGGTGTTGATGTCGAGCATGGCGCCGTAGAAGGTCCGGTTGTACCGGAGCAGGTGGACGCCAGCGATGTCGGTGCGGAAGTTGCCCAAGAGCAGCTTAGACTTGTCGGCTTCGACCAGCAGGTAGAAGGGGCCGCGGGCCGGCGCGCCGTCGACGTCTTCACTCGCGTCGCCGAAGAGGACGTAGTCGCGCGCAGGGTCGATCACCTGCTCGAAGAATGACTCGAAGTCGCGACGACGCTGGGTCGAGTCGACGTGCGCGGTGACAAAGATGTCCTTGGCGAGCGAGCTGCCCGAGACGCGCCCGCGTGCATAGACGGCACCGCGACCGGCGAGAAAGAAGTCGCCCGTCGTCGTCTTGTCGTACTGGTCGAGCTCCTTGAGTCGCGCACCGAGCTGTCCAGCGGCTCCGTCGGCCAGCGCTAGGAGGAAGAACTCGCTGTCGGTGGTCTCCACCGGCCAGACCACGCGCGCTCGGTGGCCGGTCGCATCGAGCGTCTCGATGACGAGGTCGCTCTTGCCGCTTGGGATGGCCACCAGCTCGCCAAAGCGGCCCGTGCTCGCGACCTTGGCGCGCTTGCCGTTGATTGTGAGCGCGTTGTTGGGGTGCGTGGTGCCTGCGACGAAGAGCCGTGTCGTGTTGAGCTTGATCCCCTTGGGCGGGAGCTGGACCTTCAGGTCGCCCGCGGTGATCGCGTCCTTTTTGGCGCCGGTCGTCATCGCCCGCGGCACCACGAGCTCAGAGCCCAGTGCCTCGCGGAGTGCGTCACCACCGAAGCGACGGAACGGGTCTTTCAGCATGCCCTCAGGCGTCGCTGCCGGCTGGTCGTCCTGAGCGACCTCGACGCTGTCGCTAGGTGCGCCGGGTGCCTCAGGACCGACCACTGGTCCGTCGGGCACGAGCCCATCGGGCAGCACCAGCGCGCCGTCGCTGTCGGTCGCGAGCTTCGGGGTCTCAAGATCGTCTTTGGAGCCTGCGGGGCCATCGACCGGCGGGGCGGGTGTTGTGGCGTCGACGGCTGCGGCATCTTCAAGCGTCTTCGGGCGCTCAAGGTCGTCGGCGGGTGGCGCAGGCTTCGGGTCTTCCTTGGCGTCCTGCTCAAAGCCACGCGCCGCGATGATGCGGCGGTTGCCGTCGCTGTCGGTCAGGGTGATGGCAACCGGGCCTGATGGACGTGCGATGTTGTCGAAGAACACGCCGTCCTTGTCGAGCTGGAGGGCACGACCAAGCGCGAGCGCGCGTGCGGCGCTCACCGGGAGGTCCGGGGCAACGAGGTCCGCGGCGTTCTCAGCGGGCATGATGACCAGCTCAACGCGTCGGTTTTGTTTGCGGTTTCGCTCACCGATGTTGGGCACGAGCGGCCGCGTCCCGCCGTAACCTACCGCGAACACGCGGCCCGCATCGACCTTGAGCTTCTCGATCGCGTGCTGGCGGGCCTGGTAGGCCATGCGTCGGGTCTTCGTCAGATCGCGGTCTTCAAAGCCGCTGCCGTCGACGTGGACCTCGACCAAGAGCTTCGCGCCCGGCGTCTTCTTGAGCTTCTTGGCCGCTCGCTTGAGCGCGGTCCGGAACTTGCCGCGTGGCTTCTGATCTTTTGTGAAGAGCTTGCCGCGTAAAGCGCCACGCTCGATGCCCGCGCTTGAGGCGCCATAGCTCGCGCCAAAGATGACAGGAGCGGCAACCGCCGTGCCCGTGACGCCGTCAGACACCGAGAACACGGCATGGTAGAGGCCGCCCCGCTCGAGCACGCTGAGGGTGCCGCCCACGTCGGTGCCGTCCCAGGTGATCGACTTCGGGACGTTCTGCGTGCCGCGGAGCTCGCGGATGACCGGCGCTGGCTCGCCGTCGACGCGCTCGTCGACGCGGGTGATCCGCAGGTGCCAAGAAGCACCGGGCCCAAGCTCGCCGACCACAGTGGGGAAGAACTCAAGCCGACTGGGCAAGCGTCCTGGAGTCCACGGCACGTTCGTTGCGCGGTTCGGCAGCAGTGTGCCGTCGGCGTCTCGCTTGGTGCTCTTGAGGGAGAGCTTTGCCGACAGCGGAGGCAGGGACACCCCATCGATCGTGGCGTCGAGCGTCTTGGTGCTACCCGTCACCGTCAAGATCGGGAGCCGCTTGAGGGTCACAGTCTCATCGAGCGGCTTGTCGCTGGAGTCTTGCTCGCCGTCTTTGGTGACGCTGTCGGGCTCAACGGTGGCGAGGCTGTCTCCGCAGGCGACGCCAAAGCGGATCGTCACAGGCAGGCCAGGCGTGATGTAGCGCAACACCGACGCTTTGGTCGTCAGCTTGGCCCCCGGCGGGAGCGTGGCCACATCGATCTTGAAGAGGTGGTTGCCAGGACGGAGCTTGCGGATGTGCAGCTTTCCGTCCACGTCCGAGTCGGCGAGCCAGCCGGTGTCGGCAACAACGCGCACGCCACCCAAGCCAGGCTCATCGTCGGCCTTCTCGCCATCGCCGTTCGTATCGCAAAAGACACGGCCGTAGGCGATGCCTTGGTCGAACTCCGGGTCGGCCTCGACGCGGATACGTGCAGTCGCGTCGAGGGAGAGGCGATCGCCATTGGCTGCGATGAGCCAGGACTCATGGGTGTAGCTCGTCTCAGACTTCACTGGTGCGGCTGCGCGCAGCTGGTAGCGGAAGCCGAGCGTCTGGTCGACGCCGAGGTTCAGCGCACGCGGGGCGCCGTCGTTGTCGACGAAGAGGCGGTGTTCGACAGCGGCATCCGACGGGTCGAGCAGCTCGACCGTGGCGCCGCTAACCGTACGCCCCCGGCCGCTGCCAGGGACATACACGAAGCCGCGCGGGACGCGGATCGACAGCCCAACTCCGCCGGAGGGACCTGAGCGCAGAAAGGCGTCGGTGGTCTTGTTGACAATGTCGATGCGGAACGTCAGGACGTCGCCGCGGCGGATGGTGGAGTCATCCGGCCCCATTCGGAGCTCGATCGAGTTGTCTTGCGCATGGGCGTCAGCGGTAAAGCTAACGACGAGGGTCGCTGCAAGCAGGCAGACGAGCAGCATCGGGCGGATCGGCAACAAGGCGCGCTCCCGTAAGGACATGTTTCAGGGCCGCTGGAGCCTATCAGCGCGGTGCAGATCCGGAAAGCGCGGTCAGCACGCTAGCAGGGTTCGAAATCTCGGCCCGGAGTGGGAAGTCTGTTGTCCGCGCTGGTGCGCATCAGCGTTGCCGTCGCGGGTTGAGCGGTGCCAGCGGGATCCAGCAACGCGCGATCCCGCCGGGACCGCGACGTTGCCAGAAAAACCACCTACCGAGACGCGAGCTTCTTCGCGCGCTCCTTCACCGTGCTGAGCTTCGTCTCTGTGGCGCCTCGCCACGCGCCGCTGCGGTAGCGGTGCTGGCTGACGAACATCAGGACGACGATCTCCAGGGTGAAGCCGACCCAGACGCCAAGCGCGCCCATGCCAAGCGGCACTGCCAGCGCCCACGCAAGAGGTAGCTTCACCACCCACGCAACCACGACGCTGCTGACCATCACGAAGCGGGTATCGCCAGCACCGTTGAGGGCGCCCTGGGTGACCATGAGCACCGCGTCGAAGACCTGAAAGAGCGCCGCGATCCTGAGCAACCACACAGCCACGTCGATCGACGCCGGCTCCGGGGCGAAGATGTCGAGCCACAGCCTAGGCACCGCCACGAAGGTCAGCCCGCAGCACGCCATCAGCCCGACCGCGACTCGGTTGGTCACGCGCCGTGCTTGCTCGATGAGCTCCGGCCGGTCAGCGCCCAACGCCTGGCCAACGATGATCGAGACCGCCTCGCTGAGCCCGTAGCCCGGCAAGAAGCTCACGCTGATGATGCGCATCACCAAGACGTGAGCTGCCAAGTGGGCATCACCGACAGCAGCGAGCACGGCCGCAAGCACGAGGTACGTGCCGACCTCGAGCGTTGAGCGGACGCCCAGCGGCATGCCCAAGCGCCAGATCGCGACGACCGGCTCGACCCTCAGCGTCGGCATGGCGGCCCGTAGCTCAGGTGCTAGCCGTAAGCCAAGGTAGACCGCGCCAACCACGTACGACACCGAGGTCGCAAGCGCCGCGCCGCCCGCGCCCATCTCAAGCTCGAAGATGAAGAGCGGCGTCAGGCCAAGGTTGACGAGGTTGACCGCGAGCGTCGCCATCATCGGCACGCGTGTCTCCCCACGGCCCTGGAAGTAGCAGGACAGCATAAAGAAGACCAAGCCGATGGGGGCCCCGACCAAGCGCATCTCGAGGTAAGCAGAGCCTTGCTCCAGCGTTGCGCCGCGACCACCGAGCGCACCCACGAGGGCCTCGGTTCCGGGCAGGAGGCCGAGCTCAACGGAGCCCATCAGCGCCGCGACGACCAAGCCGTGCCACGCCAACGTGAGCGCGCGCGCGTCATCGCCCGCACCGGTTGCTCGCGCGACCAAGATCTTGGCGCCGCGGAGAACACCTGCGCCGAACGAGTGCAGCGCGTAGTAGATCGGCACAGCGAGGCCGACGCCCGCGAGCGCGGCGGTGCCGAGCTGGCTGACGAAGATGACATCGACGACGCTCGTGACGGTGAAGGCCAGCATGCCCACGACGATCGGCCATGCGACATCAAAGACGTCCCGTGCTCCGATGGACTCGGGGAGTGTGTAGGTTGTTTTTTTCAGCTTCTTGTTCATGACGTGCACCCCCTCAGGTGCATGCGGATGCCGCGAGGCACCGCATTGGGAACGCGCTCAGACCGACCGACTGGAGGTCTGAGCAAACGCCACGCGCGCACATCGGCCCCGCGTCGGATGCCAAAGGCAGCAACGGGCGAGCGACGTAGACGACGCAGCGCAGAGAGTGGACAGCCGTGCACGCGCCGGCGTCGGCGGTGCGTGGGCTGTTGGCTTGGGTGGGGACCGGTCGTGAGCGGCCTAGACTTAGGCGCTCAAGCGTCGGCCAGCGTGCGCATCAGCAGATGCGATTCCTCACCCAGATGCCACACCCTGAGCTCGCTACAGGTGGCATGCCGACATCAGCGAGAAGGTCGGAAATAAAGCCTTGGCCTGCGTAGAGAGCGGTGTGCGCTGCGTACGTGGTTTGAACTTGCTTCATTTTGAAACCTCCAAGCTGCCGCGCGAGGGCGCGGTCGGGCAGCCCACCGTACCTGTGCAAACCCGACCGTCAACGACTTTCGTCGTCCCGGTCGCTTTTTCTCCGCCACCGGCAGGAGAGGCTCGTCGAGACCGTAAGAACCACGAGCTCGGAGTTAGAGCTGATCGAGTCCACCGTCTAACGGTCACATCGTTTTGAGGCAGTTCATGAGCCGGTCGCTGGCGCCGTTGTCGAGCGTCGCTTTCTTGGTTTCCCCCTCGGCCACTCGTGGGTCCTCACCTCTGACGTATCGACCTTGGAGGTTCTATGAGGCTCAAGCGAATCGGACTGGCTGGTGGTGTGATGTTGGCGCTCGTTGCGTCGCTGACCGGCACGCCACCAGCGACCGCCAAGTGCATGAGTGCTGGCAACACGTTCGTGAACTTACCCGGCGTTGACGCGCCCCTTTCGGGCGAGACGTACCTCCTCGTCGCTCGCGGTGACGTCGAGCCGAACGGCATCCGTGCATCCCAAGCGGGTGCGCCCGTAGCCATCGAGGTGACCCGGGAGGCCGGCGGGCCCGAGTACAAGGTGCTGCGGGTGAGCTGGCGCGGCCTGTCGCCCGGCGTCCTAACGCTTGAGGCACAGCCAGCGAAGAAGAAGCCCTACTTCGGAACAGTGTCGACGACGTTGAACCTCAGAGCCGACTGGAAGTCGGTCTCGGCTCGCGATCTTCGGTCGATCCGTTGGGTCGGTTCGCCAAAGAGCGAGGTCAGCCAGTGGACCTGCTCGCACTCGCAGGTTCAGCTCTTTCCGCTGGGCGTCAAGGCCTTCGCCTACCGGGTGACGTTCAACACAGGCGACGGGCCGCGCACTCAGATCTTTCCGCCCAATATCTACCGCT
This sequence comes from uncultured bacterium, assembly GCA_938040325.1. Classification (GTDB taxonomy): domain Bacteria; phylum Myxococcota_A; class UBA9042; order PHBI01; family PHBI01; genus CALHXW01. The sequence continues at coordinate 56,216 of CALHXW010000178.1, read as the reverse complement.
TCTTTGGCGACGACGACCACAAGCCCATCTTGCCGCTTGGCCATGTAAGCTGCTTTGGCGAGACCTTTGCCCACCCGACGGCCCAGACCTTCGACATCGAAGCCCTCGCCCTCGACGGCACAGTCATCACCTCGGCGCATGGCATCGACATCACCCGTCCGCGCTCACCGATGATCCGCTAGCGCGTTAACGCAGAACTTTCACGCGCGCCGGGCGTCCGACTGGAGGCGGCCATGTCGCCAGCTCTCCGTCCTCCAAAGGAGTCCACTGATGGCCAAGCTTCGAAACTATCTGCTGCTCGCGATGCTCGCGCTTGCTGTGGGGGCTCCGGCGGAGGCTCGCGCGGACTGCGCGAGTCCCAGGGCCTTCTTTGCATCGCCTGCTGGCGCTACGCTGCCGACGACAGGTGAGACCTATCTCTTCACGCCTGACTACAGCTGGCAGAAGCCACCGCTGAGCTACAAGGTCACCGCAACCGTCGATGGCAAAGACGTCGCGATCACATTCGCAGCGGCCTCAACGGCGCCAGGCTATCGGGCATGGCGCGTGTCGTGGGCTGACTTGAGTCCGGGGAAGCTACGACTCACAGCCGTCGACAATCATGGCGGCGCTGTGGCGAAGCGCCAGCTGACGGTCAGTCGTGCCTGGAAGAAGCCGGAAGCTTTCGGCCCGCTCGTGAAGCGCCCATCGCAAACGCACAGTAGCTGGTGGGCCTGCTCTCACGACCACCAGCGCGTCCAGACGCTTGAGCACGCGGCCGCTGTCTACCGCGTGACGTTCCACGCCGCCAAAGTTGGCGCTAAGCCGCGGGTGCAGTACTTCCCAACCAATATCAACCAGTTCTTTGGTGGACCGGGCGATAAGGGCAGCTTAGGCCTCGGTCACGTGAGCTGCTTCGGTCACACCTATACTTGGAACGGTGACGTTACCGTCGACGTCGAAGCGCTCTTGCCGGATGGATCGACCTTGAGTCGGTCCAGCGGACTGCGTCTGTCGCCGCCGAAAGCAGACCCGACCGCGCCAGCCTGGACGTCCGAGTAAGAGCTGCGATCAGTTCAGCGGGAGTCCGTGGCCTGGCACCATCAGCTTCTGGCGGTAGCGACCGAAGTGGAAGTTCGGGCTGTGGTGCTTGTTGTGGCACCCAACGCAGTTCTTCTCTCTCGGTGCCTTGTCGATGAACGCGATGTCGCCGTCCTCGGCGTGCTTGGAGCCAGGCCCGTGGCAGGCCTCGCACTGGACGTTCTCGCGGTCTTTGGTCTGTCCGACCAAGCTACCACCGGCTTTGCCGTAGCCCGTGACGTGACAGCTGACGCACTCGGCATCAAAGGTCTTGCCGTCTTTCTCAAGCGTGGCCCAAGCCTTACCGTGACGATCGTGCTTCCAGTAGGTCTCCGCCTCGTCGTGGCACTCTAGGCAGGTATCAACGCCCACGTAGACGGCTTCTCCAGGCTTCGGCTCAGGCAGGGTGCCTGCGTTGGCGAGGTTGATCTGCTTCACCTCTTCATCGAAGGCCTTCATGAGCTGAACCAGCGTCTCGTCCTGGGGCAGGTCCCAGTTGAGTGGCACAAGCGTGAACGAGAAGCTGCTCTTGCCGGGTGGGACGTCCACGACCTTCTTGGCGCGCTTGTCCCGGTCCGTCTTGAGCGACGCCAGCTGATGCTTGGCGTCGCGAACCTGCTTGTCCTTGTCCGTGAGCTTCTTCTCCCAGCCCTTAAGCTTCGTCTCGAGCACCCCGATGCGCGCATCCATCTGGGCAATCTCTGTCTCAGAAGCGGTGCTCGCGTCCACGAAATCGACCTGGCCGTTGACCATCTTCAGGGTCAGGCGGCCCAGGTAGCGTCCCTCGCGATGAAACTGCATGACACGGGTGCCGCCGACGTCCTCGGCCTCGTCGGAGAAGTCGGGGTACTCGCCGAGCCCGCCCACCACGGCGAAGTGGATGCCTTGCACCTTTCGCACGAGGCGCTTGGTGTTGCGCAAGCCTAGAGCGCTGAGCAACACGATGACGTCGGCTCGGCTCGAGAGGTCGCGAATAGCCTGTTCAGCGGCCTGTTTCGGGTCGCTGACCTTGCCGAGCTCGCCCAGCTCAGCCGCATGCTCCGGCGACGCAAGGGCGAAGACGCCGACCTTGAGCCCGCCGACCTGCTTGACCTGCCACGGCTGAACATCGGTTCCTGCGACCTCCAAGTTCGCCGCAGTCACGCGCAGCTTCGCCTTCGTCACGAGCGTGTCGAGCTTGCCCTTGGCCGCTGCGACGTCGACCGCGGTGACGCCTGCAACGTCGATGCGCGTCGTGCCGACAAAGTCCGCGGTCACCTCGGCCTGCCGCACGCGCTGTGCAGCCTTCTTCTTATCGACCTTCGCTTCCTCGAAGAACATCGGCCCGGCGTGCATCAAGCTCGCGTTCGGAAACTCTTCGCGGGCACTGGCGAGGTAGGGCACAAGACGGTCGAAGCCGCCTTTCTGAAGCTCGACCGTGCAGCCACAAGGGCGCAGCACACCTCGAATGTCAGCCATCAGCATGAGCGTGGCTTCGCCCGTTGCGTTGCCCTTCATGGTGACCGGCACGGGCGGCGTGTTGGTCTCGGTTCGTGGCTCAGGAGTCTTGCCACCGCAGGCGGCAACCATGGCCAACGACGCGACTGTAGCGATTGCGATTCGTGCTTTCATCGGTGGCGACGTTATTGACGTGGGGCAGGGTGGTCAATCTTTCGCGCACTCGCAGTCGTCGTGGGCATCAGCCATAAACCGCGACGAGCTGCTCCGAGGAAGCCGCTGGCAGGCCGCTCGGGCCGAAGAGGGTGCTGCGAATCGTCACGTAGCCGTCCGCTGCATCGACGACATCGGAGGTGAACAAACACCAGTCTTCGGTGGAGATGGCGGCGGGCACGGTGTGAAAGTTGACGGTCCAGGCGACCGTGCTGGCTGGTGCTGGCTTCTGAAAGAATGCCAGTGCTGGACTCGGCCACGCGTCGATCAGCGCTAGCAACGCGCTATGGGCGTCGGCTGTGGCGCCTCGGTGACGACACCAACCGGTGAGGTGGCGACCGTCGCTTGCCGAAAAGGGTGGGTTGCCAGCGACCCAGCGAAAGGCAAAGTGCTGCGTAAACGTTGGCGTCAGTCCAGGGACGTAGGGCATGTCCTGGAGACCAGCTGGCCCTGGAATCGTGCCGTCGCGCGCGGGACCGGCCACAACGGCCGAAGACTCGCGGTCGGTGCCGTAGCAGGCTTCGAACGTCAGGCGCGTCGTGCCTGCCTGGGAGATACGCGCGCTGGCGTGGGTCAGCGAGCGGCCTGCACGGAGCACCTCCACGCTTGCCGTCGCAGGCTCAGCGCCGAGTGGGCCGATGTAACGTGCGTGGAAGCTGCGCAACCTGCGGTCGCTGTCGACGTGGTGTGACAGCGCCGACAGGCACACCGCTGCACCAATTCCGCCAAAGGCGCTACGACCCTGGAGCCAGGCCGGTGGTACGTGCCCTTCGTAGGTCGTTGGGCTCTCTTGTTGGCGCTGCCAGCGCGTGACGTCAGCAAAGCTTGCTTTCGTCACGCCACCTCCCAGGTGTCGCCGCCGTAGAGCAGGTCCTGGAGGCTGCCCTCACCCTTGGTGTCGATGGTGTGTTGGACTTGGGCGTTGACGGCGTCGTCGTAGACAGCGCGATGCGTGCAGCGCAGAACGCCGATCGCCGTGGGGAACTCGGGGTCGCGCATGCGAGCGAGCGCGTAGTGATAGGCGATCGGGCCATCTTCCTGATGGACGTGGATGGCGTCGATGCCGACGTCGGCGACGTTGACGACCTTCGGCTCGAAGCCCTCGAAGACGATGCCCTTTTCGCCGTTGGCAAAGAGGAGGGGCTCGCCATCGGTGAGCACCAGCTGCCACTGGGCCTTCTTGTCCTTTTCCGTCATGTGCAGAAAGGCGCCATCGTTGAAGATGTTGCAGTTCTGGTAGACCTCGACGAAGGCCGTGCCGTCGTGCTGGGCAGCGCGGTTGAGCATGGCGCCCAGGTGTTTCTGCTCACGGTCGACCGTACGTGCGACAAACGCCGCCTCAGCACCGAGGGCGACCGAGAGTGGCTTGAACGGCTCGTCGACCGACCCAAAGGGGCTCGACTTGGTGCGCTTGCCCACCTCGCTCGTTGGCGAGTATTGGCCCTTCGTCAGCCCGTAGATTTGGTTGTTGAAGAGCACGACCTTGAGGTTCACGTTGCGCCGAAGCATGTGAATGAGGTGGTTGCCGCCGATCGACAGGGAGTCGCCATCGCCGGTGATGACCCAGACGCTGAGGTCAGGCCGCATCACCTTGAGGCCGCTGGCAATCGCCGGCGCCCGACCGTGGATCGTGTGGAAGCCGTACGTGTTCATGTAGTACGGAAAGCGCGCGGCGCAGCCAATGCCGCTGATGACGACGAAGTTCTCTTTCGGGATCCCGAGCGTCGGAAAGACCTTCTGGAACTGGGCGAGGATCGCGTAGTCGCCGCAGCCCGGGCACCACCGGACGTCTTGGTCGGTCTGGAAGTCTTTCTTCGTTAGCTTCAAGTCTGGCGTCGTGCTCATGACTGCGCTCCTGCGTCGAGGTAGCGCTCGACCCGCTCGACGATCTCGCCGACCTTAAAGGGCTGCCCCTGGACCTTGTTGAGGCCTTGGACATCGATGAGGAACTTCGAGCGCAGCATGAACTTCAGCTGGCCCATGTTCAGCTCGGCGGCGACGACGTGCTTGAAGCCGCGCATCACGCCTTCCACGTTCTTCGCCATCGGGTGGATGTGACGCATGTGCATGTGGCTGACCTTCCGGCCGCGCTTCTGCAGGTGCATGGTGGCGGCGTGAAGCGCGCCATAGGTGCCGCCCCAGCCGATCAGCAGCAAGTCGCCCGTTTCGTCGCCGAAGACTTCGGCATCCGGGATGTCATCGGCGATGCGGTCGACCTTGGCCTGCCGCAGCTCCGTCATCTTCTGGTGGTTCTCAGGAACGTAGGAGACGTTACCGGTGCCGTCGCTCTTCTCGAGACCACCCACGCGGTGCTCAAGACCGGGTGTTCCAGGACGGACCCACGGTCGGGCTAGCGTCTTCGGGTCTCGGAGATAGGGCAAGAAGGTGTCGCCTTCCGCCTCGCTCTTGGCGACCTTGAAGTTCACCGTGAGATCGGGGAGCGACGCCACATCCGGCAGCTTCCACGGCTCGGCGCCGTTAGCGATGTAGCCGTCGGACATGAACATGACCGGCGTCATGTACTTGGTGGCGATGCGGACCGCTTCGATGGCCATGCCGAAGCAGTCGCCCGGCGTGGCGGGCGCAATCACCGGCATCGGGCTCTCGCCGTTGCGACCGAACATGGCCTGCAGAAGGTCCGACTGCTCGGTCTTGGTCGGCAGCCCGGTGCTCGGACCACCACGCTGGATGTTGGCGATGATCAGCGGCAGCTCGACAATACCCGCCAGCCCGATCGCCTCCGCCTTGAGCGCGACGCCTGGGCCACTGGTGGTCGTGAGCGCGATGCTTCCGCCAAAGGCAGCGCCGATGGCCGCGCAGACAGCGGCGATCTCGTCTTCCGCCTGGAAGGTCCGGACGCCAAAGTTCTTGTGCTTGCTTAGCTCGTGAAGGATCGGGCTTGCCGGGGTGATCGGGTAGCTGCCCAGGAAGAGCTCACCGCCCGCAAGCTTGGCGCCGGCGATGAAGCCCCACGCCACGGCTTCGTTGCCGGTGACCTGTCGGTAGGTACCGGGCTTGAGCTGGGCGCTCTTGACCTTGAACGTGTGGCCAAAGGTCTCGGTCGTCTCGCCGTAGTGGTAGCCGGCCTTGAGCACGGCCTTGTTGGCTTCCGCGATCTCTGGCTTCTTGGCGAACTTCTGGTCGAGCCACTCGATGGTGTGCTCGATCGGCCGCCCAAACACCCAGTACATCAGCCCCAGCGCGAAGAAGTTCTTGCTGCGGTCTTTCTCGCGGGTCGTGAGGTTCGTGTCTTCGAGCGCCCGGCGCGTGATCGTCGTGATCGGGACCTCGTAGACGCGGTAGCTCGAGAGCGTGCCGTCTTCGAGCGGGTTGGTGTCAAACCCCACCTTCGCCATGGCACGCTTCTCAAAGGCGTCCGTGTTGATGAAGAGCATGGCTCCTCGCTCAAGCACGTTGAGGTTGGCCTTGAGCGCCGCCGGGTTCATCGCGACGAGCGCATCCGGCTTGTCGCCGGGGGTGAACACCTGCTGGCTGCCAAACTGGACCTGAAAGCCGGAGACTCCGGCGAGTGTCCCCGCGGGCGCGCGAATCTCGGCCGGGTAGTCGGGCAGTGTCGCTAGGTCGTTGCCAACCAGCGCAGACGTGTACGTAAACTGAGTCCCTGTGAGCTGCATGCCATCACCCGAGTCGCCTGCAAAGCGAACGGTGACTGTGTCGAGCTCTTCGATGTTGGCAACGCTCATGTGCGTCCTGCCTCTGACCCGGCGGGTCGTTGAAAACACGAAGAGCGGAGAGGTGAATCACCCCTCCGCTCGACGCTCTACCTGATCACGTCACCGCGCTGCGCGGCGCGCGCCGGACCGACTGCTGTTACCAGCTCGCCTTGGTCACGCCTGGAAGCTCGCCGCGGAGCGCAAGCTCACGCAGGCCGATGCGGGACAGACCGAACTTTCGGTAGTAGCCGCGCGGGCGACCGGTCACCGCGCAGCGGTTGCGGACGCGGTTCGGGTTCGAGTTGCGCGGGAGCTTGCCCAGCTCGAGGCGCGCGAACTCACGCTCGGCGTCAACCGTGCGGGGGTTCTTGATGATGGCTTTCAGCTCAGCACGCTTTGCTGCGTACTTGGCCACGAGCTTCTTGCGACGCTCGTTGTGGACGATCTTGCTTTTCTTCGCCACGTCGGACTCCGTTGAGGCGTCTTGCCTCGGTCATGCACTTGCTCACCGTCGGCTCTTGCCCTCCAGCGAGTCGCGAGCGTTTACCCTCGGAGGCTCCCCAAGGCAAGTACGCAGATGCGATCGGCTCCGACTTTTTTCGGAAACGACTCGCCCCCCGACCGTGTTTAACAGGGGGGCCCGCACTTGCAGCCTCTTGACACGTCGCGCGGCGTGCTGAGTTCTGGCGTCGGGCAGCTGGACGAAAGCGATCGGTGAAGGGAGCAGGATCGATGTCGATGGGATCGCGCGGTTGGAGAGTCGTTGTCGTTCTTCTTGTGGTGCTCAACGTTGGCCTTGTGGCCTGGATCGTCACCCGAACGAGCAGCGACACCGCCAGCGTCTCGTATGTTCGTGCCCCGAGCGAACGCGGACCGCTGCTGGCTCGCGAGCAGACCGTTGTCGACCTGTTTCAGCGCGTCTCGCCATCGGTCGTCTTCATCACGACCGCGGTCGACGTACGCCGCGGGTTCGGCTTGAAGGTGCACCGGGTGCCGCAGGGCCACGGTTCGGGCTTCGTTTGGGACCACGACGGCCACATCGTCACGAACTATCACGTCATTGCGGAGGCCAGCGCTGCGACCGTGACGCTCGCTGACGGCAGCGAGTGGAACGCTCGGCGCGTCGGCGTCGCGCCCGACCACGATCTCGCCGTCCTCAAGATCGACAGCCCCAAGGAGCGCCTCACCCCGATCGTCGTCGGGCGCAGCGAGGACCTGAAGGTCGGCCAGTTCGCCATGGCGATCGGCAACCCGTTCGGCCTCGACCAGTCGCTGACCACGGGGGTCATCAGCGCGCTCGACCGCGAGATCGACGCAACGAACAAGCGCACGATCTACGGCGTGATCCAGACGGATGTTGCGGTCAACCCCGGCAACTCAGGTGGGCCGCTGATCGACTCCGCCGGGCTCGTCGTCGGTGTCAACACCGCCATCCACAGCACCACGGGCGCGAGCGCCGGCATCAGCTTCGCAGTGCCGGTCGACACGGTTCGCCGCATCGTTCCGAAGCTCATCCGGGATGGTGAGGCGCCCCGCCCCGGGCTCGGCCTCAAGGTTGTGCCGCCGCGTCGCGCACGCGCGCTTGGCGTGTCAGAAGGCGCGGCGGTCTACGTCGTCAACAAGGACTCAGCCGCCGAGCGTGCCGGGATCATGGGCCTGCACCGAGATCGCCGCGGCCGCGTGCGGGTCGGCGACGTCATCGTCGCCTTCGAGGGCAAGCCGATTCGCGAGATCGACGACCTCAACCGTGCGCTAGATGGCCGCAGCGTCGGCGATGTCGTTGAGCTGACGGTACGCCGCAACGGGCGCGATGAGCCGATCACCGTCAACCTTCAAGCGATCCGATGAGCGGACAAGGTGCCGTCACGCGACCCCTGTTGGAGGCGCGGTAGCGGCGTCGCGCTAGCAGCACCGATCAGGCTAACTGGATCCGAATTGCAAGGCGGGAGACTGTTGCGCAGCGTCGCGATCGGAATCACCGCACGCTGCGGGTCCGACTCGCTAGAACCAGAGACGAATCGTCGACCGCCGCGCGGCCACTGCTTGCGGGTCGCCGCCTTCTACGCTCCAGGCTGGCGGCATCGCGCGATGCTCTAGAGCGGGAGCCGCCGTTTGTGAGCCGAATTCGATGCTTGTGTCGACGTGGGAGCATCGGCCGTTGCCATGCAAGCTCCACCAACGAGCGCACTGCCAGCCGTCAGGCAGGCAGGAAACAGGTCGCAGCAGACGTCGGTCGTCGGCCGACGGCGATTGACAAGCAACAGCGGTCCTCGGTTCACTACCGGAAACACCAGCAGGTGGCGCGATCGCTGCGGACGCGCCCGACAGAAATTCTTCAGAATCGCGTCCCGTCGGACGGCGAAGCCCGTCGTGGAGGCCGTTTGCGGCCGAAGATTGACCGACGGTTGGTTACCCGGCCGGTCTGCGGCTCTGGCACTGACTAGCACAGCTGGCCTAAACGAGTGACACATCGTGTGTGATGTTGGCGGTTTCGGCGAGGTGCTGGTCGACAAGCGACCGGATGAGTCGTAAGGCGCGCTAGTCGAAGCGAACCGGAGGTGGGACGGTTGAGTCGAGAACAAACACAGAAGGGGCACACGGTGTCGAATCAGATGGGAAGAGAAGAGACACCTGCTGCACGCCGTCTCCCCGCACGACCGCTGCTTGCGCTGTCGGTATCTGTCGTGGCGCTGCTCACGCTGAGCACAGTCGCTACGGCAGCACCAGCCTCGCGCTACAGCACGGTGGTCACCGGCAACTTGACCTCCACGGGCAACACGCTGGGCCTGAGCGCGAGTAGCGTCATCGACGGACCCGGCAACCAGGACGGCATCGGCACGTTCACCGACGCGACGTTCACGCTCGCCGAGCCGGGCTGGCCGATGGGCACGACCCGCGACTGGCAGCAGAACAGCTCCGACGCAACACTCGCGGTCCCGACCGGCGCAACGGTCGTGTACGCAGAGCTGTTTTGGGGTGGCAGCTTTGAGGGCAACGACGTGCATGGAACGTCGCTGGCGACCCTCGTGGAGACGCCGATCGCCTTCACCACACCTGACAACGTCCAGCACACCATCGTCCCCGACGTCACGAGCGCCACGCCGCTGACGGGACCGATCGGCAGCAACAACTACTACATCCGGTCCAACAGCATCGAGGTGACCGCGATCGTCGCGGCGCTCGGTGCTGGCGCGAGCGGCGTCTACCGCGTGGGCGGCGTGCCGGCTTCGCAGTTCGACCTCGGTGCGGGTAGCGACCCGGTCAACCACGGGGCCGGCTGGACGCTCGTCGTGGCCTATGAGCTGGCCACCGAGCCTCTGCGCAGCCTCGATGTCTTCATGCTCGACGCCTACATCTCGCCGCTGACCAACCCGGTCGATGCGACGTTCCAGCTGACGATGTCGTGTCCCCCAACGACGGCCGCCAACGTGGACGCAAAGGTCTTGGTCACGGCGCTCGAAGGCGACGCAGGACGGCTGAACGACACCCTCCGTCTCGCGTCCGACCAGGTATCGCTCAACAACGCCGCAGCCAGGCTCTCGGGGCCAAACAATGCCGCAGGCAACTTCTTCGGTTCCCACATCAACGACAGCGACGGCGTCCTCGACACCTCGGGCACCTGGGGCAACAACAACCACGGTCTGTCCAACTACAACGTCGGTGCACGACAGGGCTGGGACATCACGACCGTGGACGGCTCGGCTCAGCTGAACCCTGGCGACGCGGATGTCTGGCTTGAGGCGACCAGCGCCAACGACCAGTACGTCGTGGCCGTCCTCGGCATCAGTAATCGGCTTGAGCAAGCAGACTTCGCAACGGCTCCGAGCAGCGGCGCTGTGTCGCAGCCAGTGGCCCAGCCCGGCGAGACCGTCACGTTCTCGGTGGTGCTTCACAACACCGGCGATGCGGCCGCTATCGCGCCGACCCTGTCACTGCCTGCCAGTGCGTTCCCTCCGGGCGTGAGCTACGTCGCCAACAGCGTCTTGTTCAACGGCTTCCCGCCGGCCGGCGGCCCGATCGCCGACACGACATCGCTTACCTCCGGCCTGGTGCTTCCCGACCTCGCGCCGAGCGCCAGCATCAGCGTGTCGTGGCAGGTCGAGGTCCTCGACATTCCGCCCAACGCCGAGATCGTTGCTGCGCCCGTGTGGAACTACAGCTGGTCGCACTGCGCCGGTGGCCAGTTCACGCGCCAGGCCAAGGCCGACGCGCTTCGCGTCGACATCTTCGACTGCGGCAACGGCACGGTCGAGCCCGTTGAGGGTTGTGACGACGGCGACACGACTGCCGGCAACGGCTGCGACGACAGCTGCGAGCCCGAGTATGGCTACACCTGCAACCTCACCGGCGGTGTTGGTAGCTGCGAGGCGATGTGCGGAGACGGTATGCTCGCCGCTGGTGCTGAAGCGTGTGACGACGGCAACGAAGACGCTGAAGACGGTTGCAGCGAGCAGTGCGTTGTCGAGTTCGGCTACCAGTGCGGGACCCTCAAGGGCACTGACGCCCCAGACAGCTCGTGTGTCTCCGACTGTGGCGACATGGAGGTCGCTGTTGGGGCCGAGGAATGCGACGACGGCAATGCGATCTCTGGCGACGGCTGTGACAGCTGTGTGCAGGAGCGTGGGTACGCATGCGGTGCGGGCGGCTGCGTCTCTGACTGTGGCGACGGTGTGATCGCTGTCGGCGAGGAGGTCTGTGACGACGGCAACACGGTCTCGCAAGACGGGTGCAGCGACACCTGCGGCCGTGAGCCTGGGTTTGTCTGCTCGGACTCGAGCATCGACACCGATGAGGACCCCGACACCATCTGCTTGAGCACCTGTGGCGACAAGCAGCTTGCCGTCGGCCCCGAGGAGTGTGACGACGGCAACACCGACGCTGGCGACGGTTGCGACGCGAACTGCTTGAGAGAGCCAGGGTTCGTCTGCACCGAAGACCCGGGCATGCAGACGACTTGCGAGGACACCTGCGGTGACGGACTCATGGTCGGTGGGGAGGCTTGCGACGACGGCAACTTGGTCAGCGGCGACGGCTGCACCGACAACTGCGAGATCGAGCCAGGGTGGAGCTGTCCAATCGCCGGCGAGGACTGCGAGGCAGGCTGCGGCGACGGACTGGTGGTCGGCAACGAGCAGTGCGACGACGGCAACGACGTCGCCAACGACGGCTGCGCGAACTGCGTGGAAGAGGACGGCTGGAGCTGCGACGAGCCGAGCCCGACGGCGGCGTCCAGCTGCGACAGCACCTGTGGCGACGGCCTGATTGCTGCCGGCGAAGAGGCTTGCGATGACAACAACACGGTCGACGGTGACGGATGCAGCGCCGGCTGTACCGTTGAGCCTGGCTTCAGCTGCGACGGCGAGCCGAGCGCCTGCGTCGCAGCGTGCTCAGACGGGGTCATCAATGGCGCCGAGACCTGCGACGATGGCAACACCGTCGATGGCGATGGCTGCTCGAGCACATGTGAGGTCGAGGATGGCTTCCTATGCAACGGCGCCCCCTCGAGCTGTGGAGCAGACAGCGACGGCGACGGCGTCCTCGATGATGGCGACGGCAGCGGAACCGCCGGCGACAACCCGTGCAGCGGTGGCGACACCGTCGGCTGCGACGACAACTGCGTGGACACGCCCAACAGCGACCAAGAGGACGTCGACGAAGATGCGGTAGGCGACGCCTGCAAGCCTGTCTTCGACGGTCCGAAGATCGAGGGTGGCGGCGGCGGCTGCACGACGAGCGGCGGCTCCGGTAGCGGCCCCTGGCTCTGGCTGATCGGCTTCGCGCTGAGCGCGGTGGCGCTTCGCCGGCGGTCGCAAGTTGCGAGCTTGGCCGTGCTGTTCGGGGTCGCTGCGCTATCGACGAGCGACACGCGGGCTCAGGACGTCGATCCCCGCAACTTCGACGCGACGCTGGCTCCGACCGGCATTCTCAGCGTCGACACCACCGCCGGCCTTGGGGACCTGTCGGTCTTTGCCGGCCTCTTTGCGAACTTCGCCAACGATGAGCTGGTCGAGCGCGTCGATGCCGATGGGGAGACCCACGGGCCGCTGCGCAATCGCTGGCGGCTGACCGCTGCGATCGGCCTTGGTCTCTTTGACCGCGTCGACATCGGCGTCGCGTTGCCCTACCACGTCACCGAGGTGACCGACACGAGCGGCGGACCCACCTCCGATGACGGTCTCGCCGACCTTCGCGTGTTCGTGAAGGGTCGCATCCTGGGTGCGCCGCTATCGCGGAGCGGCTTTGGGCTTGCAGTTGCGGTGGACGCCACCTTTCCCACCGGCGATGCCGGGCCGCACATGAAAGAGAGCGCGCTGACGCTGACCCCTCGCGCTGTGGTCGACTACCGCTTCGATGGCGGTGCCGTAGTTGCCCTCAACGTGGGCTACCGTATCCGCGAGACCCAGACGATCCTCGACCTTGCGGTCGGACACGAGGTCCGCGCCGCGCTGGGCGCTGAGCTTCCGCTGCCGTTCTATGGCTTTGCCTTGGTTGGCGAGGTCGTAGGAGCCGTCGGGCTCGGCGAGAGCGACGTCGACACCTTCGGGACCGACGCGCGGAAGGTTCCGGTCGAGGCGCTTGGTGGCCTCAAGTGGCGCACGCAGTCGGGGCTGACCTTGACCGCCGCGGCTGGGACCGGGCTGACGCGCGGCTATGGCGCACCAGACTACCGCTTCTTCTTCGGGCTGACCTATGGCGCCGCGGTGCCTGAGCCTTGGGAGGAACCGCTTGTGGACGGGGCACCGGATGTTGTCGAGTTCAACGAGTCACCACCCTTTGGCGCCGTGCCGACCATGAACGCGGCTAGCTTCGATGCCGCGGCGAAAAACGATCCGGACCCCGATGGTGACGGGGTCGAAGGCGAGACCGACCTGTGTCCGGATGTTCCGGAGGACATCGACAACTTCAAGGATGACGACGGTTGCCCAGAGCCGGACAACGACGAAGACGGCGTGCCGGACGAGCTGGACAAGTGCCCGACCGAAAAAGAGGTCATCAACGGCAACAACGACACTGACGGCTGCCCCGATGAGGGTGAAGCGCTGGTTGTCGCCGGCGCTGACAAGATCGAGATCGCCGAGAAGATCGAGTTCAACACCGGTGGCTCACAGATCGCGGGCAAGTCCAAGCGCCTGCTCAACGCCGTGGCACAGATCATCAAGGCCAACCCGCAGATTCCACGCTTTCGCATCGAGGGTCACACCGACGACACCGGCGACCCTGAGATGAACGTCATGCTCTCGGTGTCGCGTGCGGATGCCGTCCGGCGTTACCTCATCCAGAACGGTAAGCTCTCGCCCGACAAGCTCATGGTGATCGGCTTTGGCCCGCTCCGGCCTATCGCTGACAACAAGACCAAGCAGGGGCGGGCCATCAACCGCCGCGTCGAGTTCTTCTCGATGACCTGGGACGAGATCAAAAAGATTCAGGCTGAGCAGGACCGCCTGCAGGAAGAAGCCGCCACACAGAAACCACAGGGAGGCGGGCAATGATTCGCACGCTCTCGTTCTTCGCTGCCGCACTGGCCGCGACCTTTGTGATCTCGACGCTGGCTTCGGCGGATCCCGCACTGGCCGCCCAGCCCAAGATCGTGACGTACACGGTCCAAGAGGGTGACTCCGTCTGGAGCATCGCCCAGAGCTTCTATGGCGACGGCAAGCAGTACAAGCGCATCTACCGCTACAACCAGTTTCCAGGCAAGCCGCCGCACATCCTGACGCCTGGCATGGTGCTGCGCTTGCCGGTGGGCGAGGTAGGGCCCGAGGCCCAGGTGGACTGGGTCAAAAAGGACGTCAAAGCGAAGCCTCCGCGCTCGCTTGACTGGCTCAAGGCCCGCAAGAACATGAACCTGTGGCGCCTGTACAAGGTCTCGACCGGTGAGGAGTCCGCGGCGAGCATCCAGTTCGAAGATCGCTCCAACCTGCGTGTCCGCGACAACGCTATGCTGGTCATTTACGGCGCCACCGCAAGCAAGTCCAAGAGGACCAAAAAACGCGAAAAGACCCGGATTGTGCTTGAGAAAGGCACCCTTCGAGGCGGTCTTTCGATGCTGGATGGCGACAAGCCAGACGGTGGCGACGGCGGGGACGGCGGGGACGGCGGCGGCGAGGTGATCGCCGACCAGGGACCACCGATGCTCGAGCCGCGCAAGATCACGGTAGAGACGCCTTCTGGCGCGGTTGATATCTACGGCCGAGATGCTCAGATTGAGGCCGAGGGCAAGAGCGCATCGATCTCGGTGTTCGACGGCAAGGCCGACGTGAACAACCGCTTCGGCAAGGTCGACGTGCCGATGAACTTCGGTACCGTCGTGAAGAAGGGCAAGAAGCCGCAGAAGCCGCGCCCTCTGCCGCCGACGCCGGCTTGGACTGGCGAGATTGCCGGTGACGCGATGGTCATCGTCCGCCCGAAGGGCGACAAGGGAGCCTTCGAGGCTACATGGAGCACGGTCGAGCGCGCGAAGTTCTACCGCGTCGAGCTCGCCAAGGACGAGAAGTTCAAGCGGACGCTCGTCGACGCTCTGGTTGGCTCGGGCATCCAAAAGTTCCGAGCCCAAGACCTCGACGCTGGCGTCTACTACGCGCGAGCTGCGTCCCTCGACAAGGACCGACTGGAGAGCCAGCCCACCAAGCCGATGCGGGTCGAGATCACCAACGTTGCGACGTCGCGCAAGCTTGAGGTCATTGACGGCGGCTACCAGACGGTCGGCATGGTCCAGATGACCTTCGCCAACCAGATCGGACCCAACACCGAATATTCGGTGGATGGCGGAGACTGGATGTCGGCCAGCGAGCCGCTCCGCCTGTCGGACCCCGGCGACCACAAGGTCTCGTTTCGGGTGAAGGGCAGCAAGAGCACGTCAGCGATCAACGTGAAGGTGCTCGCCACCAAGGCCGAGATTGCGTTCGATAAGCCGGTCACCGAGGGTGGAGCCCAGCCAGGTGAGACCTACCCGATCACCCTCACCGTGCTCGATGAGCTGGGCCGGCCTGCGGTCATTCCAGGCATGAAGCTTGAGTCCTCGCCCGGCGGTGAGCTGAGCTTCGAGCGGACTGGCCCCGGCAAGTACGCGTCGTCGGTGACGACGCCGAGCGGCTACCGCGAGGTCAAGCTCCGCGCGGTGTGGCCGGGTGGCGTGATCTCCGAGTCCGCCATCCCGATGAACACGGACGTTCCGGACGTGGTTCAGCGGCCGTACGAGTACGTGTGGAACAACAGCGCGGCGCCGCTCAACTGGGAGCGTCGAACCCATGCGTCACCGATGCCGAGCATCGCTGCCGAGAGCCACATTGGCGCCCGTGCAGGCTTTGTGCGCCAGGAGATCGCAGGCGACACCGTTGATCGCCTAGGCCTCATCCTTGGGGGAGAGTGGGCACCTGGCGCTGGCGATGTTGCGCTGGACGCCGCTCTGACGCTCTTTCGGCCGACGCTGTCGAGCGACTCGCCGCGGCTCAGCGAGCTTGGGGACGTGCGACTCGGTGCGCGCTTCCGCGTGCTCGACAGCACAGCGCTTGCGATCGCTCCCATGCTGCGTGTGACGTTGCCAACGGCGGGTGACGACCAAGGAACGACCCTCTGGGGAGCGGAGCCCGGCGTGCTGCTAAGGCTGAAGCTAGGCGACCAGATCGCTCTGGACACGCGTCAGTCGGTGCCGGTGGCGTTTGGCGACGAGACGCACGTCACCTATGACGGCACCTACAGCCTCCTGCTTCGTCCAGCCCGGAGCGTGTCGCTGAACGGCACCTTCCAGACCGCGGTTGCGCTGTCTCAGCCCGACGGCGCGACGGACTTCACGGCGCTGGTGGCTGGCGGTGGCGTCTATGTCCACTTCGGCCGTGCGCGGCTTGGGTTCGCGATCGGCGCTGGGCTCAACGATGACGCGAAGCGAGAGCTTGGTGCGTTCAACGGGATGCTGACTCTGGACTTCGGTTACGAAGGACCATAGCGCCCGTCCTCCGATGCAACCGCCGAACGCGGGCGTCACGCGCTTGCTGGGGTCCGAGACATCGCTGCGTGCGCATGACGGCCGAGCGACACTGCGCTAGGCTGCCGCCAGCTGGCGACACCCGCCGCGTCCCCGCTCGATAGCTCAAGGACGACCTCGATGCGCCTATGGCACAAGATCACGATCGCGCTGGTGCTCCTCGCGCTGATTCCTCTTGCGATCGCCACCTATCAGGTCGTGACAAAGGGCGCGCGCGAGCTGAGCGACAGCGCGCGGGCCTACCACATCGCAACCGCCGACGTTGCGCTCGGCTCGCTTGAGGCGATGCTGCGCGAGTCCGTCTCTGAGGTGAAGACCATCGGAGCGGCACTGGCGCAACCAGAGGTCGAAGAGGACGACCGGATCCGAACGGCCCGGGCGCAGCTCATCGGCTCGCGTCGCCTCCACACCGTGTCGATCTACCGGCCCGACGGTAAGCTCATCGACACGATGCGGGCACCGCGTGACGAGGGCGAGGGCGTGCTCCCGCCGCCTGAAGAGCTCCGCGAAGACGAACGCCGAATTGCCGAGGAGGAAGGCTACCTCTTCCGCGACGTGATTCGTCGCGACGACGGGGTCCCGCTGCTGCCACTGGTGGTGCCGATCCACAAGGGCGTCCAACGCAAGCTCTACATGTACATCTTCACCGTGCTTGAGGTGGACCACCTCAGCGAGGAAGTCGGGCAGCTCTCGGCCCGGCGCTTTGCCGGACGCCAGGACCTGGTGCACATCGTCGACGGCAAGCTCCGCGTCATTGGGACCTTCGTCAAAGAGCAGCTGTGGCGCGAGATCGCCGGCAAGGAAGCGTTTGTCGATGACGCCGTCGGCACGTCTCCCTTCGCTCAGGAAGTTGCCCGCACGACCGACTACACGCGCGAAGACGGCTTGCGCGTCATCGGGGCGGTGGTTCCCAACACCCAGCTCGGCTGGGGTGTCGTCGTCGAGCAGAGCCGTGACGAGGCCTACGCGGCCGTAGCAGACACCTGGCGGACCGCCATCATCATCGGGTCGATCTTCGGTTTGCTGGCGATCTTGCTCGGTCTCTTCGTCGGCCGCCGTCTCGCGAAGCCGGTCTCCAACGTAGCCGATGCAGCGAAGCGGGTTGCCGGCGGTGACTTTGATGTCCGTGTTGACTCCAAGAGCAATGACGAGGTTGGCCAGATGGCGAACTCGTTCAACGACATGGCGCGGGACCTTGGCGACTACCGCGACAAGCTCATTGAAGAGACGCGGGTACGAAGCAACCTCAGCCGGTTCCTGAGTCCGGAGGTGGTCGACGCTGTCATCGTGGGTCAGGACCAGCTCGAGCTAGGCGGCGAGCGCCGAAAGATCACCGTGCTCTTCGC
Source organism: uncultured bacterium (assembly GCA_938040325.1). GTDB lineage: Bacteria > Myxococcota_A > UBA9042 > PHBI01 > PHBI01 > CALHXW01. The sequence goes on along the minus strand of CALHXW010000178.1, from coordinate 38,505 downwards.
TGACGTCGTGTCCTTTACGACCCTGGCGGACGAGCACGATCCGGAGTTTGTGGTCGGCATCCTCAACGAGCTCTTCACGATCATCACCGAGATCGTGTTCAAGCATGGCGGGATCATCGACAAGTTCATCGGCGACTGCGCGATGGCGGTCTTCGGCGCGCCCGAGGAGCACGAGGACGATGCAGCACGCGCCGTGCGGGCCGCTGAGGAGATGCTCCGCTGGCTCGAGGTCGGAAACGCTAAGTGGCGTAAGGAGCTCGGTCGTGAGCTCCAGCTGGCGATTGGCATCAACACCGGCTATGCGGTGGTCGGCAACGTCGGCTCGGAAAAGCGCATGGAATACACGGCCATCGGCGACGTGGTGAACGTCGCCGCCCGGCTTGAGCGCCTGGCACGGCCAGGGCAAATCCTGATGACGCGTGAGGTGATGGCGCAGGTGAGCGAAGAGTTCGATTCGCTCTCGCTTGGCTCGTACAATCTCATCGGGCGGTCTCGCCCGAGTGAGATTTTCGTGCTAGACGAGTAGCCTGCTCACCTGAGGATCTTGTGGCCTGATGGACGATTTTACCGCGTCGAATTCGATCGGCGGCAACGCGTCTGACCCCTTGCTGGGGGCTACGGTTGCGGGTCGTTTCGAGATCGAGACGCTGATCGGTGTCGGCGGGATCGGCCGGGTGTATCGCGCCAAACAGCTCGAGCTCGGGCGTGCGGTCGCTATCAAGGTGCTGCATCCAGAGTTCGCGCAGCGCGAGGACATGACGGCGCGTTTTCAGCGCGAGGCCCGGTCTGCCAGCATGCTGAGCCACCCAGGCTCGGTGGTCGTCTACGACTTCGGCAAGTGGGAGAACCGGCTCTTCATCGCGATGGAACTCCTCGAGGGGCGCACGCTCACCGAAGTACTCGAGCAGGAGTTCCCGCTTGAGCAGGCGCGCATCGTCAACTGGATGACGCAGCTCTGCGACGTGCTCGATGTAGCGCACAACATGGACCTGCTTCACCGCGACCTGAAGCCAGACAACATCGTCATCCAGGTTGGTCAGGACGGCAAAGAGGCCGTCAAAGTCGTCGACTTCGGCTTGGCGATCCTCATCGAGGACCACAAGGACAACCGGCTCACCCGCGATGGCACGGTCTCCGGGACGCCGTCGTATATGTCGCCTGAGCAAGCGCTTGCGAAGGAGCTCGACCAGCGAACCGACCTCTACGCGGTCGGCTGCATCATGTACGAGATGCTCTGTGGCCAGCCGCCCTTCGACGGAACGTCACCCGTGGACGTCCTGGCAAAGCACCTCTACGACGAGCCGGACTCGCCGTCGGACCGTGTCCGCTTCGACATCGACAAGCGCATCGAGTCGTGTGCGATGTGGGCGCTTCAAAAAGACCCGGACAACCGACCACAAAATGCCGCGGAGCTGCGGGGCGCTCTCGAACGAACGAGCAGCGACAACGCGACTTCATCGATCGAGCTCATCCTGACCGACCGGCAGATGATGAAGCGGGAAGAGCGTCAGGCGGCTGTTGGCATCACAAACACTCGGCGCAGCTCGCGGGTCAACTCCAAGCTTGGGCACAAGGTCTTGGTGTTTCAGGCGCCCGACATCGACTTTAACACCTCGTGCGTCGCTGTGCTCCGGGCGCAGGGCTTGGTCTGCGGTACCTTGGTGTCGCTCGCGAAGCCGCCCGACTTTCAGGCAATGCCTGCCGATGCGCTCGTCGTCGACCTCCGTGGCGAGGGACCAGGGATCCTGGACACGCTCCAGCAGTGGCTGCAGCTCGATTCGCTCGGCGGACGTCCCATCCTCGTTGTTGGTCCTGACGACAGCTTTGGCACGATGACGCGGGCGCTCGAGATTGGCGCAGCCGACTACGTGCCCGAGTCGATGCTGTCGAAGCTCCCCAAGAAGGTTCATCGCGCGGTTCGGCGGTCCGAGCGTCTCCGCGACCCCAGCCCGTGATCCCTTAAGACCGGCCCTGTGCTGGTCGCGTCCTTCCGCCACTCGTCTCCGATCAGCTACCATGGGCATTGAACATGCCAACGCCTGACGAAAGTAACGGCCGCAACGAGCCGGTGTTGATCCCGTGCCGGCGATACTCGACACTTCACGCACACAGACGGTCGTGGACGAGCCTTAGCAGGCAATCGCTGCCGCGCACCAAGCGTGACCCCTCTCACTCTGCCGCCAAGGTTCGACTCTTGAGCATGACCCAACGCACGTCCTTCAGCATCCACGGCATGGGTCGTGTCATCAGCGCCAGCCTGCTCACCGCACTGCTGACGCTTGGACTCGCGATGCCCGCGCAGGCCGAAGATAGCTGCGTCAGCCTCAAACACCGGCAGTTCCGGGCGTTCTATCAGGACGCGCCTGGGGACACCGTGTTCATCCCGGAGTTCATCACCAGCAACGAAAACAGCGTCCAGTTCTACGACCTGTTCTCAGCATCCGCCCACACAGGCTTCGAGCAGCCAGGCGGCAGCGTCATCTTCTTCTACCGGGACACGACGCCCGGAGCACCCGACGCTATCTCGCTCTTCTTCGTGCACGGTTATGACAACGATGAAGGCACGCCGCCTTCGCAGGGCCTCGCGTCGGTCGAGATGGACATCACGGGCGTCCCGACGGATGCGTCGATTACCATCCGTGATGACAACGCCAACGAGTTCGACAATGGCACCGCCCCGGGCACCTATGTGGGTGACTGGACCTACAACGCCAACACCGACGGAGGCGTCATCGACGGCATCCCAGTCGATGCCGGGTGGACCGTCTGCTTCAGCATCGTCGCGACAAGTGGTGACATGTCCACGTGGAGCTACGCCAAGCCGGACGGTGGGCTCATCACGCTCGACCAGAGCAAGACCCTCTGCCTCGAGTACGAGGAGGCGCAGCCCGCCCCAGCGAAGGTCGAGGTCGACGAAGGCACGGAGGTCGAGGTCTGCGCTCAGTTCATCGATGCCGATGACGCAGACGGTATGTACAGCTACTCGTACAGCTGGAGCGACCCCAACGACGCCGCTGCGGGCGAGACCGGGACGGCGGCCACAGGCACGACGAAGACCTGCTTCACCCACACCTTCGACGACAACCACGACTGCTTCGACGCCCCCTTCACTGGGACCGTCGACGCGGGTCCGCTGACAGACAACGTCGAGATCTGTGTCGCCAACGTCGCGCCGACCGTGACGATCGCCTGCCCGGGAGGAACCGAGGGTAGCCAGGTCAGCGTCAACAGCCTCGTGACCGACCCTGGGTCGGCCGACACGCACACCTACGCCTGGGACCTCGACAACGACGGCACCTACGAGACGGCCGGCACCGGCACGCAGCCTGTCGTGTTTGCCCAAGACGGAAACTCCCAGGTCTGTCTCCAGGTGACTGACGATGACCTTGGCGTCGACACGAGCTGCGCGACCTGCATCATCACGAACGTCCCGCCGACGCCGACCTGCGCGCTGGCCGACGGTGTCGCCAACGAGTCGTACGCCTCCTCGATCACCGCGACCGACCCAGGCACCGAGGACGTCTTGACCTTTGCGCTCACCTCGGGCCCGACCGGTCTGACGGTGGGCGCGTCGGGTGCGGTGACCTGGGCGTCTCCGGGGCTTGCCGACCTGGGCACCCAGGAGGTCTGCATCACGGTGAGCGACGACGACACGAGCACGGCGATCTGTTGTGACCTTGAGGTCGCAGGCGGCTGTGCTGACGGCATCCAAAACGGAGACGAAACGGACATCGACTGCGGCGGTTCCTGCCCGCCATGCGCCGACTCGGCGAGCTGCTCCGGCGCGGCCGACTGCGCCTCAGGCGTCTGCGATGCGGTCGCGATGACCTGCTCGGCGCCAAGCTGCATGGACATGGTCCTCAACGGCGCGGAGGTCGACGTCGACTGCGGCGGGCCTGACTGCCCAGGCTGCCCTGACGGCGGCGACTGCACGGCTGCTTCCGACTGTGGCTCCGGCGTTTGCGATGCCGTGACCGACACGTGCGCCGCTCCTACCTGCATGGATACTGTGCAAAACGGCGGCGAGACGGACGTGGACTGCGGCGGACCGGACTGTCCTGCCTGCCCGGATGGCGGTGCGTGCAGCGCCGCGGCCGACTGCGGATCGGGAGTCTGCGATCCCACAACGAACACCTGTTCGACGCCGACCTGCATGGACACGGTGCAAAATGGCGGCGAGACGGACGTGGACTGCGGCGGTGCCGAGTGTCCTGCCTGCCCCGACGGTGGCGATTGCACGGCCGCTGCCGACTGTGGCTCTGGTGTGTGCGACCTGGCCGCAGGCACGTGCGCTGCCCCCACCTGCATGGACACCGTGCTCAACGGCAGCGAGACCGACGTCGACTGTGGCGGTCCGGACTGCCCGGCGTGTCCCGACGGCGGTGCGTGCACGGCGGCCGCAGACTGCGGCTCGGGCGTCTGCGATGCTGGCAGCTGTGCGGTGCCGAGCTGCGTTGACACCGTGCTGAACGGTGACGAAACAGACGTGGACTGTGGCGGTCCCGACTGTCCGGACTGCCCCGATGGGGCCGCTTGCAGCGGCGCAGGTGACTGCGGATCGGGCGTCTGCGACGCGGGTGCTTGCGCAGCGCCGACCTGCATGGATAGCGTTCAGAACGGTAGTGAGACCGACGTCGACTGCGGGGGCCCTGACTGCCCTGCCTGTCCCGACGGGGCCGACTGCGCCGCCGCGACCGACTGCGGGTCGATGGTCTGTGACGCTGCGATCTGCGCGGTGCCTACGTGCATCGATACCGTTCAGAACGGCGGCGAGACGGACGTGGACTGCGGCGGGCCCGACTGCCCTGCGTGCCCTGACGGCGGCGACTGCACGGTCGCTGGCGACTGCGGCTCCGGGGTCTGCGACCCGGCCAGCGACACCTGCGCCGTACCGACCTGCATCGACATGGTCGACAACGGCAGCGAGACCGATGTGGACTGCGGCGGTCCTGACTGTCCGGCCTGTCCGGACGGCGGCGACTGCACGGCCGCTGGCGACTGCGGCTCCGGCGTCTGCGACCCGGTCGCGAACACATGCGCGGTGCCAACCTGTGACGACGGCGTGCAAAACGGAACCGAGACGGACGTGGACTGCGGCGGAAGCTGCCCCGACTGTCCCGACGGCGGCGCGTGCGCGTTGGCCTCGGACTGCGCTTCGGACGTCTGCGCAGCCGATGGAACCTGTGCGGTGCCAACCTGCGACGATGGGGTCACGAACGGAAGCGAGACGGACGTTGACTGCGGCGGTGACGTCGACGGCTCAGGCTGTCCTGACTGCGACAACGGCGCGGACTGCACGGTGGCATCCGACTGCACCAGCAGTGTGTGCGACGGGCCCAGCGGGACCTGCGCGTCTGCCCAGTGCACCGACGGCGTCCTCAACGGCACGGAGACGGACGTGGACTGCGGCGGCATCGACTGTCCGGACTGCCCAGATGGCGGCGCGTGTGTTGAGCCAACCGACTGTGGCTCTGGTGTTTGCACAGCTGACGTTTGCGCCGCGCCGACCTGCGTCGACACCGTGCAGAACGGCGCGGAGACCGACGTGGATTGTGGTGGTCCGGACTGCCCGGACTGCCCTGTCGGTGGCAGCTGCACCGATCCAAGCGACTGCGGATCGGGCGTGTGCGTCAACGACGCTTGCGCTGAGCCGACCTGCGTAGACGGCGTCCAGAACGGAGTCGAGACCGACGTGGACTGCGGCGGTAGCGGGTCGGGCTGTCCCGACTGCCCAACCGGCGGGGCATGCACCGCTGCGAGTGACTGTGCGTCAGCGGTCTGCGACGCGACAACGAACACCTGCGCCGAGCCGACCTGTGGTGATGGGGTGGCCAACGGCCTGGAGACAGGTGTTGACTGCGGCGGCGTCAGCGCAGGTTCGACCTGTGACCCCTGTCCGCCTAGCAGCCCGTGTGTGGACGCTGACGACTGCGAGACCGCGATCTGCGATGCGGGCACCTGCGTTGGTCCGTCGTGCCTCAGCGGCACCCAAAACGGCCAAGAGACGGGCATCGACTGTGGTGGCCCTGACTGTCCAGGCTGTCCGACGGGTTCGTCCTGCGCTCTGCCGAGCGACTGTGTCTCGGGCGTGTGCGAGGCCGGCGTCTGTGTCGACGACCACTGTGTGGACGGCATCGTCAACGCCGGCGAGTCCGACGTGGACTGCGGCGGCGACTGCCCAGACTGCCCCGTCGGCGCAGCCTGCGCCGACGCTGCCGACTGCGCCAGCCAAGTATGCGATGGCGTCTCGAGTCAGTGCAGCGAGCCGAGCTGTACCGACCTTGTTCAGAACGGGTCGGAGACGGGCGTCGACTGCGGCGGCGCGGACGCTGGTTCGTCCTGCCCGCCCTGCGACGTGGGCGAAGCGTGCACTGTGGCCGATGACTGTGAGACCGGGCTCTGCGTCGCTGGTGCCTGCAGTGAGCCGTCGTGCTCGGACGGCGTCATGAATGGCGCGGAGACCGACGTGGACTGCGGCGGGCCAGACTGCCCTGATTGCGCCAATGGCGCCGCCTGCACGCTCGACACAGACTGTGCGGGGGCTGTGTGCGAGAGCAGCATGTGCGTGCCCGCGAGCTGTGCTGATGGCATCACGAATGGCTCGGAGACCGACGTGGACTGCGGCGGCGCCGACTGCCCGGCCTGCGAACCAGGCGCGGCTTGCGACACGCCTGGTGACTGCGCGACCACGCCCTGCGAGTCGGGAGTTTGCGCCCCGCCTGCGGAGTGCCTCGACGGTGTCCAAAACGGCTCAGAGTCCGGCGTCGACTGTGGGGGCGATGCGTGCCCTGCGTGCCCTGATACGGAAACCTGCGGCGCGTCCGCGGACTGCGCTAGCGGCGTCTGCCTGGTGGGCGGCGTTTGCGCTGCGCCGACGTGCAGCGACGGCGTGTTGAATGGCGCCGAGGTTGGTGCTGACTGCGGCGGGCCCGACTGCCCCGACTGCCCCGACTGCACGTCGACCTGTGGTGGCGCGTGTCCCGGTTGCCCGCCAGCGGTGGCCTGCGATGACGACGACTTGTGCGCCAGCGGCGTGTGCAGCCCGGCCGGTGTCTGCACCGAGGCCAGCTGCGACGATGGCACCCAAAACGGCAACGAGACCGGCGTGGACTGTGGGGGCGACTGCCCACCCTGTGCCGACGGGGAGTCGTGTGAACGCGAGGTCGACTGTGCCTCGGGCGTCTGCGGTGACGACGACACATGCACCGTTGCAAGCTGTGGCGATGGTGTTCAGAACGGCAGCGAGACCGGCATTGACTGTGGCGGTGCCGGCTGCGATCCGTGTCCAGCTGGTGATCCCTGCGCGGCGCCTGCTGACTGCGCGTCCGGCGCGTGTGACCAAGGCAGCTGTGTGGCTGAGACGTGTGACAACGGGGTCCGAGACGGCACTGAGACCGACATTGACTGTGGTGGGGATGCCTGCTCGCCCTGCGACGACGGCGCAGGCTGCACCGAGGACAGCGACTGCGTCGCTGGCTACTGTGCCGGTGAGGGGGCCGACCCCGCTGCGTGTGTCCAGCCCAGCTGCAACGACGGGGTCCTCAACGGCCTCGAGACGGGCGCGGACTGCGGCGGTGGCTGCATGCCATGTCCGGTCGGCTCTGCGTGCACGACGGCGGGTGACTGCGACTCGGTGGTCTGCACCGCCGGGACGTGCTCACCAAGCGGTTGCGGCGACGGCCAGCTCACCGGTGATGAGACCGGGATCGACTGTGGCGGCGCGGACTGTGCGCCATGTCCGGTTGGGGCGGTCTGCGTCGACGACGGCGACTGTTCGACTGCGACCTGCGGGCCTCTCGGACAGTGCGTTGGCAGCAGCTGTGTCGACGGTGTCGCCAATGGCTATGAGACCGGGATCGACTGCGGTGGCCCAGAGTGTCCGGCCTGCGGTGTCGGCGTCGGATGCACCGCGGGAGGCGACTGTGCCTCACTGGTCTGCGACGCGGCGCTCGACACGTGTGCGCCACTCGCGACGTGCAGCAACGGCCAGCTCGATGGTGACGAGAGTGGGGTCGACTGCGGCGGGCTCTCCTGCGCCGCATGCTCCATTGGCGACCCGTGCACGATGGACCTCGACTGCGGCAGTGGCGCGTGCGGTGTGAGCGGTTGCGACGTCAGCCCGCTCTGCGGCAATGGCGTGCAGGATGCTGGCGAGAGCGGGGTTGACTGCGGTGGCCTCGGCTGCGAGCCGTGCGGGAACGGCGCGGGCTGCGCGGTGGCGACCGACTGTGCATCGGGACTCTGCGTGGACGGCGCGTGTAGCGAGCCGGCTCGCTGTGACGACGGCGTTCAGAGCGGTTCAGAGACCGGCGTCGACTGCGGCGGACCTGACTGCTTGCCGTGCAACATCGGAAGCGGCTGCGTGCTCGATGCTGACTGCACGACCGGCTACTGCGACGGCGACACCGCGACCTGTCGCTTCGCCCCTAGCTGCACCGATGGTCTCAGCAATGGTGATGAGACCGGCGTCGACTGCGGCGGCCCGACGTGTGGCCCGTGTCCGACGTGCATCGACGGCGTGTTGAACGGCCAAGAGTCTGATGTGGACTGCGGTGGTTCGCTGTGCGGTGCGTGTGCTGCCGGAAGTGGCTGCGGCTCGCACGACGACTGCGTGAGCGCGGTCTGCAGCGGCGGCACGTGTGCTGCGGCTGCCTGTGACGATGGTGTGCTCAATGGAGACGAAGAGGGGCTCGACTGCGGCGGCGACGTTTGTCCTGCGTGCGTTTCGTGTGATGACGGGGTGCAGAATGGCGCTGAGACAGGTGTCGACTGCGGCGGCCCGACGTGCAGTGGCTGCGCGATCGGCGCGGTCTGCGGCGACGATGACGACTGCCTCAGCGGCTACTGCCGTGAGGCTGGTACCTGTGGTGTGCCCCGGTGCAACGACGGCGTCTTCAATGGCAACGAGACGGGCCTCGACTGCGGCGGTGACTGTCCCGCATGCGGTGTTCCGACCTGCACCGACGGTGTGCAGAACGGCGATGAGGAAGGGGTCGACTGCGGCGGCAGCTGCGCAGACTGTCTGGCAGGTCCGACCTGCTTTGACGGCATCCAGAACGGCAATGAAGAAGGCATCGACTGTGGCGGCGACAGCTGTGAGCGGTGTGGACTCCGTGACGCGGTCTTCTTCCGCGGTGGTGACTGCACCGCAGGAGCGTTTGGCGCGCCGAGTGAGGGGCTCTTGTGGCTCGTGGGCATCGGCACCTTCCTCGCGCTTGCGCGGACGCGTCGGCGTCGGGAGCTTGCTGAGTAAGCAGGTCCAGCAGGGCGTCCCACGTTCGGCAGGACGTCCGCAGGTCCGTGCGGCTCGTCGGCAGGATGAGACACAGGGGGCTGCGAGATCTGCCGATTCGCCGGCGTCCGCGCATGTCCATTGCGTGTTTAGCGGCCTTGTCGGCATGGCACGAATCTTGTTACGTCGCTCTCTGTGACTCACCAACTCCCACACCAACGACCTGACGCTCCGGCCGCGGCGCGCTCCACCGCGTGGACCGGCAACGTCATTTTGTCACTGGCGGTGGTCGTTGCTCTGGCGTTGGCGCTCACGTCGTGGCTGAGCTACGACGCGGCGCGTGACGCGAGCGATGCTCTTATGCGTGCCGAAGCGCAGCAGGTTGGTATCGCCGCGCAGCGTGAGGTGAGCACGCTCGCGGACGACGCGACGCCAGCGGCGACGGTCCTTGCGTCGTTCGCCGACGATGGACTTCGCTACGTTGCGATCCGCGGTCCCGACGGCTCGCTGGCGCACGTTGCGGGCACCCCCATCGAGGCGACGGGCTTCGGCCTTGGTGACAGTCCACCTTCGCCGCGACGGCGCAACCGACTCACGGTCGTTGACGGCATTGTCCGGCTGAACTTACCGCCGCGGGCACGCCGTGGGCGTCGGGGTCGACGCGGCGGGCGTGGCGGTGGTCCCGCCATCGTTGTGGAGCTCGAGCCCAAGCTCGCGGGCTCGGTGGGTGGACACGCTACGCGGACCCTCGTCGTGAGCCTGATCGGCGCGCTGGTGTGCTTGCTCGGTGGCTTGCTGGTGCGTTCACTTTGGAACAGACGTGTGGCCCTGCAGGCGCGGCTCGCGGACAAGCGTCAGCTCGAGTCGCTCGGTGAGATGGCCGCGGTCATGGCGCACGAGATGCGCAACCCGCTCGCGTCACTCAAGGGCAACCTACAGCTCCTCGCGGAGCGCTTTCGAGACGATGAGCGTGCGCACGCCAAGGTCGAGCGGGTCGTGGGTGAAGCAACGCGCCTTGAGCAGCTCACCAACAGCTTGTTGACGTTCATTCGCTCGGGGCGGATCGAGCTGAAGAGCGCTGACCCCGTGGCGATCATCGAGCGGGTCCGCCTGCAAACCTCGTCGACGGCGATTGTGGTTGATGCCGAAAAGGCACCTCCGCTCTGGACATTCGACCCCGATCGCGTCGAGGAGGCGGTCACAAACCTGCTTGTCAACGCCGTCGATGTGTCACCGCAGCCAGGCAGTATCCAGGTCCAAGTCGTCGAGCGAGCCGGCGCCCTGGAGGTGTCGGTCCGCGATCAAGGGCCCGGTTTTCAAGGTGACATCGAGCGTCTCTTCGAGCCGTTCACCACCACCAAGACTCGGGGCACAGGGCTCGGCCTGGCGGTGTCTCGACAGATCGCAGAAGCTCATGGCGGAACCCTCACCGCCACGAATCACGCAGCTGGGGGCGCAGTCGTTGTGCTTCGTCTGCCGCGCCACGTCCTCGACTAAGGAGACAACATCATGGCACGCGTGCTGGTCGCAGAAGATGAGGTCGGAATTCGCGAGTTCCTGGTCGAGGCCCTAGAGCTGGCCGACCACCAAGTGGACTCGGCAGCGCGTGGTGACGACGCACTCGTGAAGCTACGGCGGTCGACCTACGACGTGCTGCTGACCGACATCACAATGCCAGGTCTCGACGGGATGTCGCTGCTGCGGGCGATTCGTGACGAGCAGCCTGAGCTGCAGGTCGTCGTGCTGACCGCTCATGGCACCGTTGAGATGGCTGTCGATGCCATGAAGCTCGGCGCGAGCGACTACCTCCAGAAGCCTGTGGGCAGCCTCGATGAGCTACGGCTCGTGATTGAGCGTGCAGCCGAGCGCAAGCGTTTGCTGGTGGCCGAGGATCGGGCTACGCGACAGGCCGGCGATCCGCCACCGCTCACTTATGGCGACCCGCTCATGAAGCCGGTCGTCGCCGCACTGAAGAAGGTCGCCGCTACCTCGGCGACAGTCTTGCTGCTCGGAGAGAGCGGGACCGGCAAGGAAGTCGCCGCGCGTGCGCTGCACCGCTGGTCCGACCGCGCCGCCAAGCCCTTTGTGGCCATCAACTGTGCGGCGCTCTCCGAGACACTCCTGATGAGCGAGCTCTTTGGTCATGAGAAGGGGGCGTTCACCGGCGCGCACACGCGGCGTCGTGGCCGCATTGAGCTTGCCGACGGCGGCACCTTCTTTCTCGACGAGGTGGGCGAGCTGTCGTCGGACGCGCAAGCAAAGCTCCTGCGGGTGTTGGAAGAGCGCGCGTTCGAGCGCGTTGGCGGTCACCAGACCATCACGGTCGATGTGCGCTGGGTCGGCGCGACAAATCGAGACCTCAACGCCATGGTGTCTGAGGGCACGTTCCGGGGAGATCTCTTTCACCGACTGGCGGTCTTTCCCGTTCGGCTGCCCGCACTGAGAGAGCGACATCACGATCTGCTCCCGCTCGCTGAGCACCTCCTTGTCCGTGTCGCAGGCGATCTCTCGCGGCCGAGGCTATCGCTGAGCCCGGATGCCGCACGCTTCATTGGCTCGGCGCCATGGGAGGGGAACATACGCGAGCTACGCAACGCGCTTGAGCGGGGAGCGATCCTCGCTGGGCCCGATGGGGTCATCTCGGCCGCTGATCTGTCGTTTGGGAGCGCGACGCCGGCGCGCGGCACGGCGGACCCTGTCGGCGCGACAGGGACGCTCGCCGACATGGAGCGCGACGCCATCTTGCGAACGTTGGCCGCGGTTGACGGAAACCGACGCCTTGCCGCCGAGCAGCTCGGTATCGGGGTCCGCACGCTCTACGACAAGCTCAAGCGCTACGGCGTTAGCGACACGGCGGAGTCCTGAGCGAGGGCTATCGCCGCTTAAACTTCGCCCTGAGTGCAGCCTGACGGCGCTCGCGCTCGGCGAGAACGTCCTCTGTAGACTGCGGCGCTGTGGCCTTGGCCGGCGACCGAGACGGGCGGGGCGCTACGCGGGTCCGCTTGGACGGTGTTGCTGCCAGGACTTCGCTCTTGGCCGCTGGTTGGGCAGGGCTCTTGTCGGCGGACCGAAGCGCAGCCGACAGCGGGCACTCGCCGTCGATGGCCTCATCGGAGCGATAGGTCGCCAGGAGCTCACGCGAGCGTGCGGCGAGGCGCCGTCGCACCTGGCGTCGCTGGCCCTTCACCCGCGGGATGCTCATGCGGTCATAAGCGGTCGTTTGGTGTCTCATCCAAGCGATCACCGCTGCCTCGGCTCGCTCAGCCACCGGGATGCGCGACGTCCGCGCGACGGTGCCGCTTCCCACAGGTGTTGCATGGGTGGCAATCGCGGTGGCCATCCGTGCCTCAAGGTCACTGTGGCGCGCGTGGAAGCTCAGAAAGTGTCGAACGTGGCGGGTAAATTCACGCACGTAGGCTTGCTGGTCTTTGGCCCGTCGCGCCCGGCCAGCAGCGAGCTTCTTTTCATACGACGGGTCGGCACGCATCGCCTCGACGCCTCGTCGTGCCGTCGCGATGTGCTTGCTGGGCGCCCAGATGCCGCGTGATAGCTCGCGCCCGCCCTTTCGGACCTTGACGGCCCAGTAGTCACCCGCTGCTTTTACGCGTCGCGTGAGCGCGGCGTCCCCTGGCGCTAGCAGCTCCCATCCCTTGGGCACTTCCTCGGGCGGCCCTCCGTCCTCGCGAACCAGACGTCCACGCTTGCCGAGTGGCCGGACAACCTTCTCTTTTTTCTTCATCGCCGAGACCCTCATTGATGGTCCTCGACCTATCTCGCACGAAGCATGCGCAGCGGCCACTCAAAACCGAGCGTAGCTGCTCCGGGCGGCACGCTGCATTGCGCAACGCAGAGCGCCGTTGGAGAGGAGGGGGAAGTGAGGCCGTGAGACAGCAGGGAACCGCCTCACGGCCGGCGTCAGCGTGTCGACCGATGAACGGGAATCGAAACGCTGGGGTCGCACAAGGCGACCGGCGATGGCGCGGGAGACCCTCGGCAATTGCTCCGGATCGTGCCAACCGTTGCGACTAGAGCTAGCAAGCACCGTGCCAGTCTAGGTGCGCTCTGCAGGTCGTTGCGTCGTGGGGTATTCGGGTGGCGGGTCACCGCAACGGTTGATGCGTTTCTCTACACATCGACAACTAAGTGAGCAGTAGCGGGACACCGAGCAGCAACGTTGCTCGCCGCGCTGCTAGCAGCACCGCCTTGCTGCGGACTTACGTCAGCCACCGTCGTTGTTCCTCGGTCACTTATCCCGATAAACTCCCTCGTCGCGCCTTGGTGGCCAACGCACGTCCGCACCAATTCGGATGCGATGAACCTGATCGGTGCTCTGGCGGTGCTCTACGGCGTGAAGACGCGTCGCACGTGAGTGAATAGCGTTGCCGGACCGGCCAAGCGGCTGCTACACGCAGGACCGACCTAACCTTGGAGGCACACCGTGGCTAGCAGCAAACGCAAGAAGTCCCTCGCCGCCCGCGCGGCAAAGAAGGCCGCAGCGCGCGCAAACCAGGGTGGCGGCAGCGCTACCGAAACACCTCTGGACCCGCCCTACGGCTACGCGCGCGAAGGCGAGGGCGACGAGGCCAAGCTCGTGCCTGTCGAGGCGGAGCTTGAGGTCATCGCCCAGATTCGCGAGCTCTCGGAAAAGAGGCTCAGCCTCAAGAAGATCGCTGAGAAGCTTGCTACTGACGAGCTCGACTGCCGTGGAACGCCGTGGTCAGTCAAGCGGGTGACAACCATCTTGCGCCGCAACTTCGACAACGGAATGATCTCGGGCAAGCGCTGAGCGCTCGTCAAGGGGCTTGCCCAGACGTTCAGCGCAGAAGACGCGTGCTCTCAGTGGCGGGTCTGCTGGGCTGACACTCGGAGCTCAGCGGTCTTCACGGTCACCTGCGCGGCCAGTAGGTCGATGAGGTACTGGACCTCGGGTGTCGCTTGGTGGTGCTTCGGGAACAGCGCGACAACCTCGACGGCGTGATCGAAGACGCCTGGAAAGACCGTTCGGAGGGACGCGCCTTGGCCGGCGTTGTTGACCGCGAGCATTGGCAGGTGGGCCAAGCCCACGCCGGCGACGGCCATCGACAGCAGCGTACGACCGTTGTTGGTCGTGACCACGTAGGTGGGGGTCACGGTCTGTGCTTCGCCTGCTGAGCTGACTCCATGGTAGGTCGAGCCGATGAACGCCTCGTGGCCAACCCATGGTGCTTCGTGAAGGCGCTCGAGCCCCGCTGCCTCGCAGCGCGCGACGAGCTTCGGTGTCCCGACGAAGATCGCGCGATCGTGCCCAATCACGCGGCTCCACGATGGATAGTCGCTTCCGATCGCGAACCGCACGGAGATGTCGATGACGCCCGTTTGTTGATCCAGGTGACGGTCGTCGACCGTGACCTCGACGCGGGTGTTAGGGTGCCGCGCGACAAAGGTCGACAGCACCGGCGCGACGATCTCACGGTCAATGAACGTCGGTACCGTCAAACGAATGCTCCCAAGCGGCTTGACCGGCTCGACCACAGCCGGCGTGCGTGTCGCAACGGGCTCAGCGGCGTCGCCAATCCAGCGGTCGATGACCGCCTCAAGCACCTCGACGCGCAGTGGCTTGGCGAGAAAGTCGTTCATGCCCGCTTCGAGGCAGCGTGCGCGGTCGGACTCAAAGACGCGCGCCGTCAGCGCGACGATGGGCAGGAAGCGCCAGCGCTCGACAGCGCGGATCCTACGGGCGGCCTCGAACCCGTCCATCCCGGGCATGTTGAGGTCCATCAACACCAGGTCGATCGGCTCGTGGATGAGCTTTGCGAGCGCTTCCTCGCCGTCCGACGCGATGACCGCCTGGACCTGAAAGTGCTCGAGGGTCTTGGTGATGACACGCTGGTTGATCGCGTTGTCTTCAACAACAAGCACGCGGCCTCGGATGCCAGCCCGGGGGCGTGGCGCCGGCAGCGGCTGATCGTCAACGAGGGTTGTGACCGCTCTCGCCAGCGTGAGAGAGGCGGTGAACGAGCTGCCGCGGCCGACCTGGCTCTCGACGGTCAGCTCGCCGCCCATGAGGCCAATGAGGCGATGCGTGATGGCGAGTCCGAGACCGGATCCACCAAAGCGCCGGGTGGTGCTCTCGTCCGCCTGCGTGAAGGGATCGAAGAGCAGTGCGAGGTGCTGGTCATCGATGCCGATCCCCGTGTCGGTCACGCGCATCTCGAAGCGCTGCTCGTCGGCGTCCGAGGGCCCAGCGACCGTGCCGACTGTCAGCGTGACGGACCCGACCTCAGTAAACTTCACGGCATTGCCGACAAGGTTGAGGACGATCTGACGCATCCGAAGGGGGTCGCCCACAACGTGACGCGGTGTTCCCGGCAGGTAGACGAGCGACAGGGTGACGTCTTTGGCCTTCGCCTCGACTTGAAGCAGCTTGACCACGGAGCGACACACCGAGTTGAGGTCGAAGCTGGATTCCTCGAGTGAGAGTCGACCCGCTTCGATGCGCGACAGATCGAGCACGTCGTTGATGACATCCACCAAGGCAATGCCGGCGTCCCGCATGGTTCGCACCATGTCGGCCTGACCCGCTGTCAGCGGCTCGCACATCAACAGCTCGCTCATACCGACGACCCCGTTCATCGGCGTGCGGATCTCGTGACTCATGTTGGCGAGGAACGCCGTCTTGGTCACCGACGCCGACAGCGCCGCCTGATTGGCCTCTTGGAGCGACCGGTTTGACGCCCGGAGCGAGTCTTCCGCGTGGGCTCGACCCTCTTCAAACACCACGCCGATGGCGTAGGTGAAGAGCACGCTGGCCACCAACATCATGCCGTAGCGGAAGCGCGCGTTCCAGTTGAGCTCTGCGATTGGCGCAAGGTGGACGTCGGGCGTCGGCAGCCAGTGGGGAGGGATCAGCAGGAGTCCGACGGCGCACGCGACCGCGATGATGCAGTAGATGTTGGCGGTCCTGCGCGGCAGCAACACCAGAGCAGCAATGGGCACGAGCACAAGGAGCACCGAGACAGGGTGAGCAATCCCGCCGTGCCGCAGCGAGATGCCGACGGCAATCAGGATCGCGCTGACCGAAAAGGTGTGGACGAACGGTACAAAGTTCGAGCCGCCACGCCGCATTGTCCACAGCCAGAACGCTCCAAACACGGCCTGCCCAAACGTCGCGACGAGCGCCAGCTCGGTCCAGCTCGCGACAAGGCTGGTGGCGCCGAGCACAAGCCCGGTTGTGGTGCACAAGAGCGCCAAGCCAGCACTCACACGGGCCCGGCGGTCCCTCAGCGGGTCGAGGTCCGGTGGAACGAAGCGTGACACGAGCTGCGCGATTCTGCCCGTCCCCCGGTCGTTTTTGGCGTCTGTGACAACACTCATACTCGCATGCTAGACGTCGGACTCCAAAGGTACAATTGCGCAGTTCGTTTTACCGGGTTCACATCCAGCGACCGCGTGGTCAAACGGGGCTGCAGGACCGCACAACTGGCCGACGACAGGCCACCGTGAAGAGACTTGGTTTACTTTCGTGTCGCTGCGGGTCCTCTGTGCAACCTCGTTTTCCAGGAGCTCGAATGTACGGCTACGCTCGCTACCTCCATCCCGTTGACGCCGACCGGCCACGCGGCGGCACACTGGTCTCTAGGGTTGTCCGGCGCCTCTGCGAGGAAGGGCTCGCGACCGAGCTCGTCGCCACCGACAGCTCGGTGATTCTGGCGCCTGCCGGAAAGCTGGCCGCCTACTGTGAGCGAGCTGGCATCTTCGACCCGCGACTGCGCGTCGCCGTCTTCGGTGAGCCGCGAACCTTCTGCAATCCGTTCGTCGACGAAGGCGAGCGGCAGCAGTTTTGCCCAGGCTGCGACCTCGTCGCGGCGAAGGACATGGGAACGCCGACCGGCCCGCGGCGCTGCTCGGGTTGCCGCGAGCCTTACGACGCGGACCTGTGGCCGACGATGGCGCTCGCCGTGGAGTTCGAAGCCCGCGTGGTGGTCGCGCTGACGACCTCCACGTACGCCGACGTGGGTGATGCGATGAGCGTTGGATGCCCAAGCCTTGTGAGCGCGGTCGAGTCTGTCTTGGGCGGGCCTGTCATCGAGACGCTGATCGCGGCGAAGGCCTCGAAGCCCGCGGGCGCTGCGCGATCCCAGCGGTGGTGTAAGACCGACCGCGGGTTTGCGCCCGTGGTGCCAGAGGACGAGGCGTTCGAGCGCCGTCGCCGCACCCGGGGGTTTGAGGCAGCGCGCGCGCCCATGCGCTTGCGACCGCGCCAGCGCTCTGTGCGCTGATGCAGCAGCACCCCTCGCATCGACGCGGTGATAGTTGACCGGCAGGGTATCCCAGCTACATCCTGTCGCTATGAAGTCGCGCTACGTTCGCTACATCTACCCATCAGACAGCGAGCGCGCTCGTGCCGGTCTGGTCGGGCACCGGCTGCGGTCGGCGCTCATCGATCGTGGTCTTGCAACGAAGAGCAGTAAGAACGACGTGCGCTCAATCGTGTTGCTGCCGGCGGGTGACCTGCAGCGCTTCGCGATGACGGCCGGCCTCGTTGAGCCGGAGGTCCAGATCACGCTCTACGGTCGCCCTCGGGTGTTCTCAAACCCTTACGCAACCGCACTGGGCGACGAGATCACGTGGTGCCCGCGCTGCGACACGGCGTCACCGACCGCCGGTCACTTGTTGGTCGGACCGCAGGGTGAAGTCGGCAACGTGCCACTCGCAGCCTGCCCAGCGTGTGCCGAGCCCTACGACCCTGACATGTGGCCGCGCTCAGCCGAGCCTGTTGCGTTCACAGCGCAGCTTGTGATCGCGCTCACAGCGACGCGCTATCGAGACACACGACCGAGCTTCAGCAGCCACTGCCCGGCTCTGCTGCACGCCGCACAGTCCGTGCTCAAAGAGCCGCTCGACGAGACGCTGGTGGCGTCGTCGGATGGTGGCCGCAACCAGCGTTGGGTCACCACGATACGCGGGGCACGGCCGCTGGTGACGCAGCGCACAGAGGTGGATGTCCGCCGCGAGCGACCACGCTCTCGGCGGCATGCATCGTCCTGGCGTCGCAAGGCGTCGATCGACCACTGAGTCCGCGGTCCAGCGCCTACCTTGGGAGGTTGCCGCTGAAGTCGCGGAGGTTGCGAATGGTCGTCTGTAGGTCGACGAGCGCTCGGCGGACGTTGGGATCGCCAGGCTCGCGGGCATCCATGAAGTCGGCCAGCCGCTTGGCGATGTAGCCGAGATCGTCAACGATCCGGCCGAAGTCGGTCGGCGCGACGCCGTTGACCAGCTGGTTGGCGACCGCAAGACCGCTGCCGCCCGGCGCGATGGCCAGCGTGACCTCGCCGAGGAGTCCGCTGCTAGCGACCTGGTAGGTAGAGTCCGTCTTGAGCATCGGGCCAAAGCGCTCGCCATCGAACACCTCGACGGTCGCGAGGACTCGGTAGCCGATGCGATCGAGCGCCCGAATCTCGACCGCACTCACCTCGCCGGCTTCGATACCGCTGACGTAGACCGGGCTGCCAGCGTGGAGGCCGTGGGCCTGCTCTAAGACCACCGTAAACGAGATCGCTTCGTTGCCGAACGTGATGCCCTTGCGGGGCACGTAGTAGACGCTAAAGAGCAACGCCGCGGCCACGATGCCGCCGAAGACGAGCCCGATCCAAAAGTTAGCGCGGCTTCGCCCGCCGACCCGGTCGCTCATGTCAGCTCCTGCGAAACAAGCTGTGAAACGGGCACGTCGCCCGCAAAAAAATCGGTCAGCACCTGGTCCATCGCCTCACGGGTCCCCGCAGCAGCGACCTGCCCAGCGTCCATGAAGACCACGTGGTCGGCAAGGCGCCGCACGTCCTGCTCTTGGTGGGTCACAATGACGATCGTGCGTGCGTCGTCTTCCGCGACGCTCGCCAGCAGATCGAGCAGTCCGCCGAGGGCCTCGGGGTCGAGCCCGGTCAGCGGTTCGTCCAGCAGCAACACCTCAGGTTCAAAGGCGAGAGCGCGGGCGAGCGCCAGGCGCTTGCGTTCTCCTCCGGAGAGGGTCGAGACGTCCTTGTCGGGGTTGAGCCCGACGCGCTCGAGGTGGCGCCGAGCGAGGGCATCGGCCTCCTGTCCGCTTGCGACCTTGCAGGCCTGCAGCGGCCAGCTGATGTTGCCGACGGTGGAGCGGCCAGGGAACAGACCTTCGCGTTGGAACACGAACCCGATGCCAGGGCCGCGCAGGCGGGCCGTGAGGAGCTGGCGCTCGGTCTGACTCAGCAGCTCAATGGCGTTGCGTCCGGCGCGTTCGAGCCAGATCTCACCCGAGAGGTTGTCGGCACGCTCGAAGTAGCTGCCTTCGACACGGCCGAGCAGCGAGAGCAGGGTGGACTTACCGCTGGCAGAGCGACCGAGCAGCGCAGTCGTCTTGCCGCGTGGCAAGCTGAGCTGCGGCACCGACAGCGTGAACGTGGGTCCAAGGCGCCAGCGCAGGTCGACGATCCGGTAGACGGCGCTCTGGCCAGCGCCAAGCGAGCTGGCGATCTGAGCGACATGGTCGACAGGGATCATCCAAGCACCGCGATGATGAGCGTGTTGAAGATGTGGTCGCACACGAGGACTAAGAAGCTTGAGAGGACAACCGCACTCATCGTGTGGCGGCCAAGGACCCCTGCGTCCGCCTTGGCCTTGAGCCCGTAGGTCACGCCCAGGCAGGCGATGATCGTTCCGAAGCCCGCTGCCTTGATGAGGCCGCAGGCAAAGTCGCTGGGGTCGAGGGACGCGATCGAGAGGTTGAGGTAGTGGACCGGCGAGATACCAAGCTTGGCAGACCCCAAGATCAAGCCGCCGAGGAGACCGAGAAACATGGCGGCGATGGTCATCAGCAGGGTGCCGACGATGCATGCCCAGACTCTGGGCGCGATCAGCTCACGGTCGACGTCGACCGACATGGCCCGCATAGCTTGCGCTTGCCCAGACAGCGTGACCATGCCGAGCTCGCTGGCGAGTCCGGCCCCCGCCTTGCCGGCCATCAACAGGGCCGTGAAGATCGGCGCGAGCTCGCGGACCAAGGAGACGCTGCCGATCTCAGCCACCAGGTGGCTCATGCCCAGTCGCGATAGCTGAAGTGACGCGTTGAGGGCGATGACCATGCCCGCAAAGAGCGCGGCAATGCCAATCAGCGGCAAGGCCGACAGCGCCAGCGTTCCAAGCTGCTCCCAAAAGTCCCTCGCCCGCATCCTTGGGAGCGTGCGGAACGCCGCACCCAGCACCCTCCCGAGATAGCGAACCTCGCGGCCCAGCTCGGCAACCTTGTTGGCAGGCGTGGCCAGAGCCATCAGCGGCGCCGATCGCCGGGCGCATCGCGCCGTATGCCGGTCACGGTCAACAAGACCTTGCCCATCTCACCGCCGCGAAACGATAGCCACAGCTCCTGTGACTCGCCAATGCTCAGCGGCTCGATCGGTTGCGAGACGATGCCGAGCTTGTCGTCGGACGCGAGCGTGTCTTCATCGAGCAGGCTGACGGTCAAGACCCCGCCAGGTCGGACGTCGAAGACGAAGCTGTCGCCCCAGACGGGGTTGAGCTCGCCTTCGACGACGCTGCTCTCGAAGCGATGTCCTTCATAGTCGAGGACCACGTAGGCGTCGGTCTCGCCTGGGCCTGTGTCGCTGTCGTAGAGGTCGACGCCCCGCTCGACCGTGACCTGAACCCGCCGCGCCACTGGTGCCCGCGGGACGGTCTGAGGTGTGGGCGGAACCGCTGGCTCTAGGGCGTTTGCTGCGTCGCTGCCGCCAGCGCTTGCAGCCATCACCGTCGGCGCGCTGTTGTCCAGAGTCGGCGCCGTGCCCGCTTCACGCTGGACGTAAGCGTTGATGGCTTCGCTGCTCGGACCCGGCGTCTCCCCGCAGGCCGCCGTCGGCAACGCCACGAGAGCAGCCAAGAGCGCGAGGACCGGCCGACGTCGACAGCCGCCGTCAGCGCCACGAACCAGCTTGCCAACTGAGTGGGCCGTGCTTGGACGCCCAGTCTCCTGATGGACCACGTTCGTCGCGCAATAACGGTACTTCAACATGATAGGCGAGTTATGCCACAGTGCGCCCGTGAGCGATATCTGGACCGCCGATGCGGGGTGGGCTCTGCCCGCCCTCGTGACAACCATCCCGGGCCCCGAGAGTATTTCCCGGGTCGACCTCCTCGCACGTCACGAGTGTCCTGCGATCACTGCGCGGCGTGCACGGCAAGGCGAAGCGCGCGGGATCGGAAGCGACCCGATCGTGTGGGAGCGTGCCTACGGCGCCAACGTCTGGGACGCCGACGGCAATCGCTTCGTCGATCTCACCGGTGCGTTCGGTGTCGCGCTGATCGGCCACGCGCACCCCGAGGTCACCGACGCCGTCAGAGACCAGGCCGGCAGCCTGCTGCACGGCATGGGCGACGTCTTCCCCAACGGCCCGCGGATCCAGCTGATGGCAGATCTTGCGGAGCTTGCGCCCCCGGGCTTGTCGAGCTGCATCTTGGCGTCGAGCGGCTCAGAGGCGGTCGAGGCCGGCCTGAAGACCGCACGGCTTGCCAGCAGGAAGCCTGGGGTTCTTGCGTTTTGGGGCTCGTACCACGGGCTGAGCTACGGTGCGCTGGCTGCAACCGCATACAAAGGCGACTTCCGCGCGCCCTTTGCAGGTCAGCTCGGCGCTCACGTGACACACATGCCCTATGGCTGCGAGCTCTCCATGCTCGACCAGCTCTTCACGGGGCCGGCGACCGGCGGCGAGCTCATCGGTACGGTGATTGTCGAGCCGATCTTGGGCCGTGGCGGCGACGTGGTGCCGCCTAAGGGCTGGCTCGCCGGTCTACGCGCCCTCTGCGACAAACACGGACTCACCCTCGTTTTTGACGAGATCTACACCGGCTTTGGCCGCACAGGTGACTGGTGGGCCGGCGACCACGACGGCGTCGTCCCGGACGTCTTGTGCATCGGCAAGGCTCTTGCTGGTGGGATGCCCGTTGGCGCCTGTCTTGCCAAGCCGGAAACCATGGCTGCGTGGGGCTCGAGCCAAGGCGAGGCGATCCACACGTCGACGTTCCTGGGCCATCCGGTGACAGCAGCGGCTGGATCGGCGGCGATTCGAGTGATGCGCGAGATGGACCTTCCTGCTCGCGCTCGCCGGTTCGAGGCGACAACACGCGCCCGCTTCGAGGGGGTGCTTCCCGTCCGAGGCCGCGGCGCCATGCTAGGGCTTGAGTGCGGTGAGCCTGGCCTCGCTGCAAGGGTCATGGGTCGCCTGCTAAGCCGTGGGTTCATCACGTTGCCTGGCGGGGTCCACGGGGACATCTTGGGGCTCAGCCCGCCGCTGATGTTGAGCGACGAGCAGCGTGATGCCGCATTCGACGCCATCGAGTCCTGTGTGTCCGAGGAGCGGCGTCTTGGCAGCTGATGCCGTCGCTCGCTTGGTCGACGACCTGCGAAGCTACGCGGCGTCCCCCGACGCGGAGCGCTTTGACGCACTTGCCGTGGAGGTGCTTGCGCATCAGATCGGCACGATACCGGCCTACGGGCGGCTGGCGGCGGCGAGAGGCTTCTCGCCGGCGATGGGCTGGCGTCAGGCGCCGCTGGTGCCGACGGAGCTGTTTCGGGACCTGCGGCTCAGCGCGGCGGACGCCGACCTCCAGACCTTTCGGACCAGCGGAACGACCGCCGGTCGGCGGGGGGAGCGACACCTCAGCTCTCGTGGCCTCGACCTGTATCACGCCGGGATGGAGGCACCCTTTGTCGAGCACGTGCTCGCCGGCATGCAAGGCGCTCACTGGCTGTCGCTGATTCCGCCCGCCGAGGAGCTACCCGACAGCTCGCTGTCGCACATGGTCAGCGCCCTCGCGCGGCGTTGGGCTGCGGATGTGGCGTGGTGCTTGGGTTCGCAAGGCCTCGATGCCGATGCCTTCGTTGCCGCGGCTCAGGCCAGTGCTGAGCCCGTTGTGGTCCTCGCCACCTCGTTTGCGCTGGTGAACTTGCTCGATGCACTGGCAGGCCGCCCCTGCCTGCTGCCAGCGGGTTCCAGGATGATGCTGACCGGTGGCTTCAAAGGGAAGAGCCGCACCCTCGACGAGCCGACGCTGCTCGCAGAGGTCGAGGCGACCTTCGGTCTGTCCGCCGCTCATGTCGTGCCGGAGTACGGCATGACCGAGCTTTCGAGCCAGGCGTACGGCCGTCCTCTGGTCGCCAATCCATGCCTGCGCCTCCGCGTCGTCGACCCACTGACTCACGGTGACCTCGTCGCCGGAGCCGTTGGCTTGGTGGCGTGCTTTGATGTGCTCAACATCGACAACGTCTCGGCGATCCTGACGAGTGACTTGGGCCAGCTCGACGACGAGGGGCGGCTGACCTTACTAGGCCGAGCCCCCGATGCTGTCTTGCGTGGCTGCAGCCTGACGGCTGAAGAGCTGACGGCTCGCTCGTGACTGCAGTCGACAGCTCACCCCTTCGCGCGCTCACCGTCTTGAGCTCCGGACCGGGCGCTGCGCTCCTCGCGGCGACAAGGGCCATGGGCTTTTCACGAGAGGTCGCCCAGGCCGGCCTCGAGGCCGAGTTTGCGTCATGGACGCCGGACGCCGTCCACCGCGCATCCGCTGCGGCCGACCGGGTGAACACGCTCGTCATCTCAGCACGCACCCTGCCGGTCAGTGCGCTCCGTCAGGTGCTGTTGGCGCGCCTTGGTGGCGGGCGCGTGTTGCTGAAGCCGGCCCGTGGCCAAGCCGCAGCCGCCGAGGCGATCGCCGCGGCCGATCACGGGGTCGAGGTCCAAGACTTCTCAAGCGACGACGCGCTAGGGTTCCGGCGCGCGGCCGAGCAGGTCGACCGGATCGTCGTGCTCGGCGCTGACGACACGATCGCTGAGGTCAAGAGCTCAGCCCCACCCCACACCGAGGTGATCGGCTTCGGCCACCGGGTCAGTGCCGCGTGGGTTCGGGAGCCGACATCCAGCGAGCTACAAGGGCTCGCTCAAGACATCTGCGCTTGGGACCAAGCAGGCTGCATGAGCCCGCAGGTGGTCTGGGTCGAAGGCGATCCGGCGTCCCTCGTTGAGCCGCTCGCCACCGCGTTACGGCGCGCCGAGGGAGGGCTACCGATGGCGTTGCCCGTGGACGCGGCCCGCGCTCGCAGTGTCGCCAAGACACGCGCCGAGATGCTTGGCGTTGTCGAGGTCACGGAGACGGCGGTCGTCGCGGCGATGCCCAGCTCCGACTTTGTCTTGAGCCCGGGGTATCGCTTCATCTGGCTCTTGCCGGCCGACGAGGTATCGCGCACCCGGCTCCACACGAGCCTGTCGACAATAGGGACCAACACCCCGCTGTCGCTCCCGACGTCGATACGGGAGTGCCCGCTCGGCGAGATGCAGCGACCACCGCTCGACTGGGTCAATCGCTGAGCAACCACTGCGCGGTTCCCACGCGGATGCGGCCGAAGCCTCTGGGGCGACTAACGCTCCATCTTCTTCTGGGGAGGCTTCGGCGTCGGTTTGGGCGCGACAGGCTGCTGCGTGAGGATGACCTCGCTGACGTCGTCGTCTTCCTTCTTGCCTGGTCCCTGGCCCTTGCCCGGCTTCTTCGGGTTCGGACCCGGCTCTTGGGGCACACCCTTCTTCTTGACGCCAGGTCCGGCGCGGAAGAGCAGAAACGCCAGCACACCCTTACGAGCATCGAAGCGTCGCTTCAGCTTCTTCTCGGTCGCGTCGAGCATGTCGAGGATACGCTTGACCATCGCCAGCAGGCTCTGTGCTTGCGGATCTGCGCCCGCTGTCTCGAGGCGTCCCTTGAGCGACCGTACCTTGTCGCGATCGCGGGCGAGGTCACGCACCCAGATGTCGAGCTTTTGCAGCTCTTCGGTGCGCTGGGCCTCAGACTCGACGAGCTTCCAATACTTGACGAACGCGTCCTGTGAGCGGAGCTCTGGCTTCGCTTGGTGGAGCTCACCCAGGAACCGGTCGCGGTACATTTCAAGATCACGGCTTCGCTGCATCGATTCCCTCGACTCGCGTCGGCGGAGTTCGGTTGGAATGACGCTCCGACACAGCGAGACCGCGCGGGATCGCTGGAAGCATCTTGCGTATGCCTCGCTCGGTGACCTTCTGCGTCAGATGACCGGCGTGGGTCAGTATGGACCTGGGGTCGAACGTATCCGGCTTTGCCACGCGCGAACGCGAGCTAGGCCAACGTCGACTCCCAAAGGCGACCATACGTCGTCACTCCTGGGTCATTCGTCTGCGTCCCTTCACTACGAGATTGAGGAAACACTTGATGTACTTGTCAGCGCGCTCGGTTCTTCCGACCGGAGCGTCGTTCCTTGTCTGATAAAACAGACGCCCTAACCATACCCGTCGTTGGGAGTGGGGGCTAGCCCCAAAACAAGCGCTCTTTCCGGCTGCGGCTTTGTCGGATCTCGACCTCAACGACGGCCTGTCCGGGCCTAGGAACGAACTTCCGGCATCTACAACGAGCAGCGTTGCCGGGAAAACGATCGCCGAACGCGCGATGCGCATTTGCGCATTTGGAGGTCAGCGGCTGGCAAAGGTGCTCGCAGCGCAGCGCAGAGTTGGTAAGCTCCATACCTTGCAGACGGTCTCAAGGGAGAACCATGGCTGACGCTGTCCTCACGCGCGTAAGGGTTCGAGCGCTGGCGCTCGCGCTTTCAAGCTGCCTCGTCTTTGGCTGCGGCGACGACGTTGAGGGCGAGCCTGGCCTCCTCTCCGTCCGTGTGTCTGGTGGGGAAGCGGTCGAGACCATGATCCCCGCCTCTGTCTCCGACGGCTGGGTGATCACGTTTGATCGCTACCTCGTAGCGGTGTCGGGTCTGACGGTGTCGCGCGGCAGCAACAGCGCTGTGATTGCCGACACGCCGAGTACCATTGTCGATCTGGCCCAAGGCTCCGCTGGACAAGGCCACGTCATCTTGGACATGGACGTGGTCTCGACCAGCTACGACCGCGCTGCGCTGACGCTCGCGGACTCGAGCCAGGATCCCGCCAACGCGAACGCGGACGGCGACGACATCCGACTGATGGCGCAAAACCGCTTCTCCGTGTTCGTCGAGGGCGAGGCGAAGCAGGGCGGCACCGTCAAGAGCTTCCAGCTCGGCTTTCGCGGCGAGACGCGCGCCTCTGGCTGCTCGGTAGGGCCCGTGACGGTCACGCCAACAGGTGTCGCTTTCCTGCGTCTCAACCTGCGGGCCGACCAGCTCTTTGGCGATGACCTTGCCACGGTGGCTGGCCGTCCGACGTTCTCGCCACTCGCCGCAGCTGACGCCAACAGCGACGGTCGCGTCACCGAAGCTGAGCTCCGGGCAGCCACCAATCTCGACGACTACCGGCTCGATGGAGCAGCCCTGACGACGCTGTGGGACGTGCTGCAAGCCCAAGCCGGTCGCATCGCGATCGCGCTCGGCGACTCGACGTGCGCAACGGTCGAGTGAGCCTGGGTCCGTCGTTGCCGCGCCAAGAGCGCACGTCCTTGTTGTCGCTCAGCGCCGTCTCAGCGAGAAAGCCGGCCTAGAGTCCGCAGCAAGGCGGGTGCGATTAACCTGGTCGGTGCTCTAGCTAGAGCACCGAACGGGTGGGGCGTGCGGATCGGCGCGGTTTTGGGCCGTCGCTGAAGGAGCGACGAGCAGCGCTCGGGGAAAGGCGCCTTCGTCCAGCGGACGCCGCTGGCAAGCACATCGCCCTCGCCTCGCTCGAAAATAGCGCTTGGTTTGGGGCTAGTGTTTGACAGCGCTCACATACAGGCTGTCGGCAATCCAGCGCAGCGCACCGACCTTCTTGCTGGCGCGCTTGACGGTCTCGGACACATCCAGGACGGCCCGTGACGTCGGCGACAGCAGGTCGCGGTCCGACGTCTGCGGGTTGATGGTGAAGATGCCGTCGAAGTGCAGCTCAGCCGGGCCGATGGCGCGCTCGAACGCAGAGACCATCTCCTTGGGCGTCCAGTAGCGAACCTCAAACCCGCGGGCAGCGCGGAACTTGCGTCGCCCTTGGTGGAAGAGGCCGAGAGGACCGAGCTTGTTGGCGAGCTGGATATAGGCCCGGCCGCCTGGCTTGAGAACCCGAGCGATGTCGTCGAGTGACTGGCAGACATGCTCCTTAGGGAGGTGCTGCAGGACGCTGTAGGAAAAGACCACGTCGAACTGCGCGTCGGGAAATGGCAGATAGCGGGCGTCGCCGACCACAAAGTCGGGGGCGAGTCCCATCGCGTTGGAGACGTGACGTGCGACCTCGACGGCCTCGAGGTTTGGGTCCAGCCCGACTGACTTGAAGCCGGCCTGCGCCGCCGCGAGGCTCCAGCGTCCCCAGTTGCAGCCGATGTCGAGCAGCGTCTCACCGCTGTGGCTCGTCAGCGGAAAGTGCGGGATCGGGTAGCGGTCCAATCGTCCGACGAGGTCGCGGTAGAGGGAGCCACCGGTCTCGACGATGAAGCGCTGCACATGCGGGTGTACGCCATCGACCGCCTCGTCCATCCACGTGGGCGCGTCGCTGTCGTCGGCAGCCAGCGATGCTTCTCCCTCTCGCTGGCTCTGTGTGACATCGCCGCGCAGCATCACGGGAACGCCGCGGACGAGTCGATAGGCCGTGTCATCACCGGCGCGGAGCAGGGTGTCGTCGGCCGTGAGGGCCGCATGGGTGCGCGGGCAAGCGAGTTGCACATCGGAGTGAGCGAGCGTGACCATGGTGTTGTCCGGTGTCCGCGAGAGGCGAGCTCTCTTTGAGTGTGAGGCCGGCCGAGAGCCGACCGGCGTTTAGCGGGTCATCCCAGCAGGCGCAACGTCTGCTGGCGCGTGGTTCTTATCCATCCAGCTCACGGTAGAGCTGCGCCTCGTAGGCGTCGGTGTAGCGAGTCCAGCTGAGCTTGGCTTTCGCCTCCGCATCGAGCAGCTGCCGCTCTCCGCGTTGCTTGAGCGCGATCGGCAACATCGACCGAATCGCCTGCTCGAGCGCATCCACATCGCCAGGCGCAACCGCTCGGATGTGGGAGGTGTCGCCCACAAGCTCGCCGAGGTCTCGGGCCCCGCTGGTTGTTGTCCCAACCAGCGGCAGACCGGACGCCAGGGCTTGGGGCTGGACGATCGCGAGGCCCTCGGCCCACGACGGCAGCACAAAGACATGGCCGCGGCCGTACCACCGCGTCAGCTCGCTCTGGTCGACACGGTCCTGGTGCGTGAAGCCAACGTCCGTCGGAAGTGGGGCGTCGCCGACGGGCCCGACATGCAGAAGCTTCACACCCTCCGGCGCCAGCCGACGCCAAGCCTCGACCAGGACATCCACGCCCTTGAGGTAGCGCCACGTCCCAACATTGATGAGGGTCGGCGGCAAGTCGGTCGGCGCCGGTGTCGCAGGGAACTCGCCGAGGTCGACGCCGTAGGGGTTGCGAAAGAGTCGGTCGCGCTCAATGCCGTGCTCAATGAAGCTCTCTTCCACGTGGAGCGCCGGAATCACAATGCGGTCGGCACGCTGGTAGCCGGCGAGCTCGCGTGCCACGGCATGCTTGACGAGGTCAGCGTCCGGCGGGGTCGCGCCGGCCTTGGCGTCAACGAGGTCGAGAACCCTTCGTTGCTCATGGATGTGGGGACTGCCGCGCTCAAGCAAGACCCTGGCGCCAAAGCGCCGCTTGGCGGCGTCGAGCACGTCGACACCGATTCCGCTCATTGCGATCAAGATGTCGCAGCGGGTGACCACACGCGCTGCGACCTTGTCGATGGCGACGTTGAGGTAGTGGGTTCCGAGGCGATGCCCAGCTACCTGCGGCAGCTTGGCCGGGGCCACAAGCGGTCCCAACCAGCGACTCGAGCGAATCGGGAGGCCGAACTTCTTGGTACGCCACGGCGGCACGTACGAGTAGAACGCCACGTCGTGGCCGCGCTTTGTTAGCTCGACGGCGAGGTTGCACACGTGAAAGCGCCCGGTCGTGACGATCGCGATCTTTAGCTTGCGTCTTCGTTGTGAGGGTCGGTCTTGAATCGTCAGGCCTAGGGGGTGAAGTCTTCGGTGGGTTGGTGACCTGTGCGGCCAGCGTTGATCATTTCTACGCAGCGAGCGTCGGACCTTAATCTCGCCGATCGTGAGACGCCAGCCGCGTCGTCGGGGCTCTAAACCATCCGCCTTGCGCGACTCGTCGGCGCGCTAGTCGACGCTGAGCAGGAGCTCTCCTTCTGCGCGGACCTCTGCGCCGGACACCCGGTAGATGAACCTCAGCTGGCGCCGCGCGGCGTCGGGATCGACGATGTGGAAGAGCAAGCCGCTCACGAGCTGGTCGCCGTAGCGCGTTAGCACGAAGCTGCCCCGGTCGCCGCCTGCGTCAAAGCCGTCGACCTCGTCGGCGTTCTGCGTCTTCAGGTACACGCAGAGCTCATCTGGACCGTCGGGCCACGTGATGGCTACCCGCGGCGTGATCATGGTGTTGCCCTGAAAGCCAAAGACGAGCTGTGGCTGACGCGCTTGTCCGTAGGGCATGAAGACGTCGTCGACCAGCTCGCCCCACTCGACGCTCTGTTGCGCCGGCGCGGGACACGCCGTCGCGACAGCTGCTGGCTCCGACGCCGGGTCGGCCTCGACGAACGAAAACCCCAGCAGCGACGAACGGTAGAGGCCCCCCATCTCGACCTCCGCGAGGAGCTCGAGGCCAGTCTCGACAAGGCGCTCCGGTGGCTCGGGCAGATCGATGGGGAGGACCCACGAGGTGCCTTCGTCGACCAGGAACGCGTCGTAGAGCACCTCTGTGCCGACGCCTAGTCGCGTCACGCGCACCGAGGCGCATGGTCCATCGAAGTGGGGCGGCGGGATGAACTCGACGATGACGCGAGAGCCGCCGCCGATGCGAGGATAGACGGGGGTCGAGCTCCCGAACGTCCCGATGGTGCCAATGCCGAGCTGCGCCTCGCGCGCCGCGTCCTCGCACTGGGCGCCGCTGGCGGGACCAGACGGGCCCGTGGGGCAGCCGCTGAGGACCAGCCCGGCGCCCAGCGTGACCATGAGCAACGCGCTAAGCCGCCGTCGTCGGCCAGAAGGTCTCTGATTCATGAGCGGTTTGTAGCTCAGTGCAACCGCCGAGTCGATAGGTTGGCTGCCGGAGCACGCGCCGACGGCTTCAACCTTGAGCCTTGGACGCGCGCATGGGAGAAGCCGCCGACCGCACGATGGAGGAGGCAGTGATGAAGGCGATGCGACGCACCAAGGCCGGCCGTTTGGCTCTGGTTTTCACCTTCGGGCTGATGGCCTGTGGAGACGACACCAACCCCGATGCGGGTGGCACAGACACTGTCGAGAGTGACACCGCCAGCGACGACACGTCCGACGACACCGCCACAGCGGACGACACGACACCTGCCGTGGACACAACGCTGCCGGTGGACACGACGCCTGCGACCGACACTACGACGACTCAGCCGGGAGCGATCGGAAGCGCCTGCGGCACGGAGGCGGACTGCGACGGCGACGGGTGTCTCGGACTGCCAGGAGGCTACTGCACTCAGAGCTGTGGCGGCGACCTCTCCTGTCCCGAGGGCACCCAGTGCTTCAACTTTGAGAGCGGCGACTCCTGGTGCCTCCAGTCGTGCAGCGCCAGCAACGAGTGCCGCACCGGCGAGGGCTATATCTGCGATGCAGACGACACGTGCTGGCCTGGAGCCGGCGGATCCAGCCCCGTCGGCGGTCCGTGCCAAGCCGATGAGGACTGCGCCGGAGACGCGATCTGCTACCCCGAGGGCTTCGACGGCGGCGCCAACGGCTTCATTGGCGGCTACTGCCTTCAGTTCGACTGCCAGCCTGGCGGCTGTCCGGAGGGGTCATCCTGCATTCAGGTTAGCGACAGCGGCACCATGGCCTGCATGGCGTCGTGTGCCGGTGGAACCGGCTGTCCTCAGGTTCAGGGCTACCAGTGCACGACCACGAGCGAGACGTGCTGGCCAGGCTGCGATGCCGATGCCGAGTGCCCGGCCGGCTATGGCTGTCACCCGACGATCGGCG
Source organism: uncultured bacterium (assembly GCA_938040325.1). GTDB lineage: Bacteria > Myxococcota_A > UBA9042 > PHBI01 > PHBI01 > CALHXW01. The sequence continues at coordinate 7,329 of CALHXW010000178.1, read as the reverse complement.
GCTGTGTCCTCGGCTGGTCGAGTGCCCCGTTCGTCTGCAACGACCAGAGCTTCGAGCCCAACGAGACCATCGGGGCCCCCGCCGAGCTGTCGCTGCCCTCGTCGCAGGCCAGCGTCGACCTCTGCAGCGGCGACGAAGACTGGTACGCCGTGACGGTCCCTGCAGGTCACATCGGCACCGTCGGCGCGACCTTCGCCCACATCATGGGCGACCTGGACCTCGTCGCCTATGACGAGCAGGGCACGCTGCTCGGATCGCGCGTGGGCCCTGAAAACTACAGCCAACGGACCAATGAGAACCGCTACGAGTACCACTCTGTGATGAACGCCAACGCGGACACCACCAGCTACTTCCGGGTCAAGCCGTATGCGGGCGCGACCAACACCTACGACCTCGAGGCGTTCTCATCGCCGTGGATCGACGGCGATGACTGCTTAGCGCACTACGACTTCGACGAGTGCCGCGGCTTCACGGGCGCGACGAAGGGGCAGCTCTACCAGTTTCCCTTCGCCCGCCCCGACGATCCCTACGTGCCCAACGGCTACACCCTCGAGGCCTACTCAAGCTACCGCTGGCTTCGACGCGAGACCATCATGGCCGTTCGCCATGCGATCCATGAGGTCCAGCAGCAGTACCCGGGGACCGACCCCCTCGGCCTTATCGACATGTGCGACAAAGACGGCATCACGCCGGGCTTCGACGTGGGCGATCCTCGCCACCCCGAGACGACTCACGACCAGGGCGGCAACATCGATATCGCCTACTACCAGACCGATGGCGACTCCAGCGGCGGGATTGTCTGCGGCCCCAACAACACCGGCAGCGACGGCTACTTCTGTACGAGCGTGGCAAACCACGTGGTCGACCTTCCGAGGACAACGCTCTTTATGGTGACGCTCGCCCGGAACCCTCGCCTGCGCGTCATTGGTGTCGACAAGCTCTTGGCCCCGCTCTTCGAAGCCGAAGCTGCCCGCCTGCGGGACGCCGGCGTCATCACAACAACCGATGTCAACAACCTCCTTGGCTCGCTGGCCTACGGCGACGGCTGGCCGTTCCACCACCACCACATGCACGTGTCCATGCGCTGGTGGAGCCAGGACGCGAGCCCGACGAACGCGCTGATGGCGCATCCGGAGCCGCCGGTCGGCTGCGGCTACCGTCTGCCCGGCGACGGCGTCTGGCCGCGCCCCATCGCCGAGGTGACCGCAGACTAAAGCCGATTCATGACGCGCGCCGCACAGTGTGCGACGCGCTGCGTTATTTCTGCTTTCACTGTATGGGTTTAGGGTTAGCAACATTCCGGCCGTGCGGTTGCAATTGTGCACCGCAGCGCGTACCGTCGTAGCGGGGTCAAGGTCTCGCCGACGGGGAACGCATGTTTCAGTTCGCGGAACGCAACAACGCAGCGCACGACCACGATCATGAGCACAGCCATGATGAGCAGGTTGCACCACGGCCGCGCAGCTACACGGTCAAGGCCGGCGACACGCTCGGTAAGATCGCCGCGAGCCAGCTCGGCGACGCCGCGCGCTACACAGAAATAGCCGCACTCAATGGCATCTCGAATCCAAACTTAATCGACGTTGGTCAACAGCTGCGACTGCCTAGTGCAGGTGCCTCGACCGATGTCTTACAACCTCAAAACGACGCGCCCACCAACGAGACCGGAAAGCCCGTCGAGGCTGCTGGGGGCGCTCAGAGCTACACGGTCCGTGCCGGTGATACGCTTGCGATCATCGCGGTGCGGGTACTCGGCGATGCGTCACGTTTTATGGAGATCGCAACGTTCAACGGAATTGCGAACCCAAACCTGATCAGCGTTGGACAAGTCCTCAAGGTCCCTGGTTCGACCGCTAGTACACCACCTGTCAAAGCAGACTCAGGCAAAGCGTCGACCTACACCGTCCTACCAGGCGACACCCTCTCGGGGATCGCCGGACGCTTGCTTAGCAACCAGGCTCGCTGGCGCGAGATTGCCCTCCTCAACGGCATCAGAAACCCAAGCGCCCTTCGCATCGGCCAGCTGCTCAAGATACCGGACGGCGCGACGATCGTTGAGACACCTCCGAAACAAGGCGCCAACGACAGCGGTTGGCTCTACCCCAGCGACTCTAGCCGGCTGACCTCTCACTATGGCCAGCGTGTCCATCCGATCAGTGGCAAGGTCAGTCACCATCATGGACTCGATGTCGGCGCGGCTGCTGGCAGCAACATCTACGCAGCTAAGAGCGGAGTCGTGACACACGCCGGCTGGGCTGGCGGCTACGGCAACGCTGTCTACATCGACCACGGCGATGGCGTCGAGACGCGCTACGCCCATGCTAGCTCTGTGACAGTTGCGGTCGGCCAACAGGTCAGCCAGGGCCAAGTGGTCGCCAAAGTCGGCAGCACGGGCAACTCCACCGGACCCCACCTCCACTTCGAGATCCGCTTCGGTGGCTCCTCGGTCGATCCACTCAGCTACGTCTCGCCGTAGTCGCGTGGCCCGCGGGGCCGCAGTCGTCACCCGTGGCTGATACCTGCTGACGCAGCGAGGCGCTGAGACGGTCGCCGCCGGTTGCCGATCCGGATGGCGCCAGGCGGCGCCGTGAGCAGCCGGACAAGGTGCAGCACACCTGGTCGTAGCTCCGGCGCGAGCAGCCGAAGCCCATGACGGTCCGGTTGTCCGCAGAGCGGTAGCGCATGCCGCACAAGCTCCCAGCGGAGCCGGTGATCGTAGCCGCTGAGCTCCTCGATAAGCTCAAGCTCGCGTCCGGCATCGATCGCCGCCCGCAGGAAGTAGAGCGCCGAGCCCCAGTCCGGCCAGGCCGTGTCATCGAGACAGCGTCGCGCGAGTCCTGCTGCCGCCCGCCAGTGGCCTGATGCGCAGGCTCGAGCGCCGTCGATGAGACGTGGATCGACCGGCGGTCGGGGGTCACGATAGGCGAGCTCGAGCAGGTCGACGGCGCTGAGGAGCGTTCGCCGATGAGGCTGGCCGCTTCGGAGCATGAACCAAGTCGCGAAGAGTCGCTCGACGATGTGGTAGCGCGGCGGGCCAGCGTCGTAGTCGACACGCTCGATGAGCCCGAGGGCCTTGAGCGCCTCGAGCTCACCTGAGACGTCTTTAGCGCGCAGGCGCACCGCGATCTGGTCGACCGCGATGGGGTGCCAAGCGGTTCCGAGTGCGTGTAGGACCCGCTGGAGCGGGGGCCCGAGGAGATCCACGGCGGCGCGGTACTGTGGCGTCAAAAGATCCAAGACCGCAGCGAGCAACACCCGCGCAGGTCGCACGCCACCTAGGGTCAGCTGCAGGCTCACGAGCGCAAGCTCTCGCGGCTGGCTGCCCGTGAGGTCTAGCAGCGCGCTGAGCGTCGCTTGGTTGTCCTCGCACAGCTCGACGATTCGGTCCTGCAGTGGCTCAGGCGCAAACGACGCGATGGCGCGACCAACGACCTCGCCGGCCAAGTGCCGCAGAGGGTGGACCATGAAGAGGTCGTAGAAGACCGCGTTCGCCTGAAACGTCGGAGGCCGGGTGCTGGCGCCAACGATGACCAGCCGCGGCTCAGAGGCCAGGCGCTGCCTCACGCCCCACGCTGTCGGCGCAAAGCGCTCAAGCCGCTCGAGCAGCGCGTCGAGGTTGTCGATGAGCAGCACAAACCGGCGGTCGATCAGCTGAGACGCGCTGACCAGCAGCTCGTAGGCCTCGCGGTTGCGGCGCTGTGGCTCCGAGGGCAGCTCGCTGAGCGCGCCGCGCAGGGCCGCCGCGAGGGCGTGCTGGTGCCCGCGCGTGAGCCTGACGACCAGATAATCGAGCGCGTTGGTCCAGAGATCTGCCGGCTGGTCGACGTCATACTGGCGCTCCGGGAAGGTCAGCGGCACCCACAGCTCCGAGAGCTGCGGATCGTCTTCGATGGCGTGACCGAGGCACCGCAGCAGCATGGTCTTGCCCGCACCCGTCGGCCCGACGAAGAGCCGATGCTGAGGCGCCGCGTCGTCCGGCGCGCGCTGAAGGTCGGCGAGTACGCGCTCGAACAGGCCACGGCGAAACACGGCTTCGGCGCGACAGCTCCAGCGGTCGAGGAGCGCGGGGTTGTAGAGGACTGCTGCGGTCATCGGAGCTCCTTGCTGGTGAAGTGCACGCGCGTAGGCACGCGCGAAAAGCGGCGGTACGGGCCTTATGCAAGCCGGCGGAGGCTCGCGTCTTAGGCATCAAGCAACACGCCGAAGCCAAAACTCCCGCAGCAGGCTCGAGCGGAAGCGGTAGAGCCTCGGTCGGTCGTCGCAGCACTCGAGGTAGCCGTCGGTCACGAGCATATCGAGCAGCACGCGAAGCTCATCGCGGCTGGGTTGCACCTCGGTTGGGACACCTTCATAGGCCTCGCGCAGTGTCGGCTCGGCGGCCCCATCGGGCAAGAACGCCGCCACCGCGAGCACCTCAAGCGCTTGCGCGTCGAGAGGAGACGGAAGCTCGCGACGAAGCCGCTGGCGCCAGTAGTCGAAGTAGTGCCGAAACGCCGGCGCCATCAGGTCGCCGCAGGCCGCGTCCACCATCGCGGGCGACGGTGGCTCGCCGCTGTCGAGGCTGCGGTCGAGAAGCTGCGAAAAGACGACCTGTAGGTGGTAGGGGATCAGCCAGCCAGCGCGGTCGAGGATACACTCGGCAGTCTCGCTGCTCAGGTCGAGCCGGTAGCTCTCAGCGAGCTCCTGGAGGAATGACCGCGCCACAGGACGTGCGTAGGCGCCAAGAGGGACCGGGCGAAGATCGTAGAGCGTTTCACCCAGGTTGAGCCGCGCCACCAGCGCGTCGAGTCCGATCGAGCCAGCCAGCACCCACCTCAGCTGGGTCTCGATGTGGCTCGGGTTTCGCAGCTTCCGAAACCAGTGCAGGAAGTCGCGCGCACGCTCGACGCCCTTGTTGGTCCCGACGGACGCCGACAGCATGTTTGAGATGAAGACCGGCAGCTCGTCGACCAGCAGAAGCCAGCGATTGCCGAGCCTCTCAAGCGCCTCGGCAAGCTCTTCGGCCAGCAGCGTCCAGTCTTTCCCGGCGCCGTCGGCGGTGTCGTCAAACTCGAGGCTGACCGGACCAGCTTCGATCCGTCGCGTGTGACGCAGGAGTCGCTTCAGCGGGCCGGCTTCGAGACGCTTGAACGCCGGCTGGGCCTCTGGGACCTTGGCCAGCGCGTCACAGAGCTTCTTGACGAAGTCGAGCTCGCTGGTCGCGTCCGCGACCGACAGATAGGCCGCGTAGAAGCCGTGACCGGGCGCGTCGTCGCGCAGCTTGAAGAGCAGCGACGTCGAACCGACCCGCCGCGGCGCGAGCATCAGGACGTGGTCGGTCGCCAGCCGGCGCCACATTGCCCGCTGTTCGCGCTCACGGCCATAGAAGTTCCGACCCTGAACAGGCCGCCCTACCGAGTTCTCTATCATCTCGATCTCCTCGTCGACAATGATGATACGACGAGAAGGGCGGTGCTTCGGGTACTGAACAAAACGATCCAACGCGATCGTTGGTGTCAGGGGTCATCCCAAAAAAGAAAGAGGCGCAGGACCGATGTCCTGCGCCTCTCGCGGATGCGTTGGAGCGTGGCTCCGTGCTACTTGCCGAGCTTCTGGATGCAGTCCATGCCTGGCTTCATCGCCGCCGAGATCAGGTCCTGGTCGGCCTTGCTCACGTTGTGCGGGCCAACGAGCTTGCCGGTGTCGGCCATGAACTTGCTCATGATCGGGTTGGTGCATGCCTCGTCCTTGCAGGCGCAGACGGCCGCGGTGAAGCCCTTGGCCTTTTTGAGCAGCTCGGCCTTCGTGGCCTCCCAGCCGCCCTTGCCGGCAGCGGCAGTGGCGCCAGAGACACCGTCGCGGCAGGTCGGTGCGCCCGTCACGTAGAAGGACTTGCCGTCCTTGCTGGCGACTGCGCCCGGCAGCTGCACGACCACGTGCTTGCCGTCGATCTTGTAGTGCACACCGAGCTCGCCCAAGTTGTTCACGTTCGGGCAGATCTTGTCCGCGACAGGCTTGTTGCCGCCAGAGACGCTGACGAGCTTGGCCTTGGACCAGTCGTAGGCCTTGCAGGCTTTGCCTTCGATGGCGGCCTTCGACTTGCCGACCTCAGCGGCGTACCGAGCCTTTTCCTTGTTGTCGTCGACAGCGAGGTCGCTGCAGAGCGTCTTGGTGAAGCCCGCGGGCATCACGAGCTTGCCGTAAGCAGCGCTGTCGCCAGCGCTGATGGCCTTCGCCGCGGCCGTTGCCAGGCCCTTGACGTCGGCAATGCCGTTGCCGGCCGGAGCTGCTGGAGCCTTGTCGCCGCCTTCAGCCGCGCCAGCCGGAGCCTTGTCGCCGCCAGTAGCCGCGGTCGCGGTACCCTTGTCGGCGCCGGCTTTATCTTCGGCCTTCTTGTCACAAGCAACGCCGCCAACCAGGGCGACAACAGCAGCAAAGACGATCGCTCTCATGTTCAGTCCTCCGTAGGGGTCACGCGGGGGATAGAGAACCAGAATGGGCCGATCGTCAAGATATACGACGGTCTACGCGCGGACCGCCCGGTCAGAAATGAGGCGCGATCCGGGTCGCGCGATGGCTTCTCGTCAGCGTTCGAACGGGCTTGGAAGCCGTCGGCCCGGCGTTGGCGTCGCTTGTCCATCCGCAGCGACACGGACCGCACCAACTCGCCGCGGGCTACTTTGCGAGGCTCTTGAAGCTCGGCTTGCGCAGCTCGACAAACCCTGGGCCTTCGATGAACCAGCCGATGTAGCCTCCTTGGGCCTCGGCAGTCGGCAGCTTGAACGTGAAGTCGTCGCCGTCGACCTCGACCTCGACCCGCTTGCCCTTCACCTTGATGTCGATCTCGGCATCCACCGCCTTGAAGCGGTTCTTCTTGGTCGCCACGACCGTCGTCTTGATGGACTCGCGCTTGCGCTGAACCTCAGCAGGCGCTGTCTCCCCCAGCCGCAGCAGCTCGACCTTGTCGCTCGAGACGCGCACCGCCCAGCCCTGGGTTGGGTTCGGATAGCTGCGCTTGCGGGTCTCTGGATCCTGGTAGTCGTCGCGCCAGATGTCATGCATGCCGAAGATGAACGACACGCTTGGCCTGCCATCGTGCATGCTCAGGTCGTAGCCCTTCGTGTCGCGGTTGTAGCTCGTTGCGTGGGCGGGGAAGACGTCGGCGTCTGGCTTGAAGTCGACCTTGAAGCTGCCCTTAACGCCCTCGAAGCGCCGGCCGCCAAAGAGCGCCAGCCCGTCCTTCGTGATGCCTTGCCGATCGGGGTGGGCGTAGTAGCGCAGCTTCTTGGTCGAGACGCGGCTCGTGCGGCGGCCCGTGAACATCGTGTACTTGCCGTCGAGGACATGGAC